>NZ_JBHVCP010000057.1:0-49725 GCF_042803315.1 Streptomyces sp. NPDC057424
GCCACCGCCCGCGGGGGGGGTGGCCATCCGGGCCGGCATGTTCGAGTCAGGACTCGACGATCTTGCGTACGTTCTCGACGGAACCGCACCCGGCCTTCAGCTGACGCTCACGCTCCTGCCAGAACGCCAGGCCGAGCTCCTCGCGGCGCTCCATCGCCACGTTCTCCCGCGCGCCGTTGAGGATGGTGCGCTCCTCCTCGTCGGCGTGGTGGGTGACGGCCTGCACCAGCTCCTCGAGCTTCGAGTCCCACTCCTCGGAGCCGACCTCCTCGACCTCGAGGAGCTCCAGGAGGGCCTCGTTGCCCTCGTCGTGCTCGTGCTCGCCGTGCTCGACCTCTTCGTCGTCGATGTTCTTGTACCGCTTGAGCGCCGGGTAGACCCTGGCCTCCTCGGCCTGCGCGTGCGCGATCAGCAGGTCCGCGAACTCCCGCAACGCACCCGCCCGGTCGTCCTCGACGCTCCGCATCCGACGGAAGAGGTCTTCCATGCGACGGTGGTCCTGAAGAATGAGTTCTACGACGTCTTTCGTGTCGGCCATGGAAATGGAACGCCTTTCCCGGGAGAGCATCGGACCACTTTCCTTTACCCCATTCCTGACGTTTCGCTCGCCGAAGGCGGCGTGTGGTCTACCAGCGATACCAGCGGCCCTTTCGGCCACCACTGTCCGCGGTGCGCAGCACAAAGCCGAGCAGCCACAGGACCAGCACGATCACCGCGATCCACCACAGGGCTTTCAGCGCGAAGCCCGCACCGAAAAGGACCAGGGCCAGCAGCAGGACGAGAAGCAGGGGAACCATGGTTATCAACCTCCGTTCCTCCGGTTGCCCCGGCTGCAAGCGAACACACAGTCGAATCTTCGTGTTTCTTCACTAGGAGCAGGGGCACTCGGACGCTTTGACCGGGCGGAACACGGCTCCGGCCCCGCGCGCGGGCGACGGAGCCGAGCTGTGGCGGTCGTGCCCGCCTCCTACGGCTCTGTGCGGTCTCCAGCAGGTCCACGGCCGGCACATCGAGGCCTCCTGCACCGGCGCGGGACGTACGCGGAGCCGGCTGCGCGACCCGCACGCCTACGGGGAGGCGTCCATGCTCCCGCCCGGACAGCACACGGAGTTGCTGCCCGCCGCCCCCTCGGCCGAGGGCCGTCACACTTCCCCGGCGACCACACGACCGTCGAGCCGCCCCGGACCGAAGGAACCCTGGAGCCCGCCGGGCGGGCCGCCCTGGAGATCCGCACGTCGCAGGGGGCGCACACGTCGCAGGGGGCGCTGAACCGCCACGCATGCAATGGCCCTGGCGCCCCGGCGCCGGAGCCGTACCTGTCTCGCGGTGCGGGTTCGCGGCCGCGCGGTCGTCCCGGTGACCACAAAGACCAGAACCTCCGTTGGTTCCGCAAGGGAGACAGGCCACTGCGGCCCGGGCACCATGTGGCGCACATCACCCTCCCCCACAGGGCCTTTCCCTACCCGCATCGACGTACCGACAGGTGGTGGCACTCGTGCGCCTGCGCACCCCCCTGGCCCTGCTCGGGGCCGCCGTGCTCGTGCTCGCCGGACCGCCGCTGCTGACCACCGGCAGCGGCTCCGAGACCGGCACACAGATCCCGGGCCTGCGTTTCATGGTCCCCAACACGCCCGGCGGCGGCTACGACATCACGGCCCGGACGGCAGCGAAGAACGCCGAGGACGCCGGACTCACGCACAACATCGAGGTGTTCAACCTGCCCGGCGCCGGCGGCACGGTCGGTCTGAGCCGGCTGGTGAGCGAGCACGGCAACGGCAAGCTCGCCATGTCCATGGGCCTCGGGGTCGTGGGCGCCGTCCGCTCCAACGACGCGCCGAAGACGCTCGGAGACACCACACCGATCGCCCGGCTCACCGAGGAGCAGGACGTGGTCGTCGTGGCGAAGAACTCGCCGTACCAGACGATCGACGACCTGATCGGCGCCTGGAAGGAGAACCCCGGCAAGCTCCCCGTGGGCGGCGGCTCGTCGCCCGGCGGGCCCGACCACCTCGCGCCGATGCTGATGGCGCGGGCCGCCGGGATCTCCCCGAAGCAGGTCAACTACATCCCCTTCGACGGCGGCGGCGAGCTCCTCGCCTCGATCCTCGGCAACAAGGTCGCCTTCGGTGTCTCCGGGGTCGGCGAGTACCTGGACCAGATCAAGGCGGGCGAGCTGCGTCTCCTCGCGGTCACCGGCCCGGAGCGCGTCGAGGGCCTGGACGGGCCCACGCTGAAGGAGGCGGGCTACGACGTGAACTTCACCAACTGGCGCGGCATCGTCGCCCCGCCCGGCCTGAACGACGGGGAGCGCGACAAGCTCGTGAAGCTGATCGAGGAGCTCCACGACTCGGACGAGTGGCGCACGTCCCTGCGGCAGAACGGCTGGGACGACGCCTTCCTCACCGGTGAGGAGTTCGGCGCGTTCCTCGACGCCGAGGACAAGCGGGTGGTTTCGGTGCTGAAGGAGCTGGGACTGTGACGACGCAGACCGACATTCCCCCCGCCGAGCGTGACGAGCGGCGCTCGTGGCTGCGGGAGCACTCCGAACTCGGAGTGTGCGTACTGCTGCTGATGCTGGGCGTCCTCGTCCTGACGGACGCGCTCACCATGGACGTCGACATAGCCCAGCGCGGCCCGGTCGGCCCGAAGACCGTGCCGGTCGTCGTCGGTGCCGGTCTGCTGGTGATCGCCGCGCTCCTCGCCGTGGACGTGCTGCGCGGTGGCCGGGGCCAGGCCGAGGGCGGTGAGGACATCGACCTGTCCGAGCCCGCCGACTGGCGCACGGTGCTGCTGCTCTCCGGGGTGTTCCTCGGCGCGGCCGTCCTGATCGAGCCGGCCGGTTTCCCCGTCGCGGGTGCGCTGCTCTTCTGGGGCGCGGCGTTCGCGCTCGGCAGCCGCCGGATCGACCGTGACCCGCTTCTCGCGGCCGGGCTCTCCCTCGTCACCTACACCCTCTTCAACAACCTGCTCGGAGTGCCCCTGCCCGGCGGTCCGCTGATGGGAGTGCTGTGACATGGATTCCTTCAACTCCCTTCTGGACGGCTTCGGTACGGCCCTCACGCCGATCAATCTCCTCTGGGCCGTCATCGGTGTGCTGCTCGGCACGGCGATCGGCGTACTGCCGGGCATCGGCCCGGCGATGGCGGTGGCGCTGCTGCTGCCGGTGACGTACGGCCTCGACCCGATCGGCGCGTTCATCATGTTCGCCGGCATCTACTACGGCGCGATGTTCGGCGGTTCGACCACCTCCATCCTGCTCAACACCCCGGGTGAGAGCGCGGCGGTGGTGGCGGCCATGGAGGGCAACCCCATGGCCAAGTCCGGGCGCGGCGCGCAGGCCCTGGCGGCGGCCGCGATCGGTCACTTCACGGGCGGCCTGATCGGCACGCTCCTTCTCGTGGCGCTCGCACCGACGGTCGCCAAGCTGGCCGTGGACATCGGGGCGCCGGACTACTTCGCCATCATGGTCCTAGCGTTCATCGCGGTGACCTCGGTGCTCGGCTCGTCGCGCATCCGGGGCCTCGCCTCCCTGCTGATCGGACTCACTCTTGGCCTGGTGGGCCTGGACCAGATGACCGGCCAGCAGCGCCTGACGTTCGGCTCACTCCAACTGGCCGACGGCATCGACGTGGTGATCGTCGCGGTCGGGCTCTTCGCGATCGGCGAGGCCCTGTGGGTCGCCGCGCACCTGCGGCGCAGACCGCCGGAGCCGATCCCGGTCGGGCGGCCGTGGCTGGGGCGCGCGGAGGTGAACCGGACCTGGAAGTCATGGCTGCGCGGCCCGTTCATCGGCTTCCCGTTCGGCGCGATCCCGGCAGGCGGCGCGGAGATCCCCACCTTCCTGTCGTACGTGACGGAGAAGCGCCTGTCGAAGCACAAGGACGAGTGGGGCAACGGCGCCATCGAGGGGGTCGCGGGCCCGGAGTCGGCGGCGTCGGCCTCGGCGGCGGGCACCCTGGTGTCGATGCTGACCCTGGGCCTGCCGACCACGGCGGTCGCGGCCGTGATGCTGGCCGCCTTCCAGCAGTACGGCATCCAGCCGGGCCCGCTGCTCTTCGAGCGCGAACCCGACCTGGTGTGGGGCCTGATCGCCTCGCTGTTCGTCGGCATGGTGCTGCTGCTCGCGCTGAACCTGCCGCTGGCGCCGGTGTGGGCCAAGCTGCTGCGCATCCCGCGGCCGTACCTGTACGCCGGGATCATGTTCTTCGCGGCGGTCGGCGCGTACGCGGTCGGCGGTGAGGTGATCGACCTGGTGATCCTGCTGATCATCGGCCTGATCGGCTTCGGCATGCGCCGCTACGGGCTGCCCGTGCTGCCCGCGGTGATCGGGGTGATCCTCGGCCCGAACGCCGAGCAGCAGTTGCGGCGCTCCCTGCAGATCAGCGACGGAAGCGTGACCGGTCTGGTCAACACGCCGTTCGCGGTGACCGTGTACGCGGTGATCGTGCTGCTGCTGGTGTGGCCGCTGCTGAGGAAGGCGGTGACGCGGAGCCGCTCCGCGGCCTGACCCGGTCGTCACGGCACCTGCTCCAGGGTGCCGTCCGGGAAGCGGATCTCCACCTCGCCGGTCGCGGCGACACGTACGCGCGTTCCTGAAACTCGCGCGCACGGGTCGCCGTTCACGTCCGGGTCGGCGCTGAGCACGACGAGGGTCACCAGGAGGTGGGTGCCGCCCGGGTGGGCGGGCAAGGTGAGGCAGGGGGTCGCCGAGTGGTGGCCGCAGGCGTTGGTGCCGACCGCGTGGGCCACCGCCGCCGCGGCGTCCTGCCACCCGTGCAGTCCCACGATCGTGCTGGTCAGCCCATCCGCGCGCCGGGCCAACGCCCGGCCCGGGCCGGTCCGCCCGGCCGGGGGCACGGTGTCGTCGGCGACGGCCCAGCCGCCCTCGCGTACGGGTGTGCCGGGCGGCGCGTCGACGCGGTGCACACGCACCTCCCACGCGCCGTGGACCACGCTGACCGTCTCGATGCGATGCCCGTCGCCGCTGCCCGGGAGCACGGCCCGGTGCCAGGAGGCGGCACGAGCGCCTTCGGCTCCCAGAGGGTGGATCCGGCCGCGCGGGGTGGGTGTGCCGTCGGGGGCGAGCAGCGCGATGTGGTTGTCGGGGCCGGTGTGCGGGGCCGGTGGTGTCTCGGGGGCCGTGGCGCTGGAGTAGGCGAGCCGGGCGTAGTGCGGGCTGTCGTCCGACGCCGCGGGCGGGGGTGGCAGGCGGTCGCTGCCGTGGTTGACGAGTCGTACGAGCCCGTCGGCCGCGGTGGAGTGCAGCAGCCAGCCCGGGGCGGGGAGCGCGCGGCGGACGTCGCCCGTCTCGGCCGGGCCGGGTTCCTCGCAGGCGGTCCACACGGGGTGGCCGGCGGGCAGGAGCAGGCCGAGGAAGGCCTTGCTCGCCCAGTACGGGGACGCGGGGCCGGAGTACCGCTGGGTGGCGGGAGGAAAGGGCCGGTACCAGCCGAGCGTGAGCAGCCCCCGTTCGTCGGGCACGCCCCGCTCGGCGAAGTGCTTCAGCGCCCCCGAGGCCAGGCGGCGGGTGCGGCCCGGCGGCAGCGGGGTGGCGTCGGCGAGCGCACCCGCCCACAGGGGCGCCGTCGTACCGAACCGGTAGGTGAGGGACCGGCCTTGGTGGACGGGAGCACCGTCGGCGCCGAAGAAGTGCTGGTGGTCGTGGAGGAACGAGCGCAGGCGCGCCCGGTGCTCCGCCACCAGCCCGGGGTCGGCGCGCGGCCCCGCGATCCGGGCCCACAGCACCGGGTACAGGTGCAGGGCCCAGGCGTTGTAGTAGTCGAACTTGCGGCCGTCGCCGTCGGTGTACCAGCCGTCGCCGCGGTACCAGTCCTCCAGGCGGGCGAGCCCGGCGTCGATCTCCCGGCGTTCGTGCGGGGCTCCGACGGAGGCGAGGAACTCCTCGGTGATGACCTGGAAAAGTCGCCAGTTGGAGTCGTTGACGACCGCTCCGACGAAGCCGCCCAGCCAGTCGGCGATCCGTTGCCGTACGCGGTCGTCGAGCCGGTCCCAGATCCAGCGACGGGTCTCGTGCAGGGCGATCGCGACCGACGCCGCCTCGACCATGGGCTGGCCGCGGTCGGTGATGGGTGGCCAGTGGTCGGGGCTGTGCGGGTCGGTGCCGGACGCGAGCCCGGCGGCGTACCGCTCGATCAGGCCGGGTGTCTCGCGCCCGCCCGAGCCGGCGATGCGGAACGCGGCCAGCAGGAAAGAACGGGCGAAGCCCTCCAGGCCGTCCGACCAGGGGCCGGAGTGGCTGGGGGGCCCGGGGAGCCGGTACTGGGCCAGGCCCGGGGAGGCGTAGGGCGTCAGGGCGTCGAGGAGTCGGTCGGCGACGGCCTCCCAGTGGGCGCGGGTCCAGCCGGTGACGGGCGAGGTCAGCGAGTCCACGGGGGGCAGACGGGGCAGGTTGGGAAGGTGCGTCGGGTCGGGGAGCGACACGTGCGGCGCGCTCATACGGGTGCGGTTCCTCCGTTGGTCACAGGGCACGCCCGGGCGGAGGCGGGCCGACGCTGTCGCGGACGACGATGTGGGTGCCGAGCAGGTGGTGGGCCCCGGCGGCGTGCTCGGGGTCGCGCAGGGCGATGCGCACGGCGGCGCGTCCCAGTTCCTCGGCGGGGGTGCGGACGGTGGTGAGGGGCGGGTTGAAGTCCTCGGCGAGGGGGATGTCGTTGTAGCCGACGACGGAGATGTCACCGGGGACGCTCAGCCCGGCGTCGGCGATGGCGCGCAGGGCGCCGGCGGCGACCATGTCGTCCCCGGCGAAGACGGCGGTGAACTCCCGTGTCTTCTTCAGCAGTCCGGTCATGGCGCGGTGGCCGGCGGCGCGGCCGAGTCCGCAGTCGACGACCTGCGCGGCCTCCGGCGGCAGCCCGTGCTCGGCGAGGGCGGCCCGGTAGCCGGCGACGCGGGCGTCGAGGGCGGTGTTGCCGGGCAGCCCGCCGAGGAAGACGATCCCGCGGTGCCCGGCCGACAGCAGATGACCGGTGACGGCGCGGGCTCCGGCCTCGTTGTCGAACTCCACGACCAACGCGGGGATTTCGGGTCCCGGCGCGGGCCGGCCGCAGAGCACGAGGCGGGCGCCGGAGGAGTCGAGGGCGTGGGCGTAGTGGGCGACGCGCTCGCGGTAGGCGTCGTCCTCGACGACCCCGCCGACCAGGATCACCAGCCGGGCCCCTTCCTCCCGCATGAGCTGCACGAACTCCAACTCGCGCTGTGCGTCGCCGCCGGTGGCGCCGACCACGCAGAGCCAGCCGCGGTCGGCGGCCTCCGCCTCCACACCCTCGGCGACCTGCGCGTAGAAGGGGCTGGTGACCTGGCGGACCACGACGGCCGCCATCTTGCGACCGCCGCCGACCAGGGCGCGGGCGTGCGCGTTGGCCACGTAGTCGAGGTCGCGGGCCGCGCGCAGGACCCGGGCCCGGGTCGCGGCGGGCACCGGGTGGTTGCCGCTGAGGGCGCGAGAGGCGGTCGCCGTGGACACGCCCGCCCGGTCGGCGACGTCGCGGATCGTGACCCGCCCCTTGGTCCCCATGTCGTTCCCCATCCCCCGCGTCTCCTCTTCCGCCCACCGCTGTTCAGGCGTTGGCCGCGTAGTCCTTCGCGTACTCGTCGGCCATTCTGTCGCCGCCCCGGCTCCGCCACTTCTGCACCGCCGCGTCCCACTCCGTCAACGGCAGCCGCCCGGCGATGATCCCGGTGACGGTGTCGTCGAGGAACGTCTTCAGGGTGGCGCCGTGGGAGTTGTTCGTCGCGGACTGCAGCCCGAAGGAGGCGTCGCGGATGGCGTGCGGTACGACCTTCCGCTGCCAGGTGTGCAGCGCCCGCGCGGCGTCGGGCATGCCGGGCAGGAACAGCACCTGGGGGCCTTCGGCGAGGTACTTCAGCGGCAGGTTGGTGTTGTTCTCGACCTCGCCGAGCTTGGTGAGCTCGGGCGAGCCGTCCTTGCCGCGGGTGAAGTGGACGCCCTCGACGCCGTAGTGGACGAGCTCCCATTCCCGGCTGCCGAAGGGCGCGGCGAGGTAGTCGAGGACGCGCAGCAGCAACTGGACGCGTTCCTTCTTCGCCTTCTTCAGCACGGTGTAACCGAAGGAGCGGCGTGCGGCGACGATGCCGCCGGGCTCGCCGCCGACGCCGTACGGGAGGGCGGCAGCGGGGTTCATCTTGCCTTTGGACTCCCGGTACTTGGGCAGGTAGGCGCCGAACCCGTCCTGCATCGAGCCGACGGTGCCGTTGTAGTAGAGGGTCGTCAGGTCGATCTGGGAGATGGAGGTGGCGTCGGGGTGGTAGGAGCCGTTCTTGCGCAGCTGCGTCTGGAAGGCGATCGAGGCCTTGTAGCGTTCGTCGGCGGCCGCCGTCAGGAAGGTGCCGTCCTTGGTGACGGCCCAGCGCTGGGGGGCGTTGTGGGCGGCGGAGTGGAAGCCGTTGCCGAAGAGGGACCCGTTGGCGGCGCCGAGCATGTACGTCCTGCCGTGCGTGCCACGCCGGGCCACTGCGGTGAAGTCCTCGGCGCTCCAGCCAACCTTCATCCCCGAGTCGGCGAACATGTCCTGGTTGATCCACAGCGTCGAGCCGGGCAGCGGGCGTTCCAGCGGGACACCGTAGAGGCGTCCGCCGATACGGCCCATGTCGCGCCAGGCGTGGGTGGGGATGTTGGCGAGGTTGGGGTAGTCGGCGATCGCGTCGCCGGACAGGTACGGCGTGAGGTCCTGGGCGCGTCGCTGCACGAACTGCGCCTCCCGGGGCAGCGTGAAGCCGGCGAACATGTTGATGATGTCCGGCAGGGCGTCGGCATCACCCGCCATGACCGTGGCCATCTTCTTCTGGTAGTCGGCCTGGGAGATGATCGTGTACTCGATCGTCACGCCGAGGGCCTTCTCGACGGCCGCCCAGAAGCGGTTGGCGGAGGCGGGCTTGGGCGGCGTGCCGAAGGAGACGGTCATGACGCGGACGGTGGAGCCGTCGCCGGGGGTGCGGGAGACCGACGTGACCAGGTCGGACGGGTAGGAGGTGTAACCGGCCTGGACTCCCTCGCCGGTGGGGGCGAGGTCGGGCTCCGGGCCCGCCGCGGGCCTGTACGCCGGCCACGGCGCGAGCTTCTTCCCGGCGTTGGAGACGTCGCCGTCGCCGGAGCCCGAGGAGCAGGCGGTCAGCAGACCGGGGGCGGAGACGGCGGCACCGCCCACCGCCATGGAGCGCAGAAGGGTGCGTCGGGACATGCGGGGCATGGGTGAACCACCTCGTGTCAGCTCTTGATGGCGCCGGTGAGCACGCCTTTGGTGAAGTACTTCTGCAGGAAGGGGTAGACCAGCAGGATCGGCACGGTGGCGATCACGAGCACCGCCATCTGCACGGTCTGCGGGGCGGTGACGGTGGCCTCTCCGGTGGTCGCGTCGGTGAGCCCGGCCCCGGCCACCACATAGGTGCGCAGCACCTGCTGGAGCGGCCAGTGGTCGCTCTCCAGGTACAGCGAGGCGTAGAACCAGGAGTTCCAGTAGGCCACGGCGTAGAACAGGCCGACGACGGCGAGCGCGGCCTTGGACAGCGGCAGCACCACCGACACCAGCACCCGCCAGTCCCCTGCCCCGTCCAGCCGGGCGGCCTCGTAGAGCTCCTCGGGGACCGACTGGAAGAAGCCGCGCAGGACGACCAGGTTGAACACGTTGACCAGGACGGGCAGGACGAGTGAGGCGTAGGAGTCGAGCAGGCCGAGTTCCTTGACGAGCAGGAAGCCCGGGATCATGCCGGGCGGGAAGAGGAACGTGAACAGCACCAGCAGCAGCACGGGTTTGCCACCGAGGACGCCCGGGCGGGACAGCGCGTAGGCCAGGGTCACCGTGCAGGCGAGGCTGAGCAGGGTGCCCGCGATGGTCACGCCGGCGCTGACGCCGAGAGCGTGGGTGACGATGCCGCCGTCGAAGATGTCGCGGTATGCGTCGAGCGTGGGCTCGCTGGGCCACAGCACCCAGCCGCCGTTGTCGACGACCTCTCGGGTGGAGGCCAGTGACGTCGAGACGATCACCAGGAACGGCACGCACACCAGCAGCACGACCGTGGCCAGGGCGAGGACCTTGGCGGCCTGGGTGAGCGGCCGGGGCTTCTCCATCCAGGCGGGCCGGGCGGACGCGCTCACCGGTAGACCCCCTGTTCGCCGAGGCGGTGGGCGACCTTGTTGGCCGCGTAGACGAGGAGGGCGCCGACGAGCCCCTTGAACAGGCCGGCCGCCGCCGCGAACCCGTAGTCGCCGCCGACGATGCCCTGGTGGTAGACGAAGGTGTCGATGACCTCGGCGGCCTGGGGGCCGACCGCGTCGCGCTGCAGCAGCATCTGCTCGAAGCCGACGGAGAGGATGTCGCCGAGCCGCATGATGAGCAGCAGCACGACCACCGGGCGGACGGCGGGCAGCGTGACGTGCCAGAAGCGCCGCCAGGGCCCGGCGCCGTCGATGGCGGCCGCCTCGTACTGCTGCTCGTCGACCTGGGCCAGGGCGGCGAGGAAGATGATCGTGCCCCAGCCGGCGTCCTTCCAGATGACCTGGGCGACGACGAGCGGCTTGAAGGCGTCCGGGTCGCCGATGATGTCGACGGTGTGCAGACCGGCCCCGCTCAGGCCGCTGTTGAGCAGGCCGGTGTCGCCGAGCACCTGCTGGAACAGCGCGACGACGATCACCCACGAGATGAAGTGCGGCAGATACGCCACCGACTGCACGAACCGGCGTACCGAGCTCCAGGTGAGGGTGTGCAGCAGCAGGGCGAGCCCGAGCGGCACCGGGAAGTAGAAGACCAGTTGGAGGACCGCGATCCAGAGGGTGTTGAGGACCGCGTCCCAGAAGGCGCCGTCCTCGAACATGCGCCGGAAGTTGCCGAACCCCACCCAGGGGCTGCCCCACAGGCCGTCGAACGGCACGTACTCCTTGAACGCGATGACGTTTCCGACGAGGGCGCCGTAGTGGAACAGCAGGAAGTAGGCGACGCCGGGGAGCATGAGCAGGAACAGCGTCCGGCTCCTGCGGTTCTGAAAACCTTTACGCTGATGCTGCACCCCTCCGGACGGGCGGTGACTGGAACTCACCCCCTGTTCACCTGGTCGTTCCCGTAAGCCAGTTGCCACGGTTCCCCCTCACTTCGGCGTGTCCGGTGAGGGGAAGCTAAAACGCTTTCAGTACGTGGTCAACACTTCTGGCACGGACGGGACTTCGGGACGGGCCTTGTGCGTCAGGCCGAGAGCGGCACGCTGCCCAGCCGGTCGGAGGAGTCCGGCACACCGGGCAGGGCGAAAAGCAGCCGCCGCCGGCCGGGGAGACGCAGTCGACGACAGGCTCGTCGATCAGCCGGGTCCGCGTGGCCTCGAACTGGCGGCACTCGTCCTGCCGGCAGCATCGGAAGACCAGCACCGTGTCGAGTTTGCCGACCCTGCCGGCGCCCCGGTCGTGGTTGCGATCCCACCGCAGGGTAGGGGTGGTGACGGCTCTCGGAGCCGGGGGTCGGCGAGCCCGATGTGCGCGTCGAGCGGGATCGCCGTGCCGTGCGGGTCCTTGGCCGGGCAGTGCGAGCGCGCGCCGGACGCGAACGCCTCGCCGGGGGCGTACCGGGTGATCGTCGCCACCCGCTTCCGCCCCGTGGACATGGCCCTCACACCACCACACCTCTTGACGCGTCAATGACAACAGTGGCTTGATGAGGTGGGAGCGCTCCCACCTCATCCATGGGAAGGGACCACCATGCACAGAACCCCCCACTCGTCCCCGCACTTACGGGCCGTATCCGTCCTCGGACTCCTGGCCGCCCTGCTCCTCCCCCTCGGCATCGCGTCGGCACCCCCCGCGTCGGCCGCGCCCGCGGCGGACCCGGTGCGTGTCATGCCGCTCGGCGACTCGATCACCGGCTCACCGGGCTGCTGGCGGGCCGTGCTGTGGAACCGGCTGGTCAACAGCGGATACCAGGACATCGACTTCGTCGGCACCCTCCCCCCACAGGGCTGCGGACAGGCGCACGACGGGGACAACGAGGGCCACGGCGGCGAACTGGCCACCAACGTGGCGGACCAGAACCTGCTGCCCGGAAGGCTGGCCTCCACCCGCCCGGACATCGTTGTCATGCACTTCGGCACGAACGACGTCTGGAGCAGCATCGCCCCCGACCGCATCCTCGCCGCCTACACCAAGCTCGTGGCGCAGATGAGGGCCTCGAATCCGGACATGCGGATCCTCGTGGCGCAGCTCATCCCCATGAACCCGAGCAGTTGCGCGGCCTGTGCGCAGCGGGTCACCGACTTCAACGCGCGGATTCCCGGCTGGGCCCGGGCGACCGGCACCGACCGCTCCCCCGTCACCGTGGTCGACCAGTGGACCGGCTTCAGCACGGCCACCGACACCTACGACGGCGTGCACCCCAACGCCTCCGGCGACGACAAGATCGCCGCCCGCTGGTTCCCGGCCCTGGCGGCGGCCCTCGACGCCGGCGTTCCGCAGGACCCGGGCGGTCCGGGTGACCCGGGCGAGGACCCCGCCGCCTGCACCGCGCGCTTCCGGGCCGTCTCCTCCTGGCAGGGCGGCTATCAGGGCGAGGTGACGGTGACGAACACCTCGGCCGCAGCCGTCTCGGGCTGGACCGCCACCGTCGTGCCGGCGGACGGCGCGCGTCTCACCCAGCTCTGGAACGGCAGCCTCACCACGGCCGCCGACGGCGCGGCCACCGTCGGGAACGCGGCGTGGAACGGCGCCCTCGCCCCCGGCGCGAGCGCCACGTTCGGCTTCGTCGCCTCCGCCCCGGCAACGGCCGGCACCCCGGCGGCGACCGTCACCTGCGCGGCGAGGGCAACGGCCGGATGACAGCCGTCGCCGGGCCGAAGACGTCCCGGCGACGGGCCCACCCCCGCCGGGCCCCGGAGCAGGACCCCGTTCAGCACGCCGGCGCGACCGACACCGTGCCTCACCCGACCCCCATTCCTGGAGCCGTCATGAGACTCCGCCCCACCCCCACCACACCACGCCCGGCCACCGTTGCCGCCGCCCTCCTCGCCCTGTTGCTGTCCCTCCTCGTTCTCACCCCGCCGGCCCAGGCGGCGCCCACCGGCTTCCGGGTACAGAACGGCCGGCTGCTGGAGGCCAACGGGAACGACTTCGTGATGCGTGGCGTCAACCACGCCCACACCTGGTATCCGACCCGGACCAGCTCCTTGGCCCACATCAAGGCCAAGGGCGCCAACACCGTCCGTGTGGTCCTCTCCAACGGTGACCGCTGGACACGCAACGACACCTCCGACGTGGCGAACGTCGTCTCCCAGTGCAAGCAGAACCGGCTCATCTGCGTCCTCGAAGTCCACGACACCACGGGGTACGGCGAGCAGAGCGGAGCGACGACCCTCTCCCGTGCGGCCGACTACTGGATCAGCGTGCGCAGCGCCCTGGCCGGCCAGGAGGACTACGTCATCGTCAACATCGGCAACGAGCCGTACGGCAACAGCAACTACACGGCGTGGACGGCCGACACCAAGGCTGCCGTCCAGAAGCTGCGCAACGCCGGGTTCGACCACACGCTCATGGTCGACGCACCCAACTGGGGCCAGGACTGGGCGTTCACCATGCGCGACAACGCCGCCTCGGTGTTCGCCTCCGACCCGGACGCCAACACGGTCTTCTCGATCCACATGTACGGCGTCTTCGACACGGCCGCCGAGATCACCGACTACCTGAACCGGTTCGTCACGGCCAAACTCCCCATTGTCGTGGGCGAGTTCGGGCATGACCACTCGGACGGCAACCCCGACGAGGACACCATCCTGGCCGTGGCCCAGCAGCTCCGGCTCGGCTACCTCGGCTGGTCGTGGAGCGGCAACGGCGGCGGGGTCGAGTACCTGGACATGGTCACGAACTTCGACCCCGACCAGCTCACCTCCTGGGGTCAGCGGCTCTTCAACGGCGCGAACGGCATCGCCGCCACCGCCGAGGAGGCCGCGGTCTACGGCTCCGGCGGAGGCGACACCACGCCCCCGACGGCCCCCGGCACCCCGGCCGCCTCCGGTGTGACCTCCTCGTCCGTGACCCTGGCCTGGGCCGCCGCCACGGACGCGACCGGCGTCACCGGCTACGACATCGTGCGGATCAGCGGCGGCACCGAGTCGGCCGTCACCAGCAGCACGCGGACCACCGCCACCCTCACCGGCCTGTCCCCGGCCACCTCTCACACCTTCGCCGTCTACGCCCGCGACGCCGCCGGCAACCGCTCGCCCCGCTCGGGCACGGTGACGGTCACGACCTCTCCCGGCGGCTCACCGTCGGCCTGCGGGGTCGGCTACCGGGTGACGGGCAGCTGGTCCGGCGGCTTCCAGGGCGAGATCGTCCTCCGCAACACCGGCACGTCCGCGATCAACGGCTGGACGCTGCGCTGGACCTTCCCGGACAGCCAGCGCATCACCAACCTGTGGGGCGGTACGGCGACCCAGAGCGGCTCCGAGGTGAGCGTCGCGGCCGCCTCGTACACCGCGACGATTCCCGCGTCGGGCTCGGTGACCCTCGGATTCACGGCCACCCGGTCGGCCGCGAACCCCAGCCCGGAGGCCTTCACCCTGAACGGCGCCGACTGCTCGGTCAGCTGACCGCACCCTCACGCCACGGTGCCGCCGCGCCCGGGCCCGGCGGCACCGTCGTTGATGTGATCCGCGCCACAGCCCCAAAGAAAGCGGTTTGCGCCGCCCCGCAGTGGTCATGCGGCGGGGATGTCGCACCGGCACCCCATCGCCGTATCTCCGGCAAGACGCGCATCCACCCGTCCGGGTTCCCCGAACTCCGCGCAGGAGGCGTGATGAGCGAGGACACCCTGCGCATGCGCGCGGCCGTGACCGGCGGGACGGAACGCAACGCGCCGCCGGTGACGGAACCTGCCGTCCGGCGGGACGCCTTCTTCGACAACGCCAAGTACCTGGCGATCGTCCTGGTGGCGATCGGACACTCCTGGGAGCCGTTGCGGGACGGCAGCCGGGCGGCCTACGCGCTCTACATGGTCGTGTACGCCTTCCACATGCCGGCGTTCATCGTGATCTCCGGCTACTTCTCACGCTCGTTCGACGCGGGCCCGGGGCGGATCAGGCGCCTGTTCACCGGGCTGGCCGTGCCGTACGTCGTCTTCGAGACCGCGTACACGCTGTTCACCCGGTGGACCGACCAGGAGCCGGACCGCCCGGTGAGCCTGCTGGACCCCCTCTACCTGACCTGGTTCCTGGCCGCCCTGTTCATCTGGCGGCTCACCACGCCGGTCTGGCAGCGCGTGCGGTGGCCGCTGCCGACCGCCCTCGTCGTCGCGATGCTGGCGACGCTCTCGCCGTCCATCGGCAACGACCTCGACCTGCAGCGCACACTGCAGTTCCTGCCGTACTTCGTCCTCGGTCTGCTGCTGCGGCCCGAGCACTTCCGCCTGGTGCGGCGCCGTGCGGCACGGATCGTCGCCGTGCCGGTCTTCGCCGGCGCACTGGCCGTGGCCTACTGGGCGGTGCCGCGGATGAGCGGCGCCTGGTTCTACCACCGCGACAGCGCCGAGGAGCTCGCGGCGCCCTCCTGGTACGGGCCCGTCATGACGCTGGTGACCTTCGGCTGCTCGCTGCTCCTGGTCGCCTGTTTCCTCGCCTGGGTGCCCGGCCGCCGCGCCTGGTTCACCGCGCTGGGCGCGGGCACGCTCTACGGCTACCTGCTGCACGGCTTCGTCGCTCAGGGGTCCAAGTACTGGGGCTGGTACGAGCCGGCGTGGGTGCACCGGCCCCTGGGCGAGATCCTCGTGACGGTCGTCGCCGCGGTGCTCGTGACCGCGCTGTGCACCCCGCCGGTGCGGCGGGTGTTCCGCTGGGTCATCGAGCCCGAGATGGCGTGGGCGTTCCGCCGGGACGCACGCGATCAGGCGCGGGAGCGGAACGCCGTACGCGCGTGAGAGGCCGCCCTCACCGCTCCTGGACGAGCCGGATCAGCAGCACACCGGGCGTGCGCGGCACGGACACCGTCAGTCCCTCCCCGTCCCAGACGGCACGGCCCGCCTCCGCCGGCGACGGGTGCAGGACGTCCGCCCGGACGGCCCGGCCCGCCAGATGCCGGACGGGGACGCGGAGTTCCGCCGGTCCGCCGCGCCGCCAGAGGGAGAGGTACGACATGCCGTCGCCGGGGGTCCGCAGCCCCAGGGCCAGCCACTCGTCCGTCCAGCCGGGCAGGCCGAGCGGCCAGAACGGCAGGGCCCGGGCGAGGTCCCCGCGGATCGACTTGTAGACCTCGACGGCGTTCCGGACGAGAGCGAGCTGACCGTCCGACATGCGGTCCAGGTGGCCGGAGAGGTGGATGCGGCCGAGGAGTGCCCCGCCGAGGGTCCAGGCGATCAGGCCGTCGTCGTACCCGGGTTGCGGGTAAGCCCAGACGGCGCCCTGCTCGGGCGGGACGACGGCCGGTGCGGCGGCGGCGATGGGCGGGTAGCTCAGCGGGTCCTGCTGGTCGCTGGTGGACTGCAGCTGGGCCACGGCGAGGGTCGCGCCGTCCATGCGCATACCGCCGGAGGCGCAGTTCTCGACGACGAGGCCGGGGTGGCGGTCCAGGACTCCGGAGAGCCAGTCCAGGTAGGCGTGGGCGTGGCCGAGCAGTCCCGCTCCCGGGGCGAGGTCGCCGGGGGCCTGGGTACCGGGGTCGACGACGATGTTGTAGTCCAGCTTGAGGTAGCCCACCCCCCAGTCTCCGGCGATCCGGTCGACCGTCTTGTCGAGGTGGGCGCGGGCGGCCGGGTGCCGCAGGTCGAGCTGGTGGCGGCCCTGTTCGGTGAGGCGTACGCCGTCGCGCTGGAAGAACGCCTCGGGCGGCAGTTCTGCCGCGACGGGGCTGCGCACGCCGACGACCTCCGGCTCCAGCCACAGCCCGGGCACCATCCCGCGCTCACGGATCCGGTCCAGGACGGCCTGGATGCCGCCCTCGGGGAAGCGGCGCGGCGAGGGCTGCCACGCCCCGACACTGTCCCACCAGCCCCGGGTGTCGTCGTCGTACCAGCCGGAGTCGATGCAGAAGTACTCGGCGCCCGCGTCGGCGGCGGCATCGATCAGCGGCAGCAGCTTGGCCCTGGTCGGGTCGCCCATGAGGGTGTTCATGTAGTCGTTGAAGACGACGGGGAGGGCGGTGTGGTCCGGGTGCGGGCGGCGGATCGCCCGGCGGTAGGAGGTGAGGGCGCCCAGTGCGGCGTCGAGGTCCGTTCCGAGGGCCAGGGCGCCAGGGACGGTGGTGAACTCCTCACCCGGTCCGAGGCTGATCCGCCACTGGTGTTCCGCGTCCGTGGGGCCGTTCAGCGCCAGGTAGGTGCCGTGGGCGCGTTCACCGAGGTCCCAGCGCCAGCCGGCCGGGGACTCGACCTGCCACGCCCAGGCCCGGCCGCCGTCCCGCTCGGTCAGCGCGCCCATGGCCAGATGGCCGTCGGTGGGCCAGCTGCCGCGCCCGGTGAGGGCGAGGGCGGCCCGGCTGTCGTGCTCGTGGACCTCACTGTTGATGTCGGCGACGGAGGCGCGCAGTGGCTCGGCGTACCAACGGCACTCGGCGAGCCAGTCGTTGCGGGCCCGGTGGACGTCGAGGGCGTCCGGGGCGGGCAGGCCGCCGAGCAGCAGGCTGCTGACGGACTGGACGACCAGGGGCGCACGGCCCTCGTTGAACAGCCGGACGCGGGAGCGCAGCACGGGCAGTCCGGTGGGCGAGCTGAGCTCGGCGAACGCCGTCAGCCCGGTGCCCGGGTCGTGGAGTTCGAGGGTCAGCCACTCCCAGCCGTCGCGGCTGCCGGTGCGGTGGCCGCGGTAGGCGAGGCGCGCACCGAAGGCCGTGCCGGTGAAGCGGGGGCCGGACCAGCCGCTGCCGTGGCCGAGGGCGGTGAGCTCCACCAGCGGCAGCGCGGACTGCGGGGAGGCTCGGCGGTCGTCGTCGGGGTGCGCCAGCCGGTCCAGCCGCGCTGTCCCACCGGCGCCGACGGCGAACCGGGCGTCGAGCGCCTCGTGCCCCCAAGTGAACTCGTTCTCAAGCTGGTTGGAGGCCGTGTGCGCCGCATCCGCCGTGCCGCTCAAGGTGCTCCCCCTCCTGGCCCCGCCCCGCTGCCGGGATGCGCAGGTCCGTGAATCCCTCGTGACGGTCTCTTGACGACCCATGTGTGACCGGTCACAATCCTGGCATGAATGTGACCGGTCACACAAGGCGCCCGGCGAGCATCAGGGACGTCGCCACGGCCGCCGGGGTCTCGTACCAGACGGTCTCGCGGGTGATCAACGGCCATCCCAGCGTCCGGCCTTCCACCCGGGAGCGGGTGCTGGCCGCCATCGAGGAGCTGGGCTTCCGGCGCAACGCCACCGCCCTCGCTCTGGCCAGCGGGCGCACCCGTACCGTGACCGTGCTCACCGCGAACACCACCCACTACGGCTACGCCTCGATCCTGCAGGGCATCGAGGAGTCCGCCCGCGCCGCGTCCTACGCCGTGGGGATCGGCGTTCTGGAATCCGCGGAGGACGCTGCCATCGCCGCCGAGGTGCAGCGCGCGGCGGACGCGGGCGGCGGGATCGTCGTGATCGCCTACGATCCCGCCGGTGTGCGGGCGCTGGGAGCCGTGCCCGCCGGGCTGCCCGTCGTGGGCGTGGTCGAGACCCCGGCGAGTCCGCCCGGCGGCGAGAGCCCCTGGGTGTGGACCGACGACCGGGAAGCCGCCTATACGGCGACCCGCCATCTGCTCTCCCTGGGCCATCGGACCGTGCACTACGTCGCCATCCCCTCCAGCACCCGCCGCACCAGTGCCCGCACCAGCGGCTGGCGGCAGGCGCTGAAGGAGGCGGGCGCCCCGGAACCCCGCCCGGTGCAGAGCGGTTGGGGACCGGCGGGCGGTCACGAGGCGGCGCTGAAGCTGGCGCGTGACCCGTCCGCCACCGCGATCCTGTGCGGCAACGACGACCTCGCGCTCGGCGTGCTCCGCGCCCTGCACGAGACGGGCCGCCCGGTGCCGGGCGAGGTCAGTGTGGCCGGGTTCGACGACGCTCCGCACTCCGCCTTCCTCACCCCGTCCCTGACGACCGTACGCCTGGACTTCACCGGCCTCGGCCGGGCCGCGTTCGCCCTGCTGCACGGTGCGCTGGAGGAGTCCGCCCCGGTCGCCCCGCGTCCCGTGTCCGTACCGGAACTGGTGGTGCGGGAGAGCTCGGGGCCGCCTCCCGCCCATTCCTGAACCGCGCCTGTGCGCACCTCGGTTGTGAGCCCGCTTTCTGAACCGAACCGCCCGCTCAGAAAGGCACGAGATGGACAGAAGAGTTCTCCCCGCCCTGGCGCTGATATGTGCCGCCGGCCTGGCCGCCACCGCGTGCAGTGACCCGACGGCCGGGCACTCCGGTTCGGACGACGCCACACAGACGGCGGTGGACCCCACCGCACGGCTGGACGGCGTGAAGCTGACCATGTGGACCGCGCAGAACACGGTCGACGCGCCCGAGCAGGTCATCGACGCCTTCGAGAAGGCCACCGGCGCCGAGGTCGACACGCAGGCGATCCCGGACCTCTACGAGCAGAACGTGCCGACGAAGCTGGCCTCTGGTGACCGCCCCGATCTGATGTTCTGGCAGCCGTCCATCTCCACACTGCCGTTCGTCCAGCCGCAGCAGAACCTGCTCACCCTCGACCGTGAACCATGGGTCTCCAGGCTCGGCGACACCGAGAAGTCCCTCGGCGTCATCGACGGCAAGCGCTACGCGGCGATCGTCACCAGCCCCGCCATGCTCGGCGTGTACTACAACAAGGACGTCTTCCGGCAGGCGGGCATCGACGAGAAGGACTTCCCGACGTCGTACGACGAGTTGCTGGCACTCGGCCACAAGGTTGCCGGCACCACCGATGCGGCAGCCTTCTACGAGGCCGGCGGCGACAAGTGGCCGCTCCAGTGGCAGATGCAGCTCCAGCTCACCGACCTCGGCCCGCAGTGGTGGGCGGACCTGAACGCCAACAAGAAGAAGTGGACCGACCCGGTGGTGGTCGGCGCGATCAAGAAGTACAAGGAGAAGCTGCTCGACGCCGGGCTCGCCCAGAAGAACTACCGGACGGGCACGTTCACCGGGCAGGCCGACGCGCTGTGGAAGGGCGAGGCCGGCATGGTCCTCAACGTCACATCCTTCCAGAGCCAGTTGCAGGCCACGTACTCCACCGCCGAGATCGACAGGAAGATCGGCTGGTTCCCGGTCGCCAACTCCTCGGCCACCGGCCTGTACTCCCCCGACCAGACCAACGGGGTCGTCGCCTTCAAGACGGGTGACGACAAGCGGCAGGACGCGGCCCGGCAGTTCCTCGCCTTCTGGCTCGGCCCGGACTACCCGGACTACATCAAGACGATGAAGATCCCGTCCGTGCAGCCGTCCGTGCCCACACCCGGCGGGCTTCCCGAGACGTCCAGGGCCCAGATCGCGGCCCTGCCCAAGGCGATCGGCGTCTTCCAGGCCAAGGCCATCGTCGCCCCCGACACACACCTGTACCTGGCCGACATGATCTTCGGCAAGAAGAGCCCGCAGCAGGTCGCGCAGGCGATCCAGGACCAGTTCGCGCAGGTGGCCGAGGCCCAGGGCGCGTCCGGGTTCTGACGATGGCGGACACGGTCGTACGTACGCGCAAGCAACCTGCGGCACCGGGCACACCCCAGGGCGTGGGGCGGCTTCCACGCGCCGCCGTGCACCACCCGTGGTGGTTCGCGCTCCCTGCGATCGCCGTCTTCGCGGGCTTCTTCCTGGTGCCCAACCTGCTCAACTTCTATTACCCGTTCACCAACTGGTCCTCGTACCACGCGGACATCGCCTTCACGGGCCTGGACAACTTCAGGACCATCGCCGACGACGGTTCGCTGCTGCGCGCGATCCGCACGACGCTGGTGTACGCGCTGCTGGCGGCCGTGTTCCAGAACGGTTTCGGGCTGGTGCTGGCGCTGCTGCTGGAGGACGACAGCCGCTTCAACCGGTTCTTCCGTGCCGTCTTCTTCCTGCCGGTGCTGATCTCGGCACTGGCGACCGGGTACGTCTTCCAGGCACTGCTCGACCAGGACGGAGCCGTCAACTCCGTCCTGGGCACGGACATCCCGTGGCTGGGCTCGACGACCTGGACGCTGGTGATCGTCACCCTCATCCACGGCTGGAAGTGGATGGGCCTGTCCATGCTGATCTACCTGGCGGGCCTGAAGGGCATCCCCGGCGACCTGCTCGAAGCAGCCCGGCTCGACGGTGCCGGGCCCTGGCGGACGTTCTGGTCGGTGCGCTGGCCGATGCTGGCCCCGGCTCTCACCTTCAACGCCACCACCGCGCTGATCGGCTCGATGAACACCTTCGACATCGTGCAGGCCACGACCGGCGGCGGGCCCGCTGCCTCCACCGAGGTCTTCAACATCTACATGTTCCGGATCTTCGGGCAGGGCCTGTACGCGCAGGCCTCCGCGATGAGTCTCGTGCTCTTCCTGGTCGTGGTCGCCGTGGCGATTCCGCTGGTCGTGGGGCTACGGCGAAGGGAGCAGATGCTATGACCCCGGTGTGGCGCCACGGCCGTCCCGCCCTGGTCCTGCTGCTGGCCGGGCTGGCCGTGGGCGTGCCGCTGTGGCTGGTCGCCGTCACCTCGGCCAAGCCCCAGGCGGAAGCGATCAGGCCGAACCTGGACCCGCCCCGGCACTGGCAGCCCTCCGCCAACTACGCGGACGCCGTCAGCGAGGGCGAGATGCTGCGGGGCTTCCTCAACTCGCTGCTGGTCGTGGTGCCTTCGGTGGTTCTGGTGCTGATCCTGGGCGCGGGCGCCGCCTGGGTCTTCGCGCGCCGGAAGTCGAAGCTGGTCTCGGCGGCGTACGCGCTGTGCATTTCCGGGCTGCTGCTGCCGCCCGCCGTCATCACCATCGTGATGGAGCTGCGGCAACTGGGCCTGGCCGGTACCCGGCCCGGCATGATCGCCGTCTACACCGGCATGTACCTGTCGACTTCGGTCTTCTTCATGACCGGCTTCATCCGCGCCATCCCCCTGGAGCTGGAGGAGGCGGCCCGGATGGACGGGGCGACACCGGCACGGATCTTCTGGCGGATCGTCCTGCCCCTGCTCCGGCCGGTCATCGCCACGGCCACGATCATGGTGATGCTCTACGCCTGGAGCGACATCTTCTACGCGTTCTTCGTCCTCGGCGGCGGAGACCGGGCGACTCTGCCGCTCAACCTCTACCAGGTCGCCAGCGCCCAGCTCTACCTCAACAACTGGCATCTCGTCTTCGCGTACGCCGTGGTGATGAGCCTGCCCATGGTCGCCGTGTTCCTCGTCGGCCAGCGAAAGATCGTGTCCGGAATCACCAGTGGAGCAGTCAAGTGACTGGAGGTCCAGCAGCGTGATCACCCCCACCCGCACAAGATCCCGTACCAGAACCGCCTTGTTCGCAGCACTACTTGGAGCAGCCGCCATGGCAGCCACCCTCCCCGCGGCAGGTCCCGCGGCAGCCGCTGCGGGCCCGCAGCGCCTCACCGTCGACCTCAACGCCTCCGAGGGCCCGGTGATGCTCGGCGCCAACGGCTCCCTGTACGGGCTCAGCGACGACGGGGTGCCCAGTGACGCCGTGATGGAGCCACTGAAGATCACCAGCATCTCGCAGAAGCCGGAGGGCGGCGCCCAGCACCCCAACGGCGACGCGCTCACGGTTTCCACGTCCTTCTTCCGCTCCGGCGGCGGCGAGATCAACGTGATGATGCAGGACATCTACGCGAAGTGGCCGTACGAGGAC
Organism: Streptomyces sp. NPDC057424; assembly: GCF_042803315.1. Lineage (NCBI taxonomy): Bacteria > Bacillati > Actinomycetota > Actinomycetes > Kitasatosporales > Streptomycetaceae > Streptomyces > Streptomyces sp. NPDC057424. The sequence goes on from NZ_JBHVCP010000057.1 coordinate 22,752, forward strand.
CTCGGCATCGACGACTACCTGCCCAAGGTCGACAGGATCGTCAAGGAGATATCGGCCGCCCCGAGCAGCGACCGCTTCGTCTACATCCCGTTCAACGAGCCCGACCAGATCTGGTACGAGCTCGGCGTCGAGGACCAGGCGCAGTACGAGAAGAACCGCGACCGGTTCTTCAAGGACTGGAAGACGGTGTACCAGCGCATCCGCGCGATCGACCCGGACGCGCGGATCGCCGGCCCCAACGAGGCCGCGTACCACTCGCGCCTGCTGAAGGACTTCCTCGCCTTCTCCAAGCGGGAGAACGTGGTGCCCCAGGTGATGACCTGGCACGAACTCGGCTCCGGCTCCCTGCGCGACTTCCAGGCTCACTACGACGACTACCGCGAGCTGGAGCGCGAGGCGGGTGTCGCCCCGCTGAAGATCAATATCGACGAGTACGCCAACCGCCGCGACCTGTCCGTGCCCGGGCAGCTCGTGCAGTGGGTGTCGATGTTCGAGCGCAACAAGGTGTACGCCAACATGGCGTACTGGGACGCCGCCGGGAATCTCAGCGGCCATGTGGTGCGCTCCAACATCCCCAACGGCGGCTGGTGGCTGTTCCGCTGGTACGCGGGCATGACCGGGAACACCGTGAAGGTGACGCCGCCGCAGCCGAACACCATCGACACCCTGCAGGGTGTCGCCTCCCTGGACACCTCCCGCCGCCAGGCGCAGGTGCTGCTCGGCGGCTCCGCGGGCGACTCGGACGTGGTCGTGCGCGGCATCCCCCGGTCGGTGTTCGGCCGCACGGTCACCGCCACCGTCGCCGAGGCCGCCTGGTCGGGATACGAGGGGCAGCACGCGGCTCCGCGGGTCCTGGCGCGCACCAAGATGAAGGTCGCGGACGACGGTTCGGCGACGGTCCCGCTGCGCGGCCTGCACAAGATGTCGGCGTACCGGATCGTCCTCACCCCGGGCGGCTCGGGCACCCCGACCGCCGCCTCCGTCCCGTGGTCGGCGTCGTACGAGGCCGAGGACGCGGCCATCACCGACGGCACGGTCTACACACAGGGCACGGTGAGCAACGCCAACGGCTACGCGGCCTCCGGCACCAAGGACGTCGGCTCCCTCAACCAGCCCGGCAGCAAGGTCGCGTTCACGGTGGACGTACCGAAGGACGGTACCTACGATCTGGCGATCCTCTACGGCAACCAGTCCGGCGGCCCCGCCACGCAGAAGCTGTCGGTCGACGGCGCCGAACCGGTGACGGTCACGTACCCCTCCACCGAGAACTGGACCTACCGCGCGAAGAACGACGTCAGCGTCCACCTGAAGGAGGGAGAACATCAGTTGGTGCTCTCCAAGGGCGACGCCGAGGTCACGCTCGACCGGATCGACCTGACGACCCGCACCGGCGCGGCCTCCGCGTCGTACGAGGCCACCCTGGCGGACATCAGCGGCAAGCCGTCGTACGACTACTCGTCCTCGGCGGCCGTGGGGACGGGTGCCCTGGTCCTGCGGCCGGGTGACAAGGCCGTCTTCGACGTCTACGCCCCGCGTGACGGCTACTACACGGTGGCCCCGCGGACCTCGGCGGCCGTGAAGCTCGCCCTGCACGGTGAGACGGTCACGGCGGCGCCCGGCCGTCCACTGCGGCTGTACCTCGTCGCGGGCAACAACCGGGTCACGATGACGTCGGGCCACGCCGCCGTCCGCTCCCTCGACGTCTCCGGCGACGGCTCGGCATCGGGCACCCTCTCCTACGAGGGCGCCTCGGCCACGCTCGGGGGCGGCGCCAGGCTCGTCGACTCCCCGCACGCGTCCGCCGGCTCGTACATCGGCTGGCTGGGCAACAGCCCGTCCAGCACCGCCGAGTTCACGGTCGACGCACCCAGGTCCGGCCGCTATGTGCTGGTCGTCCACTACGCCCACAACGACCGCCGGGACAACGGCCACGCCTACAACACGGACATCATGTCCCGTACGGCGGACATCACGGCAGGGGGCGGCGCGCCTCAGAAGGTCACCTTCAAGAACACCTGGAGCTGGGACGACTACTGGACGGTCGGCGTCCCGGTCGAGCTGGCCGAGGGCGCGAACAAGGTGACGTTCGGCAACGCCGCCGCCTGGGCGCCGAACATCGACCGGATCGAGCTGGGCCGGGTCGTGGGCTGAGACATGCGGTGACGGTCGCGGTTGCGGAGGAACCCGGCAGCGGGACCACGGCCGTACGCAACTGCTGACACCAGGTCAGCGGGCTCTGGTGCCGCAGTCGGCCGTGGAGGCCGACTGCGGCACCGGCGCGTCGGGAGGTGATCGCTTTTCAGCCCTTCCCGGCACCCGGAGACTCGCGCCGCCGCCTGCCTCCGCCCACACCCCCTATACTTCTACATGATTGTAGAAGTAAGCTCGCGCACATGAAGGAGCGACCCGTCCCGCCTCCCCCCGGAGGACCGCACCGACTTCGAAGCCGCACTGCACCACGCCCTGGGCACCGTGGCGCCCTGGGCTCCGGCCCGACCGGCCGGGCGCCGGCACACCTGCGCGCCCACGCGCTCACCCACGCCGACGAGATCGCGGCGTCGGGCGACGAGCCGTACCGCCCCTGCCTCGCCGTGCGCCGGACCGCCCGGCACGAGGCGCGGGGCCCGCTCGGCACGGGCAGTCCGCTGCCGTCCCTCGTGGTGCTCACGCCGCTCATGGCGGGCACGTCCGCCGTGGCGCTGCTCCTGACCGGCGGACTGCTGCACGTCGCCGACGCCCTCGGCCCGTTGCCCGGATCGCTCGTCGCGGCCGGCTGGACCCTGGCGCTCGTGGCAGCCCTGACCGGCCTCGTCCCCCTGGCCGCCCTGCTGCACCGGGCCCTGCGCCGGCGCGACCCACCCCCGACCGCCGACCAGGTGGAGCACGCCCGCCTGGTCTGGCGGCAGGAGCTTCTCGGCCGCGGGAAGCCGTCCCGCCTGCGCCCGCGCCGAGTGCCGCATCCCGAGACGGTGATCACACCGTGCTCCCCGCCCGATACGCTCACGCCGTGCCCGGCCCGGGCGAGAGAGGACAGGACACCATGTTCGGACTGAGCGAGCTCGCGATCATTCTCATCGTCGTCATAGCCGTCATCGGGATCAAGAAGCTCCCCGAGCTGACCCGCTCGGCCGGCAAGGCGGCCCGCATCCTCAAGGCCGAGGCCCGCGCGGCGAAGGACGAGGAGGCCGGTACGGCCCCCGCGCCGCGGACGGTCCAGGGCGAGGTCGTCCCGCCGGGCACCGGCACGACCCCGCCCGGTGCCCGGGAGGCGGGCGCCCCGGACCGTCCCTGATCCGTCCCCCTGACTACAGCGTGCGCTCCAGGCGGTCGGCCACGAGCTTGACGAAGCGCGCCGGGTCCTTGGGCTGGCCGCCCTCGGCGAGCACCGCCAGGGTGTGGAGCAGCTCGGCGGACTCGGTGAGCTCCGCGCGGTCCTCGCTCGCCTGGTACGCCTGGTGCAGGCCCTTCACCAGCGGGTGGCCGGGGTTGAGCTCCAGGATCCGCTTGGTGCGCGGCACCTCCTGGCCCATCGCCCGGTACATGTTCTCCAGGGCCGGGGTCAGGTCGTGCGCGTCCGAGACGATGCAGGCCGGGGAGACCGTGAGCCGCGTGGAGAGGCGGACCTCCTTGATGTCCTCGTCGAGCTGCTCCCGCATCCAGCCGAGCAGCCCGGCGTACTCCTCGGCCTGCTTCTCCCGCTCCTCGCCCGCCTTCTCCTCGTCCTCGGCGTCGAGGTCGATCTCGCCCTTGGCGACGGACCGCAGCTTCTTGCCCTCGTACTCGCCGACGGCGTCGACCCAGACCTCGTCGACGGCGTCGGTGAGCAGCAGGACCTCGATGCCCTTGTCCCGGAACGCCTCCATGTGCGGGGAGTTCTCGATGCTCTGCCGGGACTCGCCGGTGATGAACCAGATGGCGTCCTGGCCGTCCTTCATCCGCTCCACGTACCGCGCGAGCGTGGTCGGCTCGTCCTCGGAGTGCGTGGTCGCGAACGAGGAGACGGCGAGGATGGCGTCGCGGTTGTCGGAGTCGGTGACCAGGCCCTCCTTCAGGGCGGTGCCGAACTCGCGCCAGAACGTGCCGTAGCGGTCGGCGTCCTTGGCCATGAACTCCTTGACCGTGGACAGCACCTTCTTGGTCAGCCGGCGCTGCATCATCCGGATGTGCCGGTCCTGCTGCAGGATCTCGCGGGAGACGTTGAGCGAGAGGTCCTGCGCGTCGACGACGCCCTTGACGAAGCGCAGGTACGGCGGCAGCAGCGCCTCGCAGTCGTCCATGATGAAGACGCGCTTCACATAGAGCTGGACACCGCGCTTGAAGTCCCGCGTGAACAGGTCGTGCGGGGCGTGCGAGGGGACGAAGAGCAGGGCCTGGTACTCGAAGGTGCCCTCGGCCTGGAGCCGGATCGTCTCCAGGGGCTCGCGCCAGTCGTGGCTGATGTGCTTGTACAGCTCGTGGTACTCGTCGTCGGACACCTCGTCGCGCGAGCGCGCCCACAGGGCCTTCATGGAGTTCAGCGTCTCGGGCTCGGGCGCGCCCTCCCCGTCACCCGCCTCCGGGACCATCCGGATCGGCCAGGTGATGAAGTCCGAGTAGCGCTTGACGATCTCCCGGATCGTCCACTCGGAGGTGTAGTCGTGGAGCTGGTTCTCGGGGTCGGCGGGCTTCAGGTGGAGCGTGACGGACGTGCCCTGCGGCGCGTCGTCGACCCGCTCCAGGGTGTACGTGGCCTCGCCCCGCGACGTCCAGCGGGTCCCCTGGCTCTCGCCGGCCCGCCGGGTCACCAGCGTCACCTCGTCCGCCGCCATGAAGCCGGAGTAGAAGCCGACACCGAACTGGCCGATGAGCCCCTCGGCCCCGGCCGCGTCCTTGGCCTCCCGCAGCTCCTCGAGGAACGAGGCCGTCCCCGAGTTGGCGATGGTGCCGATGAGCTGCCCTACCTCGTCGTACGACATGCCGATGCCGTTGTCCCGCACCGTGAGGGTGCGGGCCTCCTTGTCGACGTCGAGCTCGATGTGCAGGTCCGACACGTCGGCGTCGAGGGAGTCGTCCCGCAGCTTCTCCAGACGCAGCTTGTCGAGTGCGTCGGATGCGTTGGAGACGAGCTCCCGAAGGAAGACATCCTTGTTCGAGTAGACCGAGTGGATCATCAGCTGGAGCAGCTGACGCGCCTCTACCTGGAACTCAAACGTTTCGGTCGTCATGGTTCGCGAATCCCTCACAGGTCCCACAGTCGCCTGAACTCGTGACTGTCACTTTAAGACACCAAGTCAGGCCGGGGCCCCGGAAGTCAGACGAGGTGGGCGAAGACGACCAGGTTCTCGGTGTAGTCCCGGGCCTGACGGTCGTAGGAACCCGCGCAGGTGATGAGCCGGACCTGGGCATCCGGGGTGTCGCCGTACACCCGGTCGCTGGGGAAGGCGTCCTTGTCGTAGGACTCCGTGGCGTCGACGACGAAGGTCGCCTTGCTGCCGTCGGCCCGCGCCACCTGGAACCGGTCGCCCTTCTTCAGCTCGCTGAGCCCGGCGAACACGGCCGGAGAGGTCGTGGTGTCCACGTGCCCGGCGATGATCGCGGTACCGGCTTCGCCGGGTGTGTGGCCCTTGGCGTACCAGCCGACGAGGTTGGTGTCGTCCGGTGGCGGGGGCTCCAGTTGCCCCGAACGGCCGATGGCGAGGTCGGTGAAGGGCGCGTCGACCGAGATCTTGGGGATGAGCAGCCGGACCGGCCGGGATCGCGGCAGATGCGGGCCGGACGCGGCGGGCCGGTGCGGCGTGGCGGACGTGGGCGTGTCGGGGACGGCCGAGGTGGCGGCCACGGCCGGGGGCGCGTGCGGCGGGCCGGCGGCGTCCGGCGACTCACCGCGGCCGCCGAACAGGCTCACGGTCAGGGCGAGGGCGGCCGCCGCCCAGAGCACCGTCACGACGGTGCGGAACCGCCGCTTCGGCGGTTCGGGGCCGGGGTCGGGGTCGGGAAGAGCGGGGGGACGGGGCGCCATCAAGGACCACCTCATTCGGGCACGACAGCGGGCACGGCACGCGGGAGGACGAGCCGGGCCGCCGCGACGTGAGGGGCACGTGCGGCGGCCACGGCGGTGATGCGGTCAGGCGTCGGTCATACGGTGCCCCGCGAGGCCTTCTGGCGACGCAGCGCGTACAGGCCGGTGCCGGCCACCGCCAGCGCCGCCAGCCCGCCGGTGGTCACGCCCGGCGCGGAGGCCAGCCCGCCACCACCGGTGTGCATGCCGCCGCGCGGCTTGTCGTGCTTGTCGTGCTTGCCCTCCCAGGAGCCCTTCTCGTGCCCGTCGTGCTTGCCGTGCTCCTCGTGCTTGCCCTCTCCGTCGCGCTTGTCGCCCCAATCGTCCTTGTCGCGCTTGTCGCCGTAGCCGTCCTTGTCGTGCTCGCCGTCCTTGTAGGTGTCCGGGTCGTGCTTGGGGTTGTCCCAGTCGTCGTCCGCGTTCACCGCGGCCAGCGCTCCGCCACCGGTGTGCATCCCGCCGCGCGGCTTGTCGTGCTTACCGTGCTTGTCGTGCTTGCCCTCCCAGGAGCCCTTCTCGTGCCCGTTGTCCTTGCCGTGCTCCTCGTGCTTGCCCTCTCCGTCGCGCTTGTCGCCCCAATCGTCCTTGTCGCGCTTGTCGCCGTAGCCGTCCTTGTCATGCCCGGAGTCCCAGTCGTCGTCCGCGGTCACGGCGGCCAGCGCTCCGCCACCCGTGTGTACGCCGCCGCGCGGCGCGTGGTGGTCGCCGTCCTTGTGGTGCTCCTTGCTGTAGGAAGTGGTGTCGTGGTCCCGGTCACCCATCGTCTCGGCGTAGGCGGCGGGCGCGGTGATCGCGAGGGCGGCCGTGGCAGTGGCCGTCGCGAGCAGCATGCGGGCAGAGCGCATCGGTGAGTCCTTCCGTCGCGAGCCGGGCAGCTGACGCCTCGCCAGCTCACGAGACCCGGCCTCGACGTGAACCACCGTCAATCACACCGGGCCGTCCCACCATCCGGGGCGTTCACACGGGTTACGACGGCACTCTGACGGCCGCACCCCCCACACGTCCGGCCGACACCGGACGGACCGGGGCCCGCCCGTGTCAGCGCCGCCCGAACCCCCGGGGCGTCATGCGGGCCGGGTCCGGATCGGCCAGCTGGGCCGCCATGCCGACGAGGACCAGCCCGCCCGCGATGAGCAGCCCCTGGGCCAGAGCGATACCGCAGGCCAGCACGGCGACGCCGAGTGCAAGCCCCCACCAGGCTCCAGTCCGCCGGTACTCCCGGGGCCGGACGGGGCGGCCGGCTCTCATGGCCCGGGTGAACCGGGGGTCCTCCCGCTCGAGTCGTGCTTCGAGATCGACCAGACGGTGGTTTTCGGACTGGGGCACGGCTTCTCCTTCCCGGGTCCCGAGCGCTTCGAGGCAGGGCACGGCCGAGGCCATGACAAGTCCTGGGGTGTCGGGCCCTGTGGCGGTGCGGAGGGAGGCAGGCCGCCGAGGCGGCGGTGCGGCCGGCCGCGGCTGTCCCGCCAGGGCGTCAGCTTCTCCCTCCTCCAGCGGCGTCCGCCTCGGGCCCCACCCTCATCCTTCCCGGTGGCCGCCTCCCATGAACGCCGGGCCGACAGACGGGTGTTCGATCCGGGGATGGGTGCTGTCACGGAGGGCGGCCCGCGTCCCGGGCGGCGCTCACGCTGGGTGAGGGACGGTGTCGAGGAGGTGTACCCGGGTGGCCTTGTTCTGGCAGATCTTCCTGCTGAACGCCCTCGCGCTCACGCGGAGCCAGCGCTGCTGCCGGGTCCGGTGACCGTGTCCAGCCGGTTCTGCTCACCGGGGCCGCGGTGCCGGCGGTGGGGCTCGGCGCGAGGCTCGTCGCGAAGATCCCGGTGCTGCGAGTCGCTCTCGCCCCGCTCCAGCGGCTGACGCGGGCCATGGCACCGGCCGGCCCGCTGCGTCCGGACGGCCTCCGGCGGACGGCGGGCAGGCGGAGGTCGCGGAGCTGATCACGCCCCTCAGCACCGTGGTCGGCCGTCTCGACGAGGAACGGGAGCGCCCGGGTGCCGTCCGCCCAGGAGGCCGAGCGGCGCCGGATCGCGCAGGAGCTGCACGACGCGGTCGGCCGGACCCTCACCGGCGTCCTGTCCGGACCGGAGCGCGTGGCCGGTCTGGGGCTCCCCGGGCTGCTGTAGGAGCTGCGCCAGGTGCAGGAAGCGCCCCGGGCCGGTCTGGGCGAGGCACGCCGCATCGCCCGCCGGCTGCCCCGGGACGCTGGACGGACTCGGTCCGGGAGATGCGTCCAAGTCCCTCGCCACCGGCCTTCGCCGCGCCATCCTGCCCGTAGGGCACCGGCTCGACGCGGACCTGCCGACGCCCGGCCGGGAGGCCCGACCGGGCTCTACAGGGTCGCGCGGGGGAGGCGCTGACCATGGTGGCCCGGCACGCCGGGTCCCACGCCGAGATCGCTCGGGTCCGAAGGCGAAGAAGAACACGCGCACGGTGCCCGTACCCGTCACCCTCGGTGCCCGCGCCCTTCACCATCGGGGCCCGCAATCACCTCGGGGCAGGGGCGGCACCATGTTCGACGAGGCCTGGCCCGTCACACCTGCCGGTGGGCGATGCCCAGCAGGCTCGCGGCCGCCTGGAAGTCGGCGCCGTGGTGGCCCACCGCGAGGGACCAGTGGTGGCCGACGCCCGTGGCGCTCCAGGCGTCGACCCATTCGCCGGGATCGCGGCCGAAGTCGACCCGGCTGGTGGTGTTGCCGATCTCCAGCAGCGGGCCGGGGACGACGGTGCCCTCGGAGGTGATGAAGGACAGGCTGCCATCGGCGTCCTGGCCGAGGCCGAGCAGGGTGACCGGCCCGTGCTGGACGTCGAACTCGACGCTCACGCCCCAGCCACGTTTGCCGTGGTAGACGCCGAGCCCCCGCAGCAGCGGGTCGCGGGCGCTCACGGCGAGGTGGGCGGGTCCGTCGTGGCCCATCTCCACCACGCCGTCCTCGAAGTTGAGGGCCTGGATCTCGGTGAAGGAGCCTCCGGCGCCGGCACTCTGGGTGGCGAGCTGTGCGACGGACGTGCGCAGTTCGTACTCGCCGGCCGCGGGCACGCCCCGGGCGGTGAGCAGGGAGGCGCCGAGGATCATGCCGGCGCCGAGTCGCTCGTGCAGTTCACCGTCGAGACCGCGGTGGTAGTAGGCGAGGCTGTCGAGTCCGAAGTCGGCGACCAGGAGGTCCAGGGCGACGGACACGGTCGCGCCCCAGGCGAAGTCCTCCTCCACCACGCTCTCGTCGAGGGTGAAGACCTGCCGGGCCAGCGCCATCCGCTCCCGGGTCTCCGTCTCGGTCACGCGTTCCACGCGGTGCCTGAGGTCGTCGAACTCCAGGACCTCCACGTGCGAGCCGAACGTCGTGGCCAGCAGCGTCGGATCGGTCTGCACGTCCAGCATGCCGGGGTACACGTGCCCCATGAGGCCGTGCCGGGCGTGCCGGAGGGCGGCACGGATGTGCGCGGCCCGGATCCACTGCTCGATGCGCCGCCAGGCGGACTCCTGCCGCAGCCAGCCCGACACCGACCGGAAGGGGATGCCGGCCCGCCGGAAGACGTTGCCGACCTCAGGGACGGGGCACTGCCCGCAGTAGGCCAGCCAGGCCCCGGTGTCGAAGGCGGCGTGGTCCATCTTCTCGGACGGCTGGAGGTCGATGACAAGGACCGGCGTGTGCGAGCGCTGCGCGATCGGCAGCACCATCGACGAGGTGAGGTACGTCGTCAGGAACAGCACGATCAGATCGCAGTCCGCCCTGCGCAACTCCTCGGCGGCACGCGCTCCTTCCCGGGCGTCGGAGACGAACCCGGCGTCGGTCACCTCCGCGTCCATCCCCCGGAAGCGTTCGGCGACGTAGGCGGCCGACTCCTTGAGCTGCGGGAGGAGGCCGGGGAACTGCGGCCAGTACGTGCCGAGTCCGCCTGCGACCAGTCCGATCCTGGTGCGGCGCCGAGCGACCGGCGGGAGCAGGTCGTGCAGGGCGGCGGTCCGTACGGCCGTGCGGTCCGCGGTCGTTGCCATGGTCAGTGCTCCTTGTCGGAGGGGCCGGCGGGCCAGGTGCTGGGGACGCGCAGGTCCTCCCCGTCCCGCACGGCGCTCGCGGAACGCGGGACCAGGACGCGGATGATGAACACACCCGCGAACGCCGCCGCCGTCATGCAGGCGGTGATCGTCCAGAGCAGGACGGACGGGCTGTGGTCGGCCAGGGCGGGGGTGAAGAACGCGGCGACCGCGAACACGCCCCGGGACAGGGCGTAGGTGAGGCCCTGGGTGGTGCCGCGGGTGTCCGCGGGCAGCGTGAGCTGCGACCACACCTTGTAGTTGGCCTCTCCGGCGAAGGGGTTGGAGATCTGGTAGAGCACGAAGAAGACGAGCATGCCGACGAGTGCGCCGGCGGTCAGGGACGCGATGACGAAGGCGAGGATCTGCACCACCGCGGCCACGTGGAACAGCCGGTCGCGCCAGGGGGTGTCGGCGATCCGCACGAAGGCGAAGGTCAGCAGCACGCCGATCGGGATGAAGGCCAGGTTGATTCCGGTGGCCAGGCTCTGTGAGGCGTCGCTGACGGTGACGAGCAGATAGGTGCCGAACTGGCCGAAGGTGTTGGCCCCGAGGCCCCAGGTCACGTAGAAGACGAACGTCGCGGCCATCGGCAACAGGGCCGCTCGCGTCCAGACGCTCTTCAGGGAGGCGTCCTCCGGGGCGGTCCCGGGATCCGTCCCCGACGGCTCGTCGGACAGCTTCAGCCTCGACCGGAGAGCCCAGGTGACGAGTGCGGCGACGGCCAGTTGCCCGGTGATGAGCCGGGCCCCGGTCATGCCCGTGGTGGACAGGACGAAGCCGAGGAAGATGGCGACGGCGATCCCCAGCATCCACATGACCTGCGTGAACGCCACCAGCCTGCCCCGGGCCCAGGGGGGCGCCGCGTCCGAGACCACGGCCAGGGACGTCGGCAGGTCGGCCCCGGCCGCGAGCCCCGCGACGAGAACACCGATCAACAGGGTGACGTCGTCCGGCGCGAGCGTGATGACGAGGGCACCGATCGCGAAGCAGAAGATGTCCCAGTTGTAGACGCGCCGGCGGCCGAAGAGGTCGGCGAGCCGTCCACCGACGAGGGATCCGACGGCGATGCAGCCGGTGACGATCGCGCTGATCGCCCCGGCCATCCACACGCCCATGCCGTAACTGTCCCGGTAGATGGCCAGGTTGACGGAGATGCTCACGATCAGACCGGCGTCGAGGTAGGAGGCCATGCCCGACAGGGCGGCGGCCTTCCAGAGCGGTGGGGGGATGGGGCGGGTACCGGCCATGATGCGACTCCGTCGTCTGGTGACATCGCGGTTCCGGGGGCCTGGTCGCAGCGAATATAGGGCGAGAAAAACGTTGCAACAAGGTGGCGTGCACGCATAGGTGACATGACGTCGGATCCTTCGGCCCTGCACCGGCATATGGCGTGTCCGCTCCAGCTCGCCTACCGTGACAGTGGCCTCAAAACGTTTCAGGGGAAGGACCGTGTCCGTGCTCTCCCCCGAGCTCCGGCAGCTGTTCGACGACCCGCCCCGCGACTTCGGCCCCACACCCCTGTGGTGGTGGTCGGGCGCGAAGGTCACCCGTGAGCGACTCGCCTGGCAGCTGCGGGCGTTCGCGGAGGGCGGGGTGCACAACCTCGTCGTGATCAATCTGGCTCCGGCCGGCCCGGCGTTCGGAGCCCGGGCCGACGATCCGGTGTGGTTCGGCGAGGAGTGGTGGGCACGCTTCACCGACGCCTGCGAAATCGCCGCTGAGCTGGGAACACGGCTGTGGTTCTACGACCAGATCGGGTTCTCCGGAGCCAATGTGCAGGGCGGTGTGACACGGCGTCATCCCCAAGCGGCCGGACTCGCGCTGCGCTGGCGTGATGTGCGCGTCTCCCGGGGCGCGGTCGCCCTGGCGGATGCCGAGACGCCGCTGGCCGCGTACGCGGGGCAGGGCCGGCGGCTCGACCTCGCCGTGGACGGGCGTCTCGCGGCCCTCGACGGAACCGACGTGCGGCTCGTCACCGCCGTCCCCACCGCGTTCGACTACCTGGACCCGCACGCCGTCAGTCGGCTGATGGACGCCGTCCACCACGAGTACGACCGCCGCGTACCGGAGTATCTGGGCACCGTCATCGCGGGCAGTTTCCAGGACGAACTGCCCGGCACCAACGCCTGGAGCCGGCGTTTCGCCGACGAGTTCCGCACCCGGCGCGGCTACGACCTGCTCGACCACCTGCCGTCCCTGTTCGGCACGGACGCCGGGGTGCCGGAGGGGAAGGTCCGCGCCGACTACTACGCGGTCCGCGCCGAGCTGACCGAGGAGGCCCTGTTCCGGCCGCTCGCCGCCTGGCACCGCCAGCGCGGCCTGCTGCTGGGCAGCGACCAGAGCCACCCCGCCCGCGCGGGCTACCCGGCCCAGTCGACGCAGATCTACACCGACTACTTCCGCACCCACCGCTGGTACGGCGCCGCGGGCAGCGACCACCACGGCGATGCCAAGGTGCACTCCTCCATGGCTCATCTCTACGGCCACGAGCGGGTCTGGATCGAGGCGTTCCACTCCTCCGGCTGGGGCGGCACGCTGGAGGACACCTATCACTGGCTGCTGCCGTTCCTGCGCAGCGGCGCCAACCTCTACAATCCGCACGCCAGTTACTTCGGCACTGCGGGCGGCTGGTTCGAGTGGGCGCCGCCGTCCACCGACTGGCGCCAGCCCTACTGGAAGCAGTACCCGGCGTTCTCCCGGGCGGTGGCCCGGATCTGCTCGATCATGTCGTGGGGCGGCTACGCGGCCGACGTGGCGGTGCTGCATCCCACCGCCACCATGCAGGCCCTCGTCCCGCTGGACGCACCCGTCCGGCACTTCGGCGACGGGCGGCTGGGCGACGGCCACACCGACGCCGACCAGACCCAGCGGCACTACCTGGACCTGTGCGGCACGAACAACTGGCTCGGGCCGCACACCGGTGCCCTGGACCGGCGCGGGATCTCCTTCGACGTCGTCGACGACGACTCGGTGCAGCGCGCCGAGGCCACCGACGGCGCTCTGCGGATCAGGAACCTGGCGTACGGCGCGGTGCTGCTGCCCTCGGCGAGCGTGCTGGAGGAGGACACGGCACGCCGGCTCGCTGAACTGCTCGACGTGGGAGGGCGGGTCGTGGTCGTGGGCCGTCCGCCCGGCACGGCCGCCGGCCGGTCCGGTGACGACTCGGTGGTGGCGGCCCTGCTGGCGCATCCCCGGCTGGAGCGGGTACGCGACCCCGAGGCCGCCGCCGAGACGGTGGCCGATCTGGCCGGGCAGGCGACAGGCGATGTACCGCTGCTCGTCCGGCGCAAGGGGAACGAGGCGGTGGCCCTGGTCACGGCGGCCTTCCCGGAGATCGGCGCGCATCCGCTGCGGCCGCCCGGCTCCGTCCCCAAGCTCGCCGGCACCGTGCACGTCACCGTCCGGGCCCGCGTCGCGGAGGCCGAGGTCTGGAACCCGGCGACCGGCTCCCGCCGCCCGGCCCGCGTCACGGTCTCCGGCGGCGGCGCCCCGTCGGCCGTCGAGGTGCCGCTGGACGGCGCCCCCGCGGCCTTGGTCGTCTGGCGTGAGGGTGATCCCGCACCAGCGCCGTCCGCGCGGGGGACGGCGGTCCGGTCGCTCGACGTCTCGGCCGGCTGGCACGGACGGCTGGTCCCCACGATGGACAACACCTGGGGCGATCTGGCGCTGCCCCCGCGAGCGTCCGTGGAGGAGCCGCAGATCTGGACCATGGAGTGGACCGAGGGCACGGTGCGGGAGCGGACCCGGGCCACGTACGGCAACCGGGTCCGGGTCCTGCCCCCGGTGCCGCCGGAGCGGGCGCCCGAGCCACTGGACGCGGCATGCGTCGAGCGGGTCCTGGCCGGTGAACTGCCCCTGGTGCCGCCGGACTCGGACCGGGAGTGGGAGGTCGGGGTGTACTCGTCGAGCCGTGGCGTCCCGGACCAGGGCGGGTTGCTGGGCACCAAGGGGCTGGTGAACGAGGAGTTCGTACACGTCCCCGTGCCGGCCGGCGGAGCGGCCGCCCGGGTCCGGGCGATCGTGGAGACCGGCTGTCGGGGGCCCGCCGAGCTGCACGTCGGCGCGGAGGCGGTCAAGCGGGTGTGGTGGAACGGGGAGCTGCTGGTCTCGTACGGCGGCGGCTATCTGGCCACCGTCCCGGTCGCCGTGACCCGCGGCCGCAACGTGCTCGAGTACGAGCTGTCGGACGCCCAGGACCGGCCCTCGGCGATCTCGGCCGCCGCCGGTACGCCGCTCGGCAGCTTCTTCTGTCTGTCCGAGCCGGGCGGGCTCGGACCGCGCCCGCGGTTCATGCGCCCGCCCGACGGGGTCCGGCCCGACGGCCGGGTCACCTACCGCGCGCGGCTCCGCGTCCCGGCCGGTGACGCGCGGGCGGTGCTCGTCGTGGGTGCCGCCTCGGCGGTGACCGTGCTGCTCGACGGGGACGTGGTGGCGCGGCAGGAGAAGGTGGAGTACTACGAGGCGGACTGGGGCGCCGTGCCGATGTTCTTCCGTCACGAGCCGGGGTTCGGGGCGGGCGAGCACACGCTGGAGGTCGTGGCCGACAGCGCCGATGCCCGGGACGCGGTCTTCGTCGACCTGGTCGCGGAAGCGGGTCCCGAGGTGACGGCCCTGGTCAGTGGCGGCGGCTGGGAGGCCGAGACGGGCGCGTGGCGGGGCCGGACCGTCGAGGACGAGCGCAGGCGGGGCGAGTTGCAGCACTGCCATGCCGCCGTACGGCCGCACCCGCTGCCGGAGACCGCGTGGCTCAACGGCCGTCCGGTGCTCGGCGGTGCGGTATGGCCGTCGCGCTCCACCGATGACGTCCGGGCGTCGCCGCAACGCTTCCGGTTCACCGCGCCGGCGGGAACGGTGTCGCTGGAGCTGCCGTTGGCGCTGCCCGCGCGGGTGCGGGTCGGGGGCCGAGAGGAACTGGCTTTGGCGGGAGACCAGGTGACGCTCCCTGAGCCGCTCGCGGCACCTGCTCCGGTCGAGGTGGTCACCGAGCCCACGGCGGTCCTGCGGGGCGGTTCGGCCTGGCGCGGGCCGGTTCGGGTGCGGACCGTACCGGCGCCGCTGGCGCTGGGCGACTGGCGCGAGCAAGGGCTGGGCAGTTGGAGCGGGGGCGTGACGTACGCGCGGTCGGTGGACGTGCCTGCCGGGCCCGATCCGGTGCTGGATCTGGGGCGGGTCCGGGGCAGTGTGGAGGTGTCGGTCGACGGGGAGTTCGCCGGTGAGGCGTTCTGCTCGCCGTACCGCTTCCCGCTGCGCGGAGCCGCCGGGCGGAGCATCCGGCTGGAGGTGACGGTCCGGGGCACGCTGGCGCCGTATCTCGCGGAGGCCACGCCGACCGCCTGGGCTTTCCCGTCCCAGCTGCCGTCGGGGCTGTGGGGGCCGGTGACGCTGCTGATCCCGGCCGAGGGACAGGGGCTGCCGTCTGGACCAGGTCGCAGGGCATCGGCGGCATCTCATCAGCACCGGTGAGCGGGGGCTGGTGCGTGCGCCGCAAAGCGGAGGAGCCGGCAGGTCGTGGAGTCGATGTTCACGGCCCACTCCTGCCGGTCCGCCTGGCGGGCAAGCGCCCCGTCCGGGTCGCCGGCATCCGCCTCGATCTGTAACTCCTCAAGGACGGCCTGCCAGGTGCCGTCGGCCGACCAGCGGCGGTGACGTTCGTAGACGGTCTGCCAGGGACCGTACCGTTCGGGCAGGTCAGGCCAGGGCACCCCGGTCCGGGCCCGGAACAGCACCCCGTTGATCGCCCTGCGGTGATCCGCCCACTGCCCGCCCGGTTTGCCGTTGCCGGGCAGGAGGGGCTCGATCTTCTGCCACTGCGCGTCCGTGAGTTCGTGTCGCCGCACCATACGGGCGTCCTGCCCGGCCAACCACGAGATCCACCCAGCCCACCAAGAGCCATCAGAAACGGCCTAGTCCTCGGAGGGCGTTCGGGTGGAGTCGCGCAGGACGAGGCCGGGGGCGAAGACGCGGGTCTCGTGGAGGTGGTCCGCGCGGGCCTCGATCTCGTCGAGCAGCATCTCGACGGCCGCCCGGCCGAGATCCTCGACGGGCTGCCGGACCGTCGTCAGGGTCGTCGCTCCGAAGGTCGCGACATCGAGGTCGCCGTAGCCGACGACCTGCACGTCCTCGGGGACGCGCACACCTCGTTCGGCCAGCCCCCGGCACAGGCCGGCGGCGAGGAAGTCGTTGGTGCAGAACACCCCGTCGGGCAGGTCCTTCAGCCCGTGGGCGATCTCCGTGCCGTACGCGACGGTCATCCGCGCGGCGACGACCTGGCCGATCCGGGCCTCGCGGCGGCTGCGCACGGCCTGCCGGGCACCCTGGTGGCGGTCGGCGCACTGGCGGATGCCGCGCTCGCCGTTGACGACGAGGATGTCGCGGGCCCCGCTGTCCAGGAGGTGCTGTACGGCGATGCGTCCGCCGGCGATGTCGTCGACGGACGCCGAGCAGCCCTCCCGGTCGGGCATCGCGCGGTCGGCCAGGACGAGCGGGATGCCTCGCTCGCGCAGCCGGGCCAGCCGGCCCGGGTCGGCGCTCAGCGGCACGACGACGACACCGACGGCCCGCTGCTCGACGAGCATGCTGAAGTAGCCCTGCTCCCGTTCCGGGGCGTCCCCGCTGTGGCAGAGGACGAGGGAGTAGCCGTGGTCGTAGGCCGCGTCGGCGGCACCCCTTGCGATGCGTGCGTAGAAGGAGTTGGTGACGTCGGGCAGTACCAGGCCGATCGCGGAGGAGTGACCGGTGCGCAGGCCCGCCGCGCCCGGGTGCGGGACGTAGTCGAGCGCGGCGACGGCGACGCGGACGCGTTCGGCGGTCCGGGCGGTGACCCGCTCGGGACGGTTGAGCACGTTCGACACCGTCGACACCGAGACACCGGCGGCTGCGGCGACGTCCTGGATGCGGGCGGGGCGTGCCGAAACGGCGTCCACCCCCTCGCTGTTGCAGCCGCGCGACCAGGCACGACGATGGCCTTCATGGGCGCCGCAAGTATATCGTGACCGGCCGTGGAACGTTTTTTGCGTGGCGGCACAGCGGACGACGGGAAGCAGGAGCCGTCCAGCGCGGCCCAGGATTGGACCAGGAGTGCCGACGGCCCGTCAACGGTGCTCGGGGGGCCGCCTTCCCGGCGCCGCGACACCGCCGGACGCCGCCGCGTCGATCAGGCGGCGGAAGGTGGAGCACTCCAGGTGGCTGGGCGCGGGGCAGGCGGCGGCGTGCCGCAGGGAGTCCCGCAGGACGCCCAGTTCGCGGATCCTGTGGTCCAGTTCCTCCGCCCTGGCCGACAGCATCCGCCGGTCGATCCGCGGCTGCCCGTCCGGCGTGAACATCTGCCCGATCTCGTCGAGCGAGAACCCGGCCGTCCGCCCCAGCGCGATCAGCGCCAGCCGCTCCAGCACCCCGGGGTCGAACTGACGCCGCAGGCCGCGCCGTCCGGTCGAGGCGATCAGCCCCTTCTCCTCGTAGAACCGCAGCGTCGAGGCGGGCACTCCGGCGCGGTGCGCCACCTCCGCGATGTCCAGGTCTGTCATTGTCTTGACCTCAAGTCGACTTGAAGTAGAACGCTGTCATCCCGTCCCGACGAAGGCAAGCAGAGGGAGAGACACGACAATGGATGCCTCGCACAGGTCCGACGACGAGCAGGCCGCCCGCTGGAACGGACCGTCCGGCCGTGCCTGGGTGGATCTCCAGGGGGTGCTGAACGAGATGTTCCGGCCCATCGAGGAACTGCTCGTCGACGCCGTGTCCGCCGAACACGCGGGCCGCGTGCTCGACGTCGGCTGCGGCACGGGCGGTATCACCCGGGCCGTCGCCCGTAGGGTCGGTCACTGCGTCGGGGTCGACATCTCCGGCCCGATGATCGAGACGGCCCGGGCGCGCGCCGAACAGGAGGGCGTACCGGCGTCCTTCGTCCAGGCCGACGCGCAGGAGTACGCGTTCGAACCCGGCGTCTTCGACGCCGTCATCTCGCGCTTCGGCGTCATGTTCTTCAGCGACCCCGTGCGGGCCTTCGGCAATCTGCGGAGCACGGTGAGGGACGGGGCCGGGCTGCGGTGCGTCGTGTGGCGCGGCCCGGAGGAGAACCCGTTCATGACGACGGCGGAACGCGCCGCGGCCCCGTTCCTGCCGGAGCTTCCCGCCCGCCGGCCGGACCAGCCGGGCCAGTTCGCCTTCGCGGACCCACAGCGGGTCCACCGCATCCTGGCGGAGAGCGGCTGGGCCGGGATCGACATCCAGCCGGTCGACGTGGTCTGCGCCCTGCCCGAGAAGGAACTCGTCCCCTACTTCACCCGGCTCGGTCCGCTCGGCACGGTCCTGCCCGGGGCCGACGAGCGGACCCGGGCAGAGATCGTCGAGGCGGTCCGCCCCGCCTTCGACCCCTTCGTGCAGGGCCCGGAGGTCCGCTACACCGCGGCCTGCTGGACGGTCTCGGCGCGGGCCGCCGATGCGAAAGTTTCGTGAGGTCCGGTCCTCTTCTGCGAGCGCGGACGACCGGCGCACACTGAGATCACGATGACGCAGAAGAGAGCCCTGGTGGTCCGAGGCGGCTGGGAAGGGCACCAGCCGGTCGAGGCCACGGAACTGTTCCTGCCCTTCCTCCGGAGCAACGGGTACGCCGTCCGGGTCGAGGAGTCGACCGGGATCTACGCGGACGGCGCCGAGATGGCCGGCACCGACCTGGTCGTGCAGTGCGTGACGATGTCGGAGATCACGCGCGAGCAGGTGGCGGGGCTGAGCTCCGCGGTCGTGGCCGGCACCGGCTTCACCGGCTGGCACGGCGGCATCGCCGACTCGTTCCGCGCCTCCTCGGACTATCTCCACCTGGTGGGCGGGCAGTTCGCCACGCATCCCGGCAAGGAACCGTGCGAGCGCCGGGGTGAGGCGGCGGACCACTTCCTGCCGCACACCATCAGCCTCACCGAGGCGGGTCGCGAGCACCCGGTCACGGCGGGCATCGAGGACTTCGCGCTGGACACCGAGCAGTACTGGGTGCTCCACGACGACCTCATCGACGTGCTGGCCACCACCACGCATCCCACCCGGCCGTGGCAGCCCTGGCACCGGCCGGTCACCTCACCGGCGGTCTGGACCCGCCGGTGGGGTGCCGGGCGGGTCGTGGTGACGACACCGGGGCACAGCGTCGACGTGCTGGAGCACCCCCACGTCCGCACCATCATCGAGAGGGGCATGCTGTGGGCGACGCGCACCGCGTCGGGGTCGTAGGGCTCGGCGTCATCTCCCGCGCCTACCTGGACACGCTCGTCGACCATCCCGGCGTGCGCGTCACCGCGGTCGCCGACCTCGACGCCTCCCGGTCGGCCGCGGCCGCCGCCGAACTGCCCGGTGCCCGGGCGCTGACGGTCGAGGAGCTGCTGAGCAGCCCGGACGTGGACACGGTGCTGAACCTGACCACCCCGGCAGCGCACGCCGGGATAGCCCTCGGGGCGATCCGTCACGGCAAGAACGTCTACGGGGAGAAGCCTCTCGCGGCGGGCCTGGAGGACGCCCGGGCCGTCCTGGAGGCCGCCGCGAAGGCGGGCACCGGTGTGGGCTGCGCCCCGGACACCGTCCTGGGCACGGGAGTTCAGACCGCGCGGGCGGTCGTGGAGGCGGGGGTCATCGGACGCCCCCAGTTCGCCTCGGCCGTGATGGTCACCGCGGGCCACGAACGCTGGCATCCCCACCCCGACTTCTACTACACCGCCGGCGGCGGCCCGCTGCTGGACATGGGGCCGTACTACCTCTCGTCCCTGGTCCATCTGCTCGGGCCGGTGCGTGCGGTGACCGGGGCGGCCGGGAGGCTGCGCGCCGAGCGCGTCATCGGTTCCGGCCCGCGGGCGGGCGAGCGCATTCCGGTCGAGGTGGACAGCCATGTCTCCGGGGTGCTGGAGCACGTGAACGGGACGCTGACGACGCTCACGACGAGCTTCGACGGCGTGGCCACCACGGCCGCGCCGATCGAGGTCCACGGCGAGACCGGCACCCTCTCGGTCCCCGACCCGAACCGCTTCGACGGCGAGGTACGCCTCCACGCGCTCGGCGACACCCGGTGGCGCGCCCTGCCGGCGTCGGCGGGCTACGAGGACGGCGCACGCGGCGTCGGACTGCTCGACTTCCTCACCGCTGACGGACAGCGGGAACCGCGCGCCAACGGTGAACTCGCCCTGCACGTACTGGAGACGATGACCGCTCTGCTGCGGTCGGCGGCCGAGGGGCGGCGGATCGCGCTGGCGACATCGGCGCGGGTGCCCGCCCCCGTGCCCCTGACGGCTGCGGCGCGGTGGCACGGCCGGCCCGCCTGACGTCAGTCCACGGGCCAGGTGTGGGCGGGCGCGTTCATGTGCATGTAGTCCATGTACGTCCTGGTCATCTGCCGCAGGGCCTCCCGCCGGTCGGAGATGCCGGCCTTCTCCAGGTGGTGCACCATCTCAGCCTGCCACAGGGCGCCGTTGCGGGCGGTGACGCAGCGCTGCTCGATGATGCCCAGCAGGGGTTCGCGCCACGCGGTGTCCATACCGGTCCGCTCCAGGCCCCGGTGGGCAAGGGGCAGCAGACGCCGCAACACCAGTTCCGTTACGGGCACTTCGCCCACGCCGGGCCAGTACAGGCGGGCGTCGATGCCGTCGCGGGCCGCGGTGTGCAGGTTCTCCTCGGCGACCGAGAAGGACATCCGCGTCCACACCGGCCGGTCCTCGTCGACCAGGGCGCGGGTCAGGCCGTAGTAGAAGGCGCCGTTGGCGATGATGTCGGCCACCGTGGGACCGGCGGGCAGTACCCGGTTCTCGATGCGCAGGTGCGGGCCGCTGTCGGTGACCGCGTAGATGGGGCGGTTCCAGCGGTAGATGGTGCCGTTGTGGAGGGTCAGCTCGCCCAGCTGGGGGATGCCCCCGCTGTCCAGCTCCTTCTGCGGGTCCTCGTCCTCGCACAGCGGCAGCAGGGCCGGGAAGTAGCGGACGTTCTCCTCGAAGAGGTCGAAGACGCTGGTGATCCAGCGTTCCCCGAACCACACCCGGGGCCGAACACCCTGGGCCTTGATCTCCTCGGGGCGGGTATCGGTGGCCTGCTCGAACAAAGGGATGCGGGTCTCGCGCCACAGCTCCTTGCCGAACAGGAAGGGCGAGTTCGCCGCGAGGGCGATCTGCACGCCCGCGATGGCCTGAGCCGCGTTCCAGTACTGCGAGAACTCCTTCGGGTCGACCTGGAGATGGAACTGGGTGCTGGTGCAGGCGGCTTCGGGGGTGATCGTGTCGGCGTACGTCGACAGACGCTCCACGCCGTCGACCTTGATCCGCAGGTCCTCGCCCCGGGCCGCGAAGATCTGCTCGTTGAGCAGCCGGTACCGCGGGTCGCCGGAGAGCGCGGACCCGCTGACGTCCGGCTCGCCCAGGGTCGGCAGGATGCCGACCATGATCAGATGGGCGCCCACCGCAGCGGCACGGTCCTCGGCGTGGTTGAGGGCGTCACGGATCTCCTGCTCCCAGGAACCGGGGCCGCCGGCCGTCAGCTGCCGGGGCGGGATGTTGATCTCCAGGTTGAAGCGGCCCAGCTCGCTCGACCAGGCGGGATCGGCGATCGCCCGGAGCACGTCGGTGTTGCGCATCGCGGGCAGTCCGGCGTCGTCCACCAGGTTGAGCTCGATCTCCAGCCCGACCTGGGGGCGCTCGCTCTCGAACCCCGACTCGTGGAGCATCCGGGCCAGCACCTCGAGGTCGGTGTGCATCTTCTCCCGGTACCGACGGCGGTCCTCCCGCGTGAACACCAGGGCCGGCACGTCGCGTCCCATGTGCCCTCCTGCGCTCCTCCGGCGGATACGTCCGCTCCCAGCGATGGGTCTCGTCCCAGAGTCGCACCTTGTCCCCGCCTCCGCACCCACCTGGCCTGAGTTTGTGCCGCAAATAAACAAACCCGAACGCACAGTGACGTGCCGGGCAACGGCAACTCCCTGTCCCGGCTCCGCATCGCGCTCACCGTCTTCTTCGCCCTCGACGGCTTCGTCTTCGCCGGCTGGGTCGTGCGCATCCCCGCCATCAGGGCGCAGACCGGCGCCTCCGCGCCCTCGGCCTCGCCCTGCTGGGCGTCTCCGCCGGGGCCGTCACCACCATGACCCTCACCGGGCGCCTGTGCCGCCGCTACGGGGAACCACCGGGTCTCCGTCGGCTGCGCGGTCCTGCTCTCCCTCAGTGTCGCCCTGCCCCGCTGTACCCACTCGGCGCTCGCCCTGTGCTTCGTCCTGTTGCTCTCCGGAGCCGCGTACGGCGGGATCGACATCGCCTTCAACAGCGCGGCAGTCGATTTCGTGGCCGCGCTGCGGCGGCCGGTCATGCCGAGCTTCCACGCGGCGGCCAGCCTGGGCTGCACGGCCGGAGCGGGGCTGGGCGGGCTGGTCGCGGGGGTCCTCTCCCCCACGCCGCACCTGCTGCTGCTCACGCTCGTCGGCCTGCTCGTCACCACCGCGGCAGGCCCCACGCTCCTGCGGCACGAGCCGCCTGCACCCCCGGAGCGGGAGCTTCCCGCCGAGGGCGCCCCGCGCCGCCTGGACGCCCGCACCCGGGGGCTGGTGATCGTCTTCGGCCTCATCGCGGGGTGCACCGCGTACGGCGAGGGGGCGCCGGCCGACTGGGGCGCCCCGCACCTCACACAGGACCTGCACGCCTCGGCGGGTGCCGCGGCCGCGGGCTACTCCTGCTTCGCGCTGGCCATGACGGTGGTGCGGCTGACCGGCACCATGCTCCTGGAACGCCTGGGCCGGACCCCGACCGTCGTCGCCGGCGGCACCACCGCGGCGGCCGGAATGCTGCTCGGCGCCCTCGCCCCCTCCCTCTGGGCGGCCCTCCTCGGGTACGCGGTCACGGGCATCGGCCTCGCGAACCTCCTCCCCGTGGCCGTGGAACACGCGGGCGCCCTCGCCGGGCCCAGCGGTGTCGCCACGGCCTCCACCCTGGGCTACGGGGGCATGCCCCTCGGCCCGCCCGCGATCGGCTTCATGGCGGACTGGTTCACCCTGCCGGCCGCGCTGACCAGCGTGGCGGTACTGGCGGCGGCCGTCGGAGCGCTGGTGGGGGCGGCCGCGCGGCGGGCGGCCGGGGGCTGAGCGGGGGAGGCCGCCAGGGGGGATGCCGGTGATCCTGGGTACCCGTGGCCACGCCCGTTGTGAACACCGGGCCGTACGCCAAGTGCAAGGAGGCAGACCCGTGACCGGACAGCAGCACCCCGGACAGCAGCACCCCGGAGAGCAGCACCCGACCCCGGAGTTTCCCTCCCAGGACCAGCCGCACCCCGGTTGGACGGGGCCGATGGACCCGCCCCCGGACCACGGTGAGGAGTCCTACCGGGGCAGTGGCCGGCTGGCCGGTCGCAAGGCCGTGATCACCGGCGCGGACTCCGGGATCGGCCGCGCGGTCGCCCTGGCGTTCGCCCGCGAGGGAGCCGACGTGCTGTTCACCCATCTGGATGACGAGAAGGACGACGCCGCCGAGACGGCCCGGCTCGTCGAGGAGGCCGGCCGGCGTGCCGTGCCCGTCTCGTGCGACGTGCGGGAGGAGGAGAACTGCCGGGCGCTGATCGACCGCGCCGTGGACGAGTTCGGCCGGATCGACGTCCTCGTGAACAACGCGGCGTACCAGATGTCCCAGCCCGACGGCATCGAGGCGATCACCACCGAGCAGTTCGACCAGGTGCTGCGCACCAACCTGTACGGCATGTTCTGGCTGTGCAAGCTGGCCCTGCCGCACATCCCGGAGGGAGGCAGCATCATCAACTCCACGTCGGTGCAGGCGTACAAGCCCAGTCCCCATCTGCTGGACTACGCGACGACGAAGGGCGCGATCGTCACGTTCACGCAGGGGCTGGCGCAGATGCTGATCGAGAAGGGCATCCGTGTCAACGCGGTGGCACCGGGCCCGGTGTGGACACCGCTGATCCCGGCGACCCTGCCGGACACGCAGGCGTTCGGCAAGCAGGCCCCCATCGGGCGGCCCGCGCAGCCTGCCGAAATGGCTCCGGCGTACGTCTTCCTCGCCTCGCAGGAGGCGTCGTACATCACCGCCGAGATCGTCAACGCGACGGGCGGGACGCCGCTGCCGTAGCCACCGGAGCCGGCCGCCGGAGATCCCCCGGGCCTGGAGGGCGCTTCATGCGGCAGACTCGGCGCCATGAAGACCGCCGAGTTCCTTCAAGCACTGGAGACGGAAGGCCGGTTGCTGGCCGCGGCCGCCGAGGAGGCCGGGACCGACGCGAAGGTGCCGACGTGCCCCGAGTGGCAGGTGCGCGATCTGCTGCGGCACACGGGCGCCGTGCACCGCTGGGCCGCCGCCTACGTGGCCGAGCAGCTCACCGAACGCCGCCCACTGGTGGAACCCACCGACCTCGACGGCGCGGAGCTCGTGGACTGGTACCGCGACAGCCACCGGCATCTCGTCGGCACGCTGGCGGGCACCTCGCCCGACGTGGAGTGCTTCGCCTTCCTGCCCGCGCCGTCCCCGCTGGCCTTCTGGGCCCGGCGGCAGGCGCACGAGACGGCCGTGCACCGGGTCGACGCGGAGTCCGCACGCGGGGGTGACCCGACCGGCGTCATGCCCGAGTTCGCGACCGACGGCATCGACGAACTGCTGCGCGGTTTCCACGCCCGCTCCAGGAGCCGCGTGCGCACCCCCGAGCCGCGTGTCCTGCGGGTCCGCACGGAGGACACCGGCGCGGTGTGGACGGTACGGCTGTCACCGGAGCCCCCCGTGACCACGCGGGACGCGTCCGGGGCGGCCGAATGCGAACTGTCGGGCCCGGCCGAGCAGTTGTATCTGGCGCTGTGGAACCGGGCGCCCCTGCCGAGCGCCACGGGCGACCAGGCGCTCGCCAGGCTGTGGCGGGAGGCGTCGGCGATCTGAGCGGCTGCCGACGGGCGATCAGCCGTCGGTGAGCATCCGGGCCAGTACCGCGCGCTGCACGGGAAGCACTTCGCCGTGCAGCGCGCGTCCTTTCGCCGTGAGGCAGACCTTCACGCCGCGCCGGTCCTCGGGACACATGCCGCGCTCCACGAGCCCCTCCTTCTCCAGCCGGGCGATCAGCCGCGACAGCGCGCTCTGGCTCAGATGGACCCGCTCGGAGATCTCCTGCACGCGGTAGGACGGCGTGCCGCTCGGCGTCCGGCACCCGGCGAGGACGTCGAGCACCTCGAAGTCGCTGGCGCACAGGCCGTGGCCGTGCAGTGCACGGTCGAGTTCACACTGCGTACGCGCGTGCAGCGCCAGAATGTCCCGCCACTGTTCCACGAGCGCCTGCTCGGCCTGCTGAGCCATGCGCCGCACCGTAACAGAGAACCGAGATTGTTGCACCTGAATTAAATGCATTTGCATCTCATGCACGCGCATGTAGTGTCCCCGTCATGACCTCTCCGCTCATCTCCCCCACGTCCGAGGGGCGTTGGACTCCACGGCTGTGGGGAACCCTGCTCGTGCTCTGCGCCGCGATGTTCCTGGACGCCCTGGACGTGTCCATGGTCGGCGTCGCCCTGCCCTCCATCGGCGCCGACCTCGGCCTGTCGACCTCGGCGCTGCAATGGATCGTCAGCGGCTACATCCTGGGCTACGGCGGCCTGCTGCTCCTCGGCGGACGTGCGGCCGACCTGCTGGGCCGGCGTCAGGTCTTCCTGGTGGCCCTCGGCGTCTTCGCACTCGCCTCGCTGCTCGGCGGCCTTGTCGACTCGGGGCCGCTGCTCATCGCCAGCCGCTTCATCAAGGGCCTGAGCGCGGCCTTCACGGCCCCCGCCGGCCTGTCGATCATCACCACGACGTTCCCCGAAGGCCCGCTGCGCAACCGCGCCCTGGCCGTCTACACCACCTGCGGCGCCACCGGCTACTCGATGGGCCTGGTCTTCTCCGGCCTGCTCACGGAGGCCAGTTGGCGGCTCACCATGCTCCTGCCCGCCCCCGTCGCGCTGATCGCCCTGCT
Organism: Streptomyces sp. NPDC057424; assembly: GCF_042803315.1. NCBI lineage: Bacteria > Bacillati > Actinomycetota > Actinomycetes > Kitasatosporales > Streptomycetaceae > Streptomyces > Streptomyces sp. NPDC057424. Next base: position 48,761 of record NZ_JBHVCP010000057.1, read on the forward strand.
CGTGGGCCTGAAGCTGCTGCCGCGCAGTGGACGCGAGCGCGGCGAGGGCGGCTACGACATCCCCGGCGCCGTCCTCGGCACCGCCTCGATGCTGCTACTCGTCTTCACCGTCGTCGAGGCGCCCGAGGTGGGCTGGGGCGCGACCCGCACCGTCCTGTCCTTCGCCGCCGTGGCCGTGCTCCTGGCGGCCTTCGTCGCCGTCGAGCGGCGCAGCCCCAGCCCGCTGATCCGGCTCGGCGTGCTGCGCTCGGGGCCGCAAGTGCGCGCCCAGCTCGGCGCATTGACGTTCGTCGGCAGCTACATCGGCTTCCAGTTCCTGGTCACGCTCTACATGCAGCAGCTGCTCGGCTGGTCCGCGCTGCACACGGCCCTGGCCTTCCTGCCGGCGGGCGCGCTGGTGGCGCTGTCCGCGACGAAGGTCGGAGCCGTCATCGACCGGTTCGGCACGGCCCGGCTGATGGTGCTGGGCTTCGCGCTGATGGTCACCGGGTACGTGCTGTTCCTGCGCGTCGACCTCGACCCGGTCTACGCGGCGGTGATCCTGCCGACGATGCTGCTGGTCGGCTCCGGCTTCGCGCTGACCTTCCCCTCCCTCAACGTCCAGGCCACCAACGGCGTGGACGAGCACGAGCAGGGCATGGTCTCCGGGCTGCTCAACACCTCGGTCCAGGTCGGTGGCGCGATCTTCCTCGCCGTGGTGACGGCGGTGGTGACCGCGAACGCCCCCGAGCAGGGCAACGCCTCCCCGCAGGCCGTCCTCGACAGCTACCGGCCCGGGCTGGTGGTCGTGACGCTCGTCGCCTTCGCCGGACTGCTGATCACCCTCACGGGCCTGCGGACCGGACGGAAGCAGCAGTCCGTCGTCGTCGCCAAGTCCACCCCGAAGGAGGCGGAGCGCGTCACCGTAAGCGACTAGTAGTGCTTGGTCAGGTCGGTGTGCGGGTGGGTATGTCGCGGTTGCAGGT
>NZ_JBHVCP010000058.1:0-48947 GCF_042803315.1 Streptomyces sp. NPDC057424
GTGATCCGGGCCGACCCGGATCACCCGCCCTCCCGGCGTGCGTGTGCTACGCGGTCGTCCCGCCCGGCAGGATCCGGCGGAAACCGGTGTACGGGGCGAGGGCCTCGGGGAGCAGGACGGAGCCGTCCTCCTGCACGCCCTGCTCCAGCAGCGCGGCGACGGTGCGTCCGACGGGCAGGGCCGAGCCGTTGAGGGTGGCGGCAGGCCCCTTGCGGCCGTCGGCCCGCCTGTGACGGATGTTCGCGCGGCGGCCCTGGAAGGTGCCGCAGTCGGAGACCGAGGAGATCTCGCGGTAGGCGCCGCTGCCCGGCAGCCACACCTCGATGTCGTACGTCATCCGGGCGGAGAAGCCGAGGTCGCCGGCGGGCAGCAGGACCACGCGGTGTGAGAGCCCGAGGCGGCGCAGACACTCCTCGGCGTGCCCGACCATGAGCTCCAGCTGTGCCGGTGCGTCCTCGGGGGCGCAGACGCGGACCAGCTCCACCTTCTCGAACTGGTGCAGGCGCAGGATTCCCCGGGTGTCACGCCCGTACGCCCCCGCCTCGGCGCGGAAACAGGGAGTGCGCGCGGTGAAGGCGTACGGCAGGTCATGGGCGTTCAGGAACTGCTGGGCCACCAGGTTGGTGAGCGGCACCTCGGCGGTGGGGATCAGGAACAGTTCCCGGTCGCCCACCCGGGTGCGGAACAGGTCGTCCTCGAACTTGGGGAGCTGACCGGTGCCGGTCATGGTCTCCCGGTTCACGAGGAACGGCACGGAGTGCTCGGTGTAACCGTGCTCGCCGGTGTGGAGGTCGAGGAGGAAGTCGGTCAGCGCCCGCTCCAGACGGGCACCGGCGCCGCGGCTGACGCTGAAGCGGGCGCCCGAGAGCCCGGCCGCCGCCGGGCTGTCCAGTATGCCGAGCGACTCGCCGATGTCGGCGTGGTGCGGGGCGTCGCCGTCGTCCCGCGCCGGGCCCCAGCGGCGGACCTCCACCGCCTCCTTCTCGGTGTCGCCGTCCGGCACCCGGTCGAGGGGGACGTTGGGGATGCCGAGCAGCAGTTCGGAGAGGTCGTGTTCTGCGGCCCGGGCCGAGGCCTCCGCCTGCTGCACGTCCGCGCGCAGGGCGCGGGCGGCCTCCTTCTCCTCCTCGGACGGCGGTCCCGAGCGCCCGCGTGTGCGCGAGACGCGGTTCAGCTCGGTACGCGACCGGGTCACGTCGGCCTGGGCCTCGGACCGCCGGCGCATCGCCTTCTCCAGGACGGCCAGGTCGAGGTCGTAGCGACGACGGGCCAGGCGCCGCACGGCGGCCGGCCCGTCTGCGAGCAGTTCACTGGGATCGTGCATGACAGGCTCCTCGGATAGGGAGAGTGGCGGCCGGGGGCATGCCGGACGCGGTGGGGTGAGTGGCGCCGGGCGGGCGGCGAAGGGCCGACCGGGCGGTGGTGAGCCGGGCGGTGAGCGGCCCGCGCCCGGACTCCGCAGGTGGGAGGGGTACGGGGGCGGGTGCCCGGGACAGCCTGTCGGGGCGGACGGCTCCGAGCCGTCCGCCCCGCACGTGCTGCCGGTGCCGGCCCTCAGGCCGGAGCGATCGCCAGCGCCGTGTTCTGGCCGCCGAACCCGCACGAGTTGCTGAGCGCGAGGTCGATCGGCATCGACGTGGCCGACTGTGCGATCTTGATGTCGATCCGTCCGTCGGGGATGCACAGGCCCGCGGTGGGCGGAATGATTTCATGTTCGACACTCAGCAGCGCGAACGCGGCCTCGACCGCGCCTGCCGCGCCGAGCAGATGTCCGGTGACTCCCTTCGTGGAGGTGACCAGCGGGTCGCCCTGCAGCGTCCGCTCGATCATGCGTGCCTCGGCCAGGTCGTTGAGCGGTGTCGACGTGCCGTGGGCATTCACGTGCTGCACGTCGTCCGGGTCCGCGCCGGCGTCGGCGAGAGCAGCGCGGACCGCCGCCTCGATGCCGGCGCCGTCCGGGTGCGGCGACGTCATGTGGTGGGCGTCCGCGGTGGCCCCGAAGCCGATGATCCGGCCGTGGACGTGCGCACCGCGGGCTCGGGCGTCCACGACGCGTTCCATGACGAGGATCCCGGCCCCCTCTCCGGCGACGAAGCCGTCCCGGTCGGCGTCGAAGGGACGTGAGGCCGACGCGGGGTCGTCCTCGCGCCGGGACAGCGCGCCCATCTGCGCGAAGCCGGCCATGACCAACGGAGTGATCATCGCCTCGCTACCGCCTGCCAGTACCACGTCGCAGCGGCCGAGGACGAGCAGGTCCCGGGCCACGCCGATGGCGGTCGCGCCCGAGGCGCAGGCCGTCGCCACCACCAGGTTGGGCCCGGTGGCCCCGAACTCGATGGCCGTCTGACCGGCCAGCATGTTCGGCAGCTGCATGGGCAGCAGCAGCGGAGACACCCGGTCGGCGCCCCGCTCCCGCAGCACATCGTGCTGCTCCTCGACCGTGCCGGGGCCACCGTCCGCGCAGCCCAGCACCACACCGACCCGCGCCCCGTCCCAGGTGGTCGGGTCGAGACGGGCGTCGGCGACGGCCTCATGGGCGGCGACGAGGGCGAACTGCACGAACCTGTCCAGGCGGTGTGCCCGCCGCGCGCTGAGCAGGGATTCCGGATCGAAGCCGGGAACCCGGCAGGAGATACGTACGGGGTTGTCCGCCAGTACCGGGTCGAGGGCGGCGGCCGGCCTGCCGTCGCAGACCGCCGCCCAGCTCGGCCCGACCCCGATACCACCCGGGGTGACCAGACCGAGTCCGGTGACGGCGATGTCCATGCCGGCCATCAGACCTTCGCGCTCCGTTCCTCCATGAGCCGGACCATGTCGGCGACGGTCTCGGCTTCGAGGAGGTCGTCGTCGCTGACGTCCAGGTCGAGTTCGGACTTGAGTAGCAGCGACAGCTCCACCACGGCCAGCGAGTCCAGCTCGATGTCCTCCCGGGTGGCCTCCGGGGTGATGGCCTCGGGCGACACCTTGAGCTTGTTGGACAGGATTTCCTTGAGCTGCTCCAGCATGTCGGATCCTTTCGAAGGCGTACGCGATACCGGCGTACGTGAGGAGGTGTACGCATACGCGTACGGAATGGCGTACTGCACAGGAAGTCCGGCCGGCCGGGGACCGTCAGACCGATTGGACCTCGGGCCAGGTCAGGGTGGTCGCACCCCAGGACAGGCCTCCGCCGAACGCGGTCAGCAGCACCCGGTGCCCGGCGGTGAGCCGGCCGTCCGCGGCGGCCTGCGACAGCAGCAGCGGGATCGAGGCGGCACCCGTGTTGCCGACCTGGGCGATGTTGGTCAACTGCCGTTCGGCCGGCACCCCGAGGCGTTCCGAGACCGAGTCGAGGATCCGGGCGTTGGCCTGGTGGGCCGCGAACCGGTCGACGTCCTCGATGCTCCAGCCGGCCAGCTGGGCCGCCTGCTGGGAAGCGCCGGTCATCCGCTCCACCGCGTGCCGGTAGGTGTCCCGGCCGAGCATCCGGAAGTACTGGTCCTCCGGGTCGGTCACGGGGCCCGACGAACGCTGGCGTGAGCCGCCCGCCGGCACTTCGATGAGATGGCTGAGCTCGCCGTCGCTGCCGAGGACCAGGGGGCCGACGGCGCCTGGCTCGTCGACGGAGCCCGCGCGCAGCACCACCGCGCCCGCACCGTCCGCGAAGATGACGGCCGTGGTGCGGTCCTCCGGGTTGACGATCGTGGTGAACGCGTCGGCGGCGATCAGCAGCACGCTGTCGGCGACGCCCGCCGCGAGGAGCCCGGACGCGGTGGCGAGACCGTACAGGAAACCGGCGCAGACGGCGGCCACGTCGAACGCCGGCGCCTGCCCGAGCCCCAGCCGGGCGGCCACCTGCGGGGCGGTCGCCGGGCACGGCTGGTCGGGTGTGGTGGTGGCCAGGACGACCGCCCCCACCTGCTCGTCCCCCGCGGACTTGAGGGCTCGCAGTCCGGCCTGGACAGCCAGGTCGGAGGTCGCGGTGCCGGGCGCGACCACATACCGCTCGGCTATCCCGGTGCGTGAGCGGATCCACGCGTCGGAGGTGTCGAGCCGCTGTGCCAGGTCGTCGTTGGTCACCAGACCGGGAGGTGTGTACGCCCCGATCCCGGCCACCACCGCTGCTCGTCCTCCGTTCATGTGCCGGCCCGCGGACTGCTGAGGGCCTCCAGCGGCAGCCCCATGTACGCCATCCGCGACTCGGCCATCTCGTCGGTCCAGCGCTCGGCCATGTCGTAGCGCTGCTCCGGCGTGGTGTCGAGCATCCGGACGCCCGGCCAGATCTCGTAGTCGCCGATCCTGTCCGCGTGCTGGGCCATGCCCTCCTGGAAGAGCTCCTCGCGATGGATGACGAACTCGCGGTCGGGGATCTCGTCCCAGAGCTGCACACCGGACCGCAGGATCTCCAGCAGGCGCGGGCGGTACTCGGGGTGCGCGGCCACGTGATCACGCAGGATCGTGCTGGCCACCGTCAGATGCCTGATCTCGTCGATGGCGGTGCCGCGTGAGATCTCGCCGGTGGCAGGCGACAGCGGGGTCCACTTGCGCTCGCTCAGCTCCGCCGCCGGGGCGAGCACCCCCTCGATGACGATGGCGAACACGGCGACGCCGCCGGCGAAGTCCGCCTGGTCGCGGACGATGTCGAGGGTGAAGTCCACGACCGGGTCCAGGACCCGCTTGCGGTAGTCCGCGGCCATCTCGTCGATGTCCTTCAGGAGCGTCTTCTGCGGGATCCCCAGCTCCACGAGGTGGTTGCGGAAGACCCGGGCGTGACGCGCCTCGTCGATCAACTGGGTTGTGTAGAACTCCAGTTCGGGGACGCCGGGGGCGATCGCGACATAGTGGCCGAGCAGCCGCGTCGCGATCTCCTCCGACAGCCCGCGGAACCCGAACTCCAGCACCAGGGCGTCGCGCAGGGGCCCCGGCTCCTTCAGGAAGCCGGGCACGACGGCGTCCACGTGGTGCCCCGTCTCGCCGCGGTCGCGCAGGGTGCCCTGCGCCACCGAGGTGAACCAGTAGGCGAGGTCGCACTCCTCGGGTCCGAGAGTGAGTTCCTTCGCGCCGTCGAGCAGACCGGGAGCCTTGTCCCAGTCGGCCTCGGGTGCCACAGAACCGGTCATGACGCGGCCGCCTCCTTCGCGGGGTGCAGGGAGCCGGCGAACAGCTCTCCGGCGTAGCTGAACAGGGGATGGTCCTCACCGGCGTTGGCCCGGACGACATGGCCGAGCAGCAACTCGCTGTCGCCGGCCGCGTGGGCGGAGTGGAACCGGCAGGTGTAGTGGGCGAGCGCCCCGGCCAGGAGCGGTGCCTTCGCGTACGAGTCCGCCGTCCAGGCGAGTCCCGCGAACTGCGCGCTGCCCTCGGGGCGGTCGCTGTTCGCGAAGTGGGCGGCCACATCGGCCTGCCCGCTGCTGAGGACGTTGATGGCGAACCGGCCCTCGGCGGCCGCGAGCCGTGCGAACGACGAACCCGCCCGCAGCACGACCCCCACCAGCAGGGGCTCTCGCGACACCAGCGTCACGGTGCTCGCCGTGGTGCCGTGCAGCCGCTCCCGGGAGCCGACCGTCAGCACCGACACCGGGGAGGCCAGGTGGTACAGCGCCCGCCGTCGCTCGGCCGGGTCCTGGCGTACGGGACGCCGCAGAGTTCGCACATCGGTGGCGGCGGTCATCGCACGGCCTCCTGTCGCTGCCGGCGGACCGGCTGCGCCGGGACGTGGCCTACCGGGGTGGGTTCCGTGGCGTGGCCGGCCGGCTTGGGGTGGGCCAGCCCCAGGTCGTCCAGGAGCCGCAGGTAGCCGGGCTGGCGTACCGGCTCGAAGGGCAGCGCGAACGACTTCATGAAGTTGCCGAACAGGCCGCGGTCCCCGAAGAGGTGGAACGGCAGTACCAGCAGCGCCCACTCCGGCTCCACCAGCCAGCACCACAGCGCCGCGACCGCGGCCTGGGTGATCAGACTGTGCATGACGTTGTAGAGGACGTAGTAGGCCTTGGCGATCGGCCGCCCGCCGCTGCGTTTGAAGGCGATGGCCCCCGGGAGGTAGCCGATCAGGTCGATGTACAGAAACAGGGCGATCGCGACCCACCAGCGGATCTCACCGAAGTGGGCGATGATCAGACCGGTGGTGACGGCGAGGCCCACCAGGTACTCGGCGCGGTGCAGCGAGTAGGTTCTCGGTGTCTCGAACGGATTTGCCTGGTCCATGGTCAGCTCCTGCGGGCGGTGCTAGGCGCCGATGGCGGCGGGCTCGGTGAGGTCGACGCCGCCCGAGAGGCGGACGGCGGGGAACAGGCCGGTCAGGGCCCAGGCGACGGTCTCCTTGATGACCCGCTCGGCGATCGGGTCGAGGATCCCCTCCAGGCTGGGGATGCCGAAGTCGAAGTCGGCGTCGAAGCGGACCGCCACGTCGTCCCCCCGCTGCGCCATGGCCCAGGTGCCCGTGAAGGAGTCGAAGTCGCCGTCGGACTGCCGGAAACGGATCTCACCCAGCTCCGGCAGGAAGGTGTCGTCCTCGGTCCAGCTCAGCAGACCGCTGCGGAAGTGCAGTTCCCAGCTGGAACTGGAGTCCTCGGCCGGGTAGGTGGCGTGCACGGTGGTCGCCTTCACGTGGGGCGCCAGGTCGGGGTACCGCTCCCAGCGTCGTACGGAGTCGAAGACCGTCATGGCCTGCTCCGCGGGGATCAGTGCTTCGAGCTCTACGTGACGCATGATCAGTTGCCGCCTTCCGGCATCTTGGCCGCGCCCCGGACGAGGTCGCGGGTGGCCAGGTCGAAGGAGTTCAGGAGGAACTCCACATCGGTGTCGCTCATCACGGCGGGCGGGGTGAACCGCACCACCGAGCTGCCGTTCATCGAGTGGTTGGCGACCACGCCGTGGTTGAACAGCTCGATGAGCAGCTCGCCGGCCAGCCCGGCCTCGACCAGCTCGACACCGATGAGCAGCCCACGGCCGCGCACGCCCACGACGAGTTCGGGGATGTTGCGGTACGCGATCTCCGAGATCCTCGGCAGCAGCTGCGCCCCCAGGTCCATGGCCCGGGTGATCAGGCGCTCCTCCTTCACGGCCCGGATCGCGCCCTGTACCGCGGCCATCAGGACCGGCTGGCCGGAGAAGGTGGCGGTGTGGACGTAGGGGTCCTTGTCGAAGGGGCGGAACGCCTTGCGGGTCGCCACGGCCGCGGAGACCGGCAGCACGCCGCCGCCGAGAGCCTTGCCGGTGAGGAGTACGTCGGGCACCACGCCCTCGATGTCGGCTCCCCACCATTCACCGAGCCGGCCGAAACCGGACTGCACCTCGTCGAGGATCAGGAAGCCGTCGTGCGCGCGGACCAGTTCCTCGACCTGCTTGAGGTAGCCCGTGGGCGGAATGATCACACCGCCCTCGCCCTGGACGGGTTCGAGGATGACGCAGACCTCGCCCGGATGGGCCGCGAGTTCCGCCTCCAGCGCGTCGGTCTCACCGAAGGGTATGTGCCGGAAGTCCGGGATCAGCGGGCGGAAGGGCGCCTGGTAGACGTCCTTCGCGGTCGCGGACAGCGCGCCCAGTGTCTTGCCGTGGTAGCCGCCGCGCATCGAGACGGTCCGCTTGTGGCCGCCGGCCCGTGCGAGCTTGAGGCCCGTCTCCACCGCCTCGGCCCCCGACAGGGCGAAGTGCACGCGGTCCAGGCCCTCCGGCATCACGGAGACGAGCGCCTCGGCGGCGCGGGCCACGGTGGGCTCCAGCAGGATGCGCGTCGCGGTGGGATGTGTCCGGAGCTGGCGCTCCACCTCCTCCATCACGATCGGGTGGCGTGCGCCCATGATGAAGACGCCGTACCCGCCCGCGTTGAGGAAGCGCTCACCGTCGCTGGTGGTGAGCCAGGCGCCCTCGGACGCCGTTTCCATATGGCTGCCGAACAGCTCGGCGAGAGTGGCCCGGCCCTTGCTGAGATGAGCCCGGTACAGGCCGAGGATCTCCGCCTCGCTCTCGACGGGTGCTTCCTGGATAACGGTCACGGATCTCTCACTCCAAGTGTGGTGGGGGTCGCTGCCCGCGGCGCGGCGACTCAGCTCAGGACCAGCGGGCCGCCGTCGAAGTAGCGCAGCAGCGGCTCGGCGGCGGCGCCGCGGCCCGGTGGGTGGAAGGCGAGGGCGTGTACGGCGGCGGCAGCCCGGCCGTGGGTGGGGCCGAGGATGAAGTCCAGACCGCCGAGCAGCTCCAGCGCCTGCCCGGCGATTCTCGGCAGCGCCTTCTGGACGGTGTAGCGGGCGACGAGGACCCTGGCGACCGACTCCTCGTCCGTCTCGGGGCCGATCGCCCGCGCGACACCTTCCAGGAGGGACAGGGCGGAGTCCATCTCGACGGCGAGCGCGGCCCGCTCCTGGACGCTGCCGCGCTCACGCTCCAGCACCTGCTCGACGAGCGCGGCGGCCCCGCCCGCGTACCCGGCGGAGATCAGCATCTCGAACCAGACGAACCCGGCCGTCTGCAGGTCGTCGAGCCGGTGCGGGTCGTCCGCCCCAGCACGTACGACCATGTCCGCCGGCACGAACACGTCCGTCAGCCGCACCTCGTCGCTCTCCGCGCCGGCGAGCAGATCGTTGCCCCAGAACGGGTGGACGGACAGACCGGGAGCGTCGGCCGGCACCAGGGCGAGTGCCAGCTCGGCGGTGCCGTCCTGGTGATGGATGGCGATGCTCGCGGTGAGCAGACTCATCGAACGGGAGAGACTGCACGGCTTCTTCGCGCCGGAGAGCAGGTATCCGCCGTCGACGGGCCGGGCCGTGACGGCGGGGGTGAGGATGTTCTGCTCGGTGCGGCCCTCGGCCCAGCCGGAGGCCATCACCTGCTGGTCGGGCACGATCCGCCGCAGCAACCCGGTCTGAGCGGAGGTGAGCCGGCCTTTCTTGCCGGCGAGGGAGTAGAGCATCGCCACGGTGAAGTGGTGCATGGAGACGGCCGCGACGAGCGAGGGGGACACGGCACCCAGCGCCAGCTGGACGCGCAGCGCGTCCAGCGGAGCAGCTCCGTGACCCCCGTACTCCTCGGGTACCAGCAGGCCGACCCCGCCGTGGATGCGGAACAGGTCGATGACCGGGCCGCCGGGCTGCTCCCGGTCGGCATAGGGGATCTGCTCGATTTCCTTGAGCAGACCTGGGTGGAATTGCTCGCAGACGGCCCGAGCAGTGTCGAGGGAACGCACGGGGGTACCTCCGGAAGGCCGGCGGGTCGGGCGCTCAGGCGCCGAAGACCGCGTCGTAGGGGCTGATGTCGCGGGCGATGCTGACCCCTTGGACGTGCGAGGTCTTGAGCATCGGGTAGTTGGCCTCACCGAAGGCTCCGCCGGTGCGGCCGGTGCCGCCGTGGCTGGGCAGGTAGGGAAGGAAGCCGATGTGGGAGTCGTTGACCTTCAGCAGTCCGCCGTTGACGACACGCCGGACGAAGGTCTCGATGACGTGGTCGGAGCGCGACCACAGGGAGTTGCGCAGCCCGTAGGAGTTGGAGTTGACGAAGCGGAGGAAGGACTCCAGGAGCGCGTCGTCGTTGTCGCGTTCGGCCACCACGATCGGGATGAGCGGGAAGAACGTCTCCTCGCGCACCACGTCGAAGGTGCCGGCCCGGTCCAGGCCGTCGACCCGGAGCACGGTGGGCTGGAGGAAGACGCCCGTCTCCGACGGTGTGCCGTCGAGCTCGGTGCGATGGCCGCCGGTGACCAGGGAGGCGCCGTTGTCCAGGGCCTGCCGCAGCAGCCGGAAGAACCGCTCGCTGCGGCGGACCGGTGACAGCAGGACGTCCTCCTCCTCCGGGAAGCCCGGCCGGATGCCCTTGACCTGCTCGCGCACCTCGGCGATCAGCGCCTCGGCGATGTCGGGGTGGGCCAGCACGTAGTTGGGCACCATGCAGATCTGTCCGGAGCCGAAGAACGACTCGGTGATGGCTTCGGCGGCCCACTTGATGTCGGCGTCCTTCCACACCACGATGCCGTCGTTGCCGGCCAGCTCGAGGATCGGCTTCTTCCCGTGGGCCACGCACCGCTGCTCGAAGCGCAGGCCCTCCTGGCTGCCGCCGATGTAGAAGATGTCGTTGATCAGAGGATCGGCGATCCAGCGGTCCATCGTCTGCTTGGGGTTGCTGCACACCGCGTTGAGCACGCCGGGAGGCGCGTCGAGCTCCTCGAGCAGCGGGGCCACGATGTCGCGCAGCAGCCACATGGTGCTCAGCGCGATGCTGCGTGGCGCCCTGACCACCACGCTGTTGCCGGCCATCAGGGCCAGCACGCACAGGGCGGCGCTGGGCAGCGGGGCGTTCTGCGGGGGGTTGAAGGCGACCACGCCGTCCGGCTGGCGCTGCAGGATCAGCTTGCGGCCCGCATACTCCTTCTCGACCCGCATCTGCTTCCGGTACCAGCGCAGGCTGCCGGGGGCGTAGATCTGCAGGAGGCAGCTCAGCTCCCACCGGGCCAGCTTCACCGGGTGTGACTCCGCGACGAGCATCTCGAGGAACTCGTCCTGATGCTTGATCAGTTCCTCGCGGAAGCGGGTACCGAGCCGCATCCGCCGTTCCAGCGGGACGGCCGCCCAGTCCGAGGCGGCGGCCGCGGCGGCCTGCGTGGCGAGGTCGATGGCGTCGTCGTCGGCGATGGCGCAGCGGCCCACGACGTAGGGGTGCTGGGCCGCCTCGGAATCCGGGTCCTGCTCCAGGGAGCGCTTGAGACTCACGCTGGTGAAGACGTCTTCCAGCAGGGACCGCCCGCTGACGGTGTACACCCATCCGTCCCCGGAGATGTCCTTGCCTGCGATGTAGAGGTCGTAGCTCTTCAATCCGGAAGGTGCCGGAGCACTCTCCTCCTGCGCAGCTTCGCGAAGCATCATCAGCCTTTCCGAATATCGGAACGTGTCTGGTTGTCGATCTTCCGGTGCGGGTCGTTCCGTGAATGAGCGAGTGATTCGAGGAATTGATGTTCGAAGCAAACCGATCGTGGCAGTCGAATCTGACTCGGCGCTGACACCGGACTGATCCAGCCACCGGCCGACGGGCCGTCAGTGCGGTGTCAGCCGCCGCTGCTTGCATGGCCGCCATGCCACCTGCCGAGACAACCGTGCCCCAGCGGCTGCGGGAACTGCCGCGGACCGAACTCGCCGACGAGATAGAGACACTCGTCGTACGGAGGTTCAAGGCCGTTCTCCTCATGGACGAGTCGGAGGACCTTCCCGTCGACATCAGCTATTTCGACCTCGGCCTCACCTCGCTGCGGCTGACCGAGATACGACAGAGCCTGGAGCAACTCCTCGACCTGTCCATCAACGTGAACGTGCTGTTCAACGAGCCGACGGTCAACCACCTCGTGGATCACCTGGCCGACGCCCTGTCCGCCCCGCCCACCCGCTGACCGATCACGCCAAGGACCCAAGGAGTCGTTTCCATGCCGCGTACGGAATCCGATACGGAAGAGACGAACCGGGCGCCGGCGCGGGCGCCCGAGCCGATCGCGATCGTCGGAATCGGTCTGCGATTCCCCGGCGGCAGCAACTCGCCCGACGAGTTCGACGCCTTCCTGCGTGAAGGGCGCAGCGGAATAGGGCCCATACCCGGCGACCGGTGGGACGTGGCCGCGTTCACGCCCGAGTCCCCGGAGGACAAGGGGAAGATCCATACCTCGGCGGGCGGCTTCCTCGACCGCATCGACCAGTTCGACGCCTCCTTCTTCAACATCTCGCCCAAGGAGGCCCAGTACATGGACCCCCAGCAGCGCATGCTGCTGGAGACGGCCTGGCAGGCCCTGGAGCACGCCAACATCGACCCGACCCCGCTGCGCCGCGGCAACGGCGGCGTCTACATAGGCGCCAGCTCCATCGACTACTCGATGGAGCTGGACTCACTGCCGTACCAGGAGCTGGAAGGCAACCTCGCCTCCGGCATCACCATGTTCCCGCTGTCAGGCCGGCTGTCGTACTTCCTGGGCTGGCGCGGCCCGAGCATGAGCATCGACACGGCGTGCTCCTCCTCGCTGGTCGCCCTCCACCTCGCCGTGCAGGGCCTGCGTGCGGGAGAGTCCGACATCGCGCTGTGCGGCGGTGTCAACGCCCTGCACCACCCGCGCACCTCGGTGATGTTCTCCAACGCGCAGATGCTGTCCCCCGACGGGCAGTGCAAGACCTTCGACGAGGCCGCCGACGGCTACGCCCGTGCCGAGGGCTGCGGCGTGGTCGTACTCAAGCGCCTCAGCGACGCGACCCGGGACGGCGACACCGTCCTCGCACTGGTGCGAGGCACCGCTGTCGGACAGGACGGCGACAGCGCGGGCCTGACCGTGCCCAACGGCCCCGCCCAGGAGAAGGTCATCCGCGCCGCCCTCGCCGCCGGACACCTGACCCCCGGGGACATCCAGTACGTCGAGGCGCACGGCACCGGCACCCCGCTCGGCGACCCCATCGAGTTCGGCGCCATCGGTGACGCCTTCGCCGACTCGCACACCAGGAGCGAACCGCTGCTTGTCGGCTCGGTGAAGACCAACCTGGGCCACATGGAGCCGGCGGCCGGCATCGTGGGCGTCATCAAGACGGTGCTCCAGATGCGGGCGGGGACCATTTACCCGCACCTCAACCTGGACACGCCGTCCGGGCGCATCCCCTGGGACCTCTACCCGGTGCGCGTGCCCACCGCGTGCGAACCCTGGGAGGCCGAGGTCCGGCGCGCGGTCGTCAACAGCTTCGGCTTCGCGGGCACGATCGGGGCAGCGGTCCTGGAACAGGCGCCGGCCCCGGCCCAGCAGGAGCCCGTGGAGCCGGCCCCGTCCGGGGTTCCCGTGTTCACCCTCTCCGCCAAGAGCGCCGCCGCCCTGAGCGCCCAGGCCGGCACCTACCGGAAGCTGCTGGACGAGCGGCCCGACGTGGGGCTGGACGAGCTCTGCTACACGGCCAACGTCTCCCGCGCCCACCACCCCTACCGCGTCGCGGGCCCGGTCGCCGACCGCACGGCGCTCGCGAACCTGCTGGACACGGCCGCCGAGGAGAAGCACGGGGGGCCCTCCGGCATCCGCAGGACGGCGTTCATGTTCAGCGGCCAGGGCTCGCAGTACGCGGGCATGGGAGCCGCGCTCTACGAGCGTTTCCCGGTCTTCCGCGAGCACGTCGACCTGTGCGACGAGCTGTTCGCCCCGCATCTGGGCCGCTCCGTGGCCGAACTGGTGCTCGGTACAGCCGCCGACCCGGAGGCGATCGACCGCACCGAGTACACCCAGCCCGCCCTGTTCACCCTGGAGTACGCGCTCGCCAAGCTGTGGATGTCCTGGGGCGTGCGCCCCAACGTACTCATCGGGCACAGCATCGGGGAGGTCGTGGCCGCCGCCGTGGCCGGCCTGTTCGACCTGCCGGACGCCGTGACCCTGGTCGCCGCCCGTGCGCGGCTGATGCAGGCGGTGAGCGCACCGGGCGGCATGGCCGCCGTGTCCGGGCCCCCCGAGGACGTCGAGCCCCTCCTCGCCGGCCACCCGGACCTGGCCCTCGCGGCGGTGAACGCCCCGGACCAGTGCGTGGTCTCCGGCGGCACCGCCGCCCTCGACGAGATCATCACCCTCCTCCAGGAGCGGGGCACCCGCGTCGACCGGCTGGCCGTCTCGCACGCCTTCCACTCACCCCTGATGGCCGAGGTCTACGACGACTTCCGGGCCGCCCTCGACGGCATCACCTTCCACGAGCCGGCCATCAGCCTGATCTCCAACGTCACCGGCCGGCCGGCCCGCCTGCGCGAGATCGGCACCGCCGACTACTGGGTGCGGCACATCGGCGAACCCGTGCGCTTCCTGGCCGGCATCCGGGCGGTGGCCCAGCGCGGCCGCCACGCCCTGATCGAGATCGGACCGCAGGCCGCCCTGACAGCCCTCGCCCGGCGCTGCCTGACCGCCGAGGACCACGTGTGGCTGGCCAGCCTGCGCCGCCGCGACAGCTCCGCCGGCACCACCCTGGCCGCACTCGCCGGATACTACGCCGCGGGTCTGACGGTCTCCTGGGCCGACTACCACGCGGACCGCCCCACCGCCGCGAAGACCTCCCTGCCCACCTACGCCTTCCAGCGCAAGCGGTACTGGCTGCCCTCCGTCGGCACCCGGCGCACGGGCACCGCCGGCGGCAGGGCCCGCCACCTGCTGCTCGGCACGGAGGAACGGTTCGCCAGCGGGGTGCGGGAGTTCACCGCCGAGTTCACCTCCGAGGATCTCGGCGCGCTGGCCGACCTCGGTGACGGAGAACGCACGACCCTTCCCGCCGGCGCGTACATCGATCTGTTCCTCGCGCTCCAGGACGCGGTCGGGGGGCACACCCGAGCCGCCATCCGTGAGCTGAAGCTGCTCGCGCCGCTGCACACGACCGCCGAGACCGTCACGGCCCTGACGTCCCGGTGGCGTCCGCGCGCCGGCGGCGGCGCCGATGTGCAGGTCTTCACCCTCGTCGGAGGCGAGGAGCACATCCACGCCGTCGCCACGATCGCCGCCGAACGCGAACCGGTCGTGCCGGTCTCCGAGCTGGCCGAGCTGGACGCCGGGCTGACGCCCGCCGGACAGCACATCGACGACGAGGACATCTACACCGACCTCGCCTCCGTCGGCCGCCCGCACGGCCCGCGCATGCGCCTGCTGCTGCGCGCCGCCCGGCACCGGGACGGACTGGTCACCGGCGAGCTCACCGGGCGCGACGCCGCCGCGGTCGAGCACGTGCCCGCCGAACTCCTGGAGGCAGCGGTGCAGGCCGCTGTCGTCCTGGATCCCGAGGGCCCGGTGTTCGAGCCGCGCGAGATCGCCTCCGTACGGCACTTCCGGAAGCCCCGCGGGGAGCGGCTCCGCGTCCTCGCCCGCGTCCACGGCGATCAGGACCGCCGGGTCGCCGACATCCTCCTCCTGGAGAACGGCGATCCGGTCACCGAACTTCTCGGAGTCCGCCTGGCCCGCCCCGAGGGCCGCACAGGCCGCCGCCAGTTCCTGCACCGGCCCGAGTGGGTGCGCAGGGCCCTCCCGGCGCAGACCAGCCCGGCCGTTGACCGCCACCTGCTGCTGCTCGACCAGGCCCCCGGCCGTGCCGCCGCACCGGCCGGGCAGTCCGGCCTCCAGGTGACGACGCTGACCGACACCACCGACCTCAAGGCGGCCCTCGAGGACCCCACCGTCACCGACGTCTGCCGGGTCTGGCGGCAGCGGCCGGGAGCCATGTCCGCCGAGCGGATGCGGGCCGAGTGCGAGGAGAACTACCGCGAACTGCTGGCCCTGGTCACCGCGATGGACGCGGCCGGACAGCCACGGCCGCCCCGGCTCTGGCTGGTGACCGAGGGTGCCCAGGCGCTCCCCGGCGACCCGGCCGGCGACGGCGGGCACCTCGCCGCCGCGACCCTGTGGGGGTTCGGACGGGTACTGCTCACCGAGTACCCGCAGTACCGCGCCACCCTCGTCGACCTCGCCCCGGGCAGCGACCTCGAGCCGCTGCTCACGGAGTGGACGGCCGAGGCCCCGGGCGAGTACCAGGTCGCCCACCGGCCGGGCAGGCGCTACGTCCGGCGGCTGCTCGCCGGCGACGCGACGCTCACCTGGAGCGGCGGCTTCGAGCTGCGCGCCCCTGACTCCGGCGACCTCTCCGACCTGGCGCTGGTGCCCGCCGCGGACCGCGCGCCCGACGCCGACGAGGTCCGGATCGAGGTGCGTGCCGTCGCCCTCACCGATCAGGACGCCCGGACCGCGCTGGACACCGGCCGTGCCGAACGGGAGGAGGAGGAGCCCCCGCCCGTGCTGGGCGGCCAGGCCACCGGCATCGTGCGCGCGGCGGGTGAGGGGGCCGGGTTCACCGAGGGGGACGAGGTCCTCGTACGCCATGAGGGGACCCTGCGCTCCACGCTCACCGTCCCGTCCGCGTCGGTCGTGCTCGCGCCACGCCCCGGCCCGCACGACGGAAGCCGGCACTTCCGGCTGGACGAGACGGGCGAGGCCCTGCGCACCGCCCTCACCGACCCGGCCGCCGAGGTGTGGCTGGACCTGCCGGGCACGCACGCCGGGGAGGCCGCGCCTCCGGCGGACGCCGAGGCGGTCACCGACGCCGCCGTCCGCCCCGACCGCACCTACATCGTCACAGGCGGCCTCGGCGGGCTCGGTCTCGTCACGGCCCGCAAGCTCGTGGCCCTGGGGGCCCGGCACCTGACCCTGGTCAGCCGCAGCGGACAGCCCACCGAGGAAGCCGCACCAGTACTGGCGGAGCTCGCCGAGAGCGCCGAACTCGCCCTCGTGCGAGCCGACGTGAGCCGCTCCGAGGACGTGCGCACACTGGTGGACGAGGTGGTGGCCGGACCGTACCCGGTCGGGGGCGTGGTCCACGCGGCCGGCTCGTACGACAAGAAGCTGATCGCCGAACTGACCTGGGAGTCCATCGACGCCCAGCTCGCCGCGAAGGCGTACGGTGGCTGGCTGCTGCACGAGGCCGCGCAGAGCTCCTTCCCGGAGCTCGAGTTCTTCGTGACGTACTCGTCCATCGCCTCGGTCCTCGGCGGCGCTACCCAGGGGCACTACGCGGCGGCCAGCGCCGGGCTCGACAGCCTCGCCGAGTGGCGCACCCGCCAGGGCCTGCCCGGGCTCTCGGTCAACTGGGGTGCCTGGGCCAGGGTCGGCATGTCCGCCCGCCTGGAGGAGCACCTCAGCCGCGAGATCGAACGCAGCGGCGTCCGCTTCTTCTCGCCGACCCGGGCCCTGGACACCCTGGCCAGACTGTGGGGCGGTCGCCCGCGCACCCAGCGGGTCGTGGGCGAGTTCGACTGGGACCGCTACGTGGCCGGCAGTGCCACCGGCGATCAGTTCTACGACCGCCTCGCGCGGCAGGACGCCGCCGCCGACGACGGCTTCGACACCGCCTCGCTCGGAGCCCTGCCCGCACCGGAGCGCAGGGACCTGATCATCAAGGTGGTCCGGGAGAAGGTCGTCGCCGTCCTGCAGATGGAGGCCGACGACGAGCTGGACGAGTCGGCCGAGTTCGTCGCGCTCGGCCTGGACTCACTGATGGCCCAGAACGTCAAGTCCGGTCTCGAGCAGGTGTTCCGGCTGCCGCTGGCCGCCTCCATCACCTTCGACCACCCGACGGTACGGCAGCTCGCCGGTTTCCTCGACGGGCAACTGTGCCCGGTCCCCGCGGCATGACCCCGCACGACTCGTCCCGGACGAACGGGGAGGACCCCATGACAACCATGACCATCGCGGACAACGTGAGTTGGACGCTCAACCACACCTCCCGCGCCCACGCCGGCAGCCGCCCGCACCATGCGGCGATCGTCTGCGAGGGCCGGATCACCACCTACGCCAAGCTGCACCGTGAGAGCAACCGCGCCGCCCACGCCCTGCGCGCCAGCGGCGTACGGCCCGGCGACCGGGTCGCCTATCTGGGGCGCGAGTCGGAGAACTACTACCTGGTGATCCTGGCCTGCGCCAAGGCCGGCGCGGTCCTGGTCCCGGTCAACTGGCGACTCACCCCGGACGAGGTCGACCACATCCTGCGCGACTCGGGTGCCGTCCTGGTCTTCGTCGACGACGAGTTCTGGGACACCGCCGCCAAGGTCCGCCCGCACCTGCCCGAGTTCCACACGGTGATCCGTATCGACGGAACCGACGCCGACGGGGAACCCGCCCGCGGTGCCGGGCTGCCCGCCTGGTACGCGAGCCGGCCGGACACCGATCTGGAGGCCGGTACCGGACCCGACGACCCGGTCGTGCAGATCTACACCAGCGGTACCACCGGGCTGCCCAAGGGAGCCGTGCTCGCCCACCGCAGCTTCTTCACTCTGCCCCGGGCGATGCGCGAACACGGTGCCGCCTGGATCGACTGGCTGCCCGAGGACGTCGCCCTGATCTCCCTGCCGGGCTTCGGCATCGCGGGCATCGGCTGGTTCATGCACACCTTCAACGCCGGTGGCACCAGCGTGATCATGCCCCAGTTCGACCCGCAGGAGGCGGTGCGGCTGATCCGTACCCACCGGGTCACCACCACCTTCGCCGCGCCGGCCATGCTCCAGATGATGGCGGGCGAACGGACCGCGGGTCCGGACGCGTTCGCCTCCCTGCGCAAGGTCTGCTACGGAGCCGCACCGATGTCCGAGACGCTGCTGAAGCAGTGCCTGGAGACGTTCGACTGCGAGTTCGCACAGATCTACGCCAGCACCGAGACCGGCAGCGTGGCGGTGTGCCTGCCTCCTGAGGACCACTACCCGGGCAGCGCGGTCCTGGAGTCCGTCGGCAGGTCCTGCCCCGGCAACGAGGTGAAGGTGGTCGGCCCGGACGGCGCCGAACTCCCGCCCGGCACCATCGGCCAGATCTGCGTCCGGGCGCCCTCCCGGATGCTCGGCTACTGGAACCTTCCGGAAGCCACCGGCCGCACCCTGGTGGGGGAGTGGCTGCACATGGGTGACGCCGGCTACCTCGACGAGGACGGCTATCTCTACCTCTGCGACCGCATGAACGACACCATCATCGTCGCCGGGCAGAACATCTACCCGGCCGAGGTCGAGAAGGCGCTCGCCGCGCACCCCGCCGTCGCGGACTCCGCTGTCGTCGGGCTGCCCGATCCCAGCTGGGGCGAGGCGGTGCACGCAGCCGTGGTCCTGCGCCCCGGCACCACCGCAACCCCCCGAGAACTCCTGCTGTCCCTGCGGGGCCGCCTCGCCGACTACAAGATCCCCGGCACCTACCACATCGTCGACAGCCTGCCCCGCAACCCGTCGGGCAAGATCCTGCGCCGCGCCGTTCGGCAGCAGCTCTCGGCCCCGGCACGCGACCCGCTGATCTGAACCAGAAGTGACGGCAGAACCAAGAGAGGAAGCGGCACCCATGGACGCCGAACGGCCCGGCCCTGCCTCGGAAGGGGCGCAGACACCCGTGCGACGAGCAATCGACGAGGTGCGTTCTCTCCACCGCCCGCAGCCCCCCGGCGGATCCCTGCGCATCGGAATCCTGCTCCCGACCAGGGAGCAGGCCATCATCGGCACCTACGCGGCGGCCCCTCTCCTGGACTTCGCCCGCCAGGCTGAGAGGCTCGGCTTCGATTCTCTGTGGGCCGGCGACTCCCTGACGGCCCGCCCGCGCCTCGACCCCCTCGTCGTGCTCTCCGCCGCCGCGGCCGCCACCGAGCGGATCACCGTCGGCACCGCCGCCCTCACCCCAGCCCTGCGGCACCCGCTGATCGGCGCCAACATGGTGGCGAGCCTCGGCCATGTCGCGCGTGACCGCCTGGTCCTCGGCCTCGGTTCCGGGTTCCCGATGCCCGAGACGGAGGAGGAGTTCGCCTCGGTCGGAGCCTCCTTCACCGGGCGGGTCGGACGCCTCGACGAGATCGCCGACCTCTGGCGCACCGCCTGGTCCGCGGGCGAACCGGGCCGGCCCACCGGATTCCAGGGAAGGTACTGGCAGGCCGACCGGCTGGACCGGCTGCCGAGCCCCGCCGCCCCCGGCGGCCCGCCGCTCTGGCTGGCGGGCAGCGACACCCCCAAGGTGCTCGCCCGCGCGGCCACCCGCTACGACGGCTGGCTGCCCTTCCTGCCGGACGTCGACGCGTACGGCCGGGCCTGCCGGCGGATCGCCGAACTCGCCGGCGAAGCGGGCCGCGGCCCCGGCGCCGTGACCCCCGCGCTCTACGCGACGGTCACCGTCAACAGCGACGCCACCGCTGCCAAGGCCGAGCTGGAGCACTACATCAGCCACTACTACGGGCGCTCCCTGGCACAGATGTCGGCCATCCAGGCCTACGGCTGGGGCAGTGCCGAGCAATGTGCCGAATGGCTCGGCGGCTACGTCCGCGCCGGCGCCCGGCACCTCGTCCTGCGGGTCGGATCGCTCGAACCGGAGACGCAGCTGAAGGAAGTCGCCGAGGTGCTGCTCCCCGCAGTGCGTGAGATCGACCGGACCCTCACCGATGGAGGAACGAAATCGTGACCAGCGCCATAGGCATGGACATGTCCCGTACAGGCCAGTGGTTCCACCCCGTCGAACCGTCCCCGGACGCGTCCGTACGGCTCTTCCTGCTGCCGCACGCGGGCAGCGGCGCCATCATCTACCGCGACTGGGAGAAGCTGCTCCCGGCCGA
Organism: Streptomyces sp. NPDC057424; assembly: GCF_042803315.1. Taxonomy (NCBI): domain Bacteria; kingdom Bacillati; phylum Actinomycetota; class Actinomycetes; order Kitasatosporales; family Streptomycetaceae; genus Streptomyces; species Streptomyces sp. NPDC057424. The sequence continues at coordinate 20,052 of NZ_JBHVCP010000058.1, forward strand.
CATCGCCGCCCAGGCGGTGACCCTGCCCGGCCGCCACAACCGCCGCGACGAGATCACGTACGAGGACTGGGACCCGCTGCTCGACGCCCTCCACGACGCCGTGCTCGACGACCTCGACGACCGGCCCTTCGCCTTCTTCGGACACTGCCTCGGCGCACAGCTCGCCTTCCGGCTGGCCATCCGGATGGAGGAGGAGGGCGGCCCTTCCCCCGTCATGATCGGCATGTCCGGCTGGTCGCCGGAGGGCTGGTACGCGCCCACCGAGGAGCAGAGCCGGATGCCGGAGCCCGAACTGGTCGAGTGGATCAAACGCCTGGGGTCCTTCCCCGCCGAGATCTACGACAACCCGGCGATGCTCGCCCTCGTGGTCCCGGCTCTGCGTGCCGACCTCAGGGTCGCCGCGCAGTACGTGGACGACAAGGCGGGGGTCCGCTGCGCGCTGGCCTCCTACGGGGGCCGCTCCGACCCGCTCCAGGAGGACCCGGAGGCCATGAAGCACTGGGCGGAGCGCAGCCCGGCCTACCTCGGCCACAGCGAGTACCCGGGCGGTCACTTCTACATCGACGCCAACGCGCAGGGCGTCACGATGCACTTCGCCCAACGGTTGCAGCGGGTCGTCGCCTCGGCCGCGCGCTGAGCGTCCCCAGCCCGCGGGCGGCCCGGGCCCGGGCGTCAGCAGCACGTCAGAACCGTGTCAGCACCTCTTGGCACAGTTTGCGGAGGCCGTGCCCGACAACCGTCCGGGCCGGCCCCGCCACCGCCGGTGCCACCACGATCCCGAGGAGTACGCCCGATGGCAGACACCGCCACAGCCCAGGGCCCCACCCGGGCCCTGGTCCTGGCCAACCCCGCATCCGGCAGTCACAGCCCCCAACTGGTGCGTGAGGTAGCTGAGTTGTGCGCCAGTAGCCTGGAGCACGTCGACATCCACCCCACCACGGCACCGGGGGACGCCACCGTCGCCGTGCGCCGTGCCCTGGAAGGCCCGGGCCGTGCACCGGACCTGGTGGTCGTCATCGGAGGGGACGGCACCGTCCGTGAGGTCGTGCAGGGCCTGGCCTTCGCACCCGGACGCACCGCGCTCGCCGTGGTGCCCGGCGGCACGGGGAACTCCGGCTACAAGATGCTGTGGGGCGAGCGCCCCTGGACCGAGTCCCTCAAAGCGGTCCTCACCGACTCGGGCGCCGGCGGTAGCGCCCGGCTGCGGCGTCTCGACCTGGCCCGCCTGGCCGAGACCCGGCAGTGCGTCTACCTGGGTGCCTGCTCCGGTGTGATCGCCGACGCGTTGATCCGGGCGCGGGACATCCCCTTGACGGGCAGGGACCTGTACACCAAGGCGTTCGCCGACACCGCGGCCGGGTACGTCCCGTACCCGGGCCGTGTCACCGTCGACGGCCGCGTGGTGCACGAGGGCCCGACCGTCCTCGCCAACGTCGGGGGAGGCCGTTACCGGGGCGGGCGCTACCTCGTCCTGCCCGATTCGCTCCTCGACGACGGACTGCTCGACGTCTGCGTCATCGGGGACGGCGTGCCCCCCGCCGACATCCCCGAACTCACCAGGACAGCGGCCCATATGGGGCTGCCGGACACCGTCTACGCCCGCGGCCGCAGCATCACGGTGGAACGCACCGACGGTCAACGGCTGCCCCTGGAGCACGACGGTGAGTACCAGCACGGCATCGGTCCGTCCGCGACCTTCGAGGTCATGCCCGGTGCCCTGGCCGTGTGGGCCCCCGCCACCGGACAGCCCTGACCTCCCCGGGCCTCCCCGGGACCTCATGACCCCACCCGCCGAGCCGGCACACCTGGCGGCCCGGCAGTCGCCGCAATCACAAAATAGAAGGAGACCGCCATGAGCGACCTCACCAACACCGTCACCCAGTACCTCGCGCTGTGGAACGAGACGGATGCCGACAAGCGTGCGGCACGGATCGCCGAGCTCTTCGCGCCGGACGCCCCGTACATCGACCCGCTCGCCGCCGTCGAGGGACACGACGGTTTCGGGGCCGTGATCGCCGGTGCCCAGGAGCAGTTCAAGGGCCTCTCCTTCGAGCTGCACGGAGCGGTGGACACCCACCACAACATCGCCCGCTTCCAGTGGGGCCTGGTGACCGAGCCGGGCGCCGAGCCCGTCGCGATCGGCTTCGACGTGGTCGTCACCGGTGACGACGGCCGCATCAAGGGCGTCTACGGGTTCCTGGACAAGGTCCCCGGCGCCTGATCCCGCATGCGTGGCGGGCGGGGGCACCGGGAGCACCGGCGCCCCCGCCCGTCGTGTCCCATCCGCGTCCTCCCGTAGAGAAGGTATGTCGCGCCATGACGGCTGCTGTACTCAGCGAAAGCGTGGCCAGGGCCCTGTGCGAGCAGTGGGAGAGCCAGGCGCGGCCGACCCGCTCCCGCCCGCCGGCGGACACACCGCTGCGCGAACTGTCCCACTGGGCCGCGAACCTGCGTCCCGAGCACATCCCCTGCCGTGTCCTCAAGCTCGCGGCCAGCCAGGTGCTGTCCCAGATCGCCTCGATCCGGGCCGGTCTCGAACACCCGCTGGGACGCCGCCTGGTGGCCGCCTTCGGCCACCCCATGCAGCGCGACCCGCGCACCGCGGCGAGTGTCTTCGCCGCCCTCGGCTCATGGCTCAACCTCGACGACACCGCCTACGCCGGCCACCTGTCGAACTCCACCGTCGCCGTGCCCCTGGCCTTCGCCTATGCCCGCCAGCTCGACGGGCTCTCCCTGCTGACCGCGGTCGTCGCGGCCAACGAGTGCGCGGCCCGCATCACCGCCTCGGCCACCCTCGGCCCCCTGCGCGGACAGAGTGCCGTGCACACCCACCTGGCCGGTGCCGTGGCCGGACGGCTGCACAGCGACCGGGCCACGGCGGACCAGTGGGAGAACGCCTTCGGGCTCGCGTTCGCCATGCCCAACTGGCCGCTGATGCGCGCCTTCCTGGCCAGCGACGCACGCCTGTTCAACACCTTCACGCCCGTACGCACGGCGATGGACGCGTGCGACGCGGCCGTCGCCGGACTGCGTGGCGCTCCTGACATCATCGAGCATCAGGACGGCTTCCTGGCCCGGTTCGCGACGGTTCCGCTGCCGCAGGCGGTGGCGAAGGGGCTCGGTCGCCGCTGGCACACCGAGACCCTCTCCTTCAAGATGCACCCCGGCGGTCCCGGCATCGACGCGGCCGTGGACTGCGCCGCCGAGATCCACCGCGAACTCGGCCCGCTGCGCCCGGAGGACGTGCGGGAGATCGTCGTGGAGGCGTCCCTGTACACACTGTTCGCCGGGGAGCGAGCGGCCCGGTACGTCGATGGCCCCCGTTCCCCACTGGGCGCGCTCGTCCTCGACGTTCCCTACCCGGTCGCCACCACCCTGCTGACCGGTGAGTTCTCCGTGGAGGACTTCTCCGCGCCGCAGTTGGACGATCCCGTGCGCTGGTCGCTGGCCCGCCGGGTGCGGCTGGAGCACGACACGACCATGACCCGTGAACTCTTCCTGTCCGAGGCGCCCTTCGGTGAGGCGGTGCGCGAGGCGGGTCCGCTGGCCACCCCGTGGCTGCGTGGCTTCGGCGGTGACGAGCTCGTCGACCTCGTGGGCAGCCTGGAGGCCGACGGCCGGGACTTCTCCCGCTCCACCAAGGCCACCGGCGCCCGGGTCATCGTACGGCTTGCGGACGGGCGGACCGTCTCCCGTTCCCGCCTGATCCCGGTCGGTGCCGCGGGTCCTGACACCCGCTCCCGGCACTCCGAGATGGTCCAGGAGAAGTTCCTGTCCGTGGGAGGGCCGCACCGGGTGGCCGACGCCGTGGGGCGGTTGCACCGCATGCGCAAGGGAGGCGTGCGCCGATGGATAGAGGCTGCGTTCCTCGACTGAACTGAAGCACGCACAGGGGCCGGAGGCAGTCATTCCAAAGTCAGGTACATGTCAGAGCGACAAGGGAGAGTAGGTGAGGAAGTGCATCCGACTCGCAAAGGTGTTCCTCTCATGTCGCTCGACGCTCAGACCCGTGTGCTGGACTGGCCGTTCGCCCGGACCGAGAACGGTGAGCCCCCGCCGATCCTGGACGAGCTGCGCAAGGCGCCGCCCTGCGCCGTACGGATTCCGGAGGGCGCGGCCGAGTCGCGGCTGGCCTGGCTGGTGACCCGGTATGCCGACGTGCGCCAGGCCCTGTCCGACCCCCGGCTCAGTGCCGACGAGCGGCTGCCCGGTGCGCCGGTGCGCATCCAGTTACCACCGGACAACAACCCGAGCTCGTTCCTGCGCCTGGACGACCCTGAACACGCGCGGCTGCGCGGGTTGATCCAGACCGAGTTCACCATGCGCAGGGTGCGCGGGCTCAGGGAGCCGGTGCAACGGCTCGTCGACGAGCTCCTCGACCGGTTCGAGGACCTCGAGAAGCCGGCGGACCTGCACGCGGCGTTCTCGCAGACCCTGCCGACGCTGGTCATCGCCCGGCTGCTGGGAGTCCCGGACGATGACTCACCGTTCTTCGTCCAGAAGACCCAGGTCGTCATCTCCCAGGAGGACCCGGCGGCGGCGTACGCGGCGTTCGTGGAGATCTCCGACTACCTCGCCGAGCTGGCCCGCCGCAAGGCGCGGCGGCCCGAGGACGATTTGATCAGCCGGCTGGCCGTGCACCACGCGAGCGGCACGATCACCCTGGACGAACTCGTCGGCATCGCCCGGCTGGTGCTGGTGGCAGGCCACGAGACGACCACGAACCAGATAGCCCTCAACGTCCTGGGGCTGCTGCGCGACGACAGCCTGTTCGCCAAGGTGGCCGCCGACGACGGCGCCCTCATCCCGCGGTACGTCGAGGAGTCGATGCGCTACTGGTCGATCTCGCAGGACGCGATGGTCCGCCAGGCCCTCGAGGATGTCGACCTCGGCGGGGTGCGGGTCGCCAAGGGGGACGCGGTGGTCATCTCCGTTCCCGCGGGCAACCACGACGAGGCGGTGTTCGCGTGCCCCCGCACCATCGACCTGGACCGGGACACCGGTGGTCACCTCCAGTGGGGCCACGGCCCGCACTACTGCCAGGGCGCTCCGCTCGCGCGGATGGAGATGGAACTCTCCCTGCGCACCCTGCTGCGTCGCTTCCCCACCCTTCGGCTGGCGGCCGAGCCGAGCACGGTCTTCCGCCGAGGCACCGTCTTCCACGGGGTGACCCGTCTCCCCGTGACCTGGTGACCGAGAAAACACGAAACACCGAAAACAACACAGGAGAGCAGTCGGAATGACCTCTGGAGCAAGCCCGGACCTCACCGTCGAGGAGCGTGGACGGCCCACCACGGCACCGGTCGCCGCCCCCTCGGCCGGTGCCCTCGTGGTGGTGCTGGTGGGCACCTTCATCACCGTTCTCGACTTCTTCGTCGCGAATGTGGCGGTTCCGGCCATCAGGTCGGACCTGCAGGCCACTGCCGCCCAGGCCCAGCTGATCGTCGTCGGATACGGGGTCGCCTTCACGGCGGGCCTCATCACCGGCGGCCGACTCGGTGACATGTACGGCCGTCGGAAGATGTTCTTCCTCGGCATGACGCTCTTCATGATCGCCTCGGCGGCCTGCGCCTTCGCACCGACGATCACCGTCCTGGTGGTCGCACGCATCGCCCAGGGCGCGAGCGCCGCGCTGATGGTCCCCCAGGTCCTCGGCATCATCGGCACGGTCTACACCGGTGCCGCCCGCGACCGGGCCTTCACCACCTACGGCCTGATCATCGGGCTGGCGGGCGTCTTCGGCCAGTTCATCGGCGGGGCCCTGATCAGTGTCGACGTGGCGGGCCTGAGCTGGCGGACCATCTTCCTGATCAACGTCCCGCTGTGCCTGGTCTCGCTGGCCTTCGTCAAGCGCACGATTCCCGAGTCGCGCGGCACCGGCGGGACCCGGCTCGACCTGACCGGCGCACTGCTGGTCACCGGATCCCTGGCGCTCATCGTGTTCGCACTCCTGGAGGGCCAGGAGCGGGACTGGCCGGCATGGGTCTGGGGCTGCCTGGCCGGGGCCGCCGTCCTGGTCACGGTGACCGTCCGGCATCTGCGCCGGCGGGCCGCGGACAACGCCGGGCCGCTGATCGAACCCGCGCTGTTCCGGGTCCGGCTCTTCACGGTGGGCCTGGCCGCCACGGTCGTGTACTTCCTCGCCATGGGCTCGTTCTTCTTCATCCTCGCCCTCTACCTCCAGCAGGGCATGGGCCTGTCGCCCCTGGAGTCCGGCCTCGTCTTCCTCGCGGTGGGCGCCGGCTACTTCGGCGCCTCGTTGGTGTCGGCGCGGTTCACCGGCAAGCTGTCCGCCCGGACGGTGGCCTGCGGTCCGCTGACCCTCGCGGTCGGCTACACCGCTATCGCCTTCACGGCGAACGGGCTCGGTCCGGAGGGGAGCGTGCTCTGGCTGCTGCCGATGCTGCTCGTCGCCGGACTGGGCATGGGTCTGACCACCGGACCACTGACCAACCTGGTGCTGGGTGCTGCCGTACCCGAGCACGCAGGCTCCGCATCGGGGCTGCTGAACACCGCCCAGGAGGGCGGGGCGGCACTCGGTGTGGCGGTCGCCGGATCGGTCTTCTTCCCGGCGCTCGCCCGGGCGGGACGCTCCGCCGACGCCTATCCGGACGCGTTCGCGATCACGCTCGTCCCGCTCGTCGCCCTCGGCCTCGCCGCCGCGGCCCTGGTGCTGTTCGCACCCGGGCGCGCCGCGCGCGGCTGACGCGTCCCGCCGGCCACCAGAGACTCACCAGAGGAAGGGAACGCCCATGCCGTACGTCACGACCAGGGACGACACCCGGCTCCACTACAAGGACTGGGGTGCCGGGCGCCCTGTCGTCCTGCTGGGCACCGCCATGATGGACTCCCGCATGTGGGAGTTCCAGGCGTCCTTCCTCGCCGAGCGGGGACTGCGCTGCATCACCTACGACCGGCGTGGCTGCGGACGTTCGGACGCCCCCTGGGACGGGTACGACTACGACACCCTCGCAGCCGACCTCGCCGAGGTCATCGACCATCTCGACCTGCGGGACGCGGTGTTGGTGGGGTACGCGGTCGGCGGTGGCGAGGCCGTGCGCTACCTGTCCCGGTACGGCGCCGGCCGGGTGGCGAAGCTGGCACTGGTCGCCTCCACGACGCCGTTCCTGCTGCGGACCGAGGACAACGCGGACGGGCTCGACATCGCCCTCTTCGACGAGATGGCCGAGGCCATCCGGCGGGACAGGGCGCAGTGGCTGAGCGACTGTACCGTCCCGTTCTTCGGCGGCCCGAACGCGGATCCGGCCGGTCTGCCGGTCTCGTCCGAACTCGCGCGATGGCTGGTGGGCACGGGTCTGGAGGCCTCGCCGCGGGCCGGGACCGAGATCTACCGGACCCTGTTCACCACCGACCAGCGCGCGGAGACCGCCGCGATCACCGTGCCCACGCTCGTCATCCACGGCACCGAGGACCTCGCGGCGCCCTACGCCCTCTGCGGACCGCGGACGGCGGAACTCATCGACGGCAGCCGGTTCATACCGTACGAGGGTGCTCCGCACGGTCTGTTCGCCACCCACGCCGAGCGGCTCAACGAGGATCTGCTGGCCTTCGTCAAGGAGTGATGGCCGCGCCCGTCCTGCGCCGGACTGCCCGGACCCCCAGGGTCCGGGCAGTCCGGCGTTCAGTGCAACGGCACGAAGGCGTCGATGATCTCCTCCACGCGCTCCACGAGGTCCTCGCGGTTGTTGAGCACCCAGGACATGTGCTGGGCGCCGAACACGGCGGCGCCGAGCGTCCGGGCCATGGCCTCGGGATTGGTGTCCTCGGGAAGCCTTCCCGCCTCGCGGCATTTGCTCAGGAGCTCGGTCAGCACACTCAGCATTCCCACGTACGGCACCGGCAGCTCGGCCTTGATGTAGGGCCGCTCGATCTGCAGACGGGCCCCGGCGTGGACGAAGACGTCCTCGCGGAAGGCACGGCCGAGACGTCTCAGGACGTCCACGAAGGTCGAGGGTGATGCCGGATCACCATGTTCCAGAGCGCCGTTCACGGTCTCCTGCAAGCGCCGGTAGAACTCCTCCAGCACTGCGACGGCGAGCGCCTCCTTGTTGGGGAAGTGGAAGTAGACGGCTCCCTTGGTCATGCCTGCACCGTCGGCGATGTCCTTGATGGTGACCTGGGGAAAGCCCTCGGTGGCGAACGCCGCCGCAGCGGCGTTGAGGATCGTTCCCCGGGTGCGGATCGCGCGTTCCTGCTTGAGGTGCGACGTGTTGTCGAAGGAGGTGCCCGCGGTGAGGCGGGCCCTTGGCTCATTGCGCTTGTTGCTCATGACGTCCATATCGTGCTGCGCCGGTTACTGCCTTCTGAGCGTCCCCAACCTCCTTGCTGTTGCGAGCAGTTGGCTCCATGGAAGCGCACCGCGGCGAGGCTTGCAATATACCTTCGCGCAGGTATATTACTGATGCGCAGAGAGGGGGCTTCGCACGTCTGTTCGCTCGCAGGGTGTCTCCAGCCGAGAGGCGAGGTATTCAGATGTCTGTCGTACTCGATGATTCTAGGATCATGCAGGCGCCATCCAAAGGTGCCGAGGTCGAAGTACTCAGTTTCCTTCAACCCGTCACACGCGAACTTGTGCATCGCAGTTCTATCGCCGAGGTGTTCGTCACCGACGGTGTCCGCACCGGCACGAACACGTTCTCGGTGGGAGCCCAGTGGCCGCGCGACCACGCGCTGTATCACCCGGACGAGAACGGACTGAATGATCCGCTGCTGTTCGCGGAAACGTTGCGCCAGGCCCACTTCTACGGGGCCCACACGTACTTCGGTGTGCCCCTCGGATCCCGCTTCATCGGTCAGGACGTCAGCTTCGACATCACGGACCCGGCCGCGCTCCGCGTCGGGGGCGCACCACTGGCTGTGGTCCTGCACGGGACGTGGACCGAGGAGCGGGACCGGCGGGGACGGGCGGCCGGGGCGCGCCTGGATGTGACGCTCACGGTCGACGGCCATCCCTGCGGGCGCGGTCACACCCGGGGGCTCATGCTGGACGACCGGCGCTACGGGCTCTTACGGGGGCGTCCAGCCGCGTGCGACGAGGTGATCCCTCCTCGTCCCGCGCCGGACGCCAGGATCGCACGGCCGAGCCGGGTGGGCCGGCTGCGGTGGAAGGACTGTGTACTGGAACGGGACCGGCCCGACCAGCGGTGGGGGCTGCGGGTCGACCGTGATCACGCGGTCCTGTTCGACCATCCCACCGATCACGTACCGCTGATGGTCATGCTGGAGGGCTTCCGGCAGTTCGGCCATCTCACCGTTCATGAGGCGTTCCGCTCGACGTACGCCGGACAGGCCTTCGCCCTGGCCGGCCTCTCCCTGGACTGCGCCGCCTTCGGCGAGCTGGGAGAAGAGATAGTCCTGGACCTCGAGGAGGGGCCGTCCGACGAGTTCACCCTGCGCGTCGCGGCCCGCCAGGGGGAGAGACTGCTGGCCCGTGCCGACATGACCTGGAAGTGCGTGGGCAGCCGCGCTCCCTGGTCGCGGTTCGCCTCCTGGTGACCTGCCGGCGGCCCTGCCGTGGCCTGCCTCAGTGCGCGGGGGTGTCGTCGAGCGCCTGAGAGAGGGCCTCCCACATCGCGTCGACGGCGTCGGCTTCCTCGGAGCCCGCCCGCCCGCGGCCGGTGTCGAATCCGGTGTCCGTCAGGAACGCGCCGAAGAGCGCGGCCACGATGAGGTCCGCCAGGGGGATGGTGGGGATCGAGGCGTTCCAGGGGCCCGCTTTCTGGGTCTCGCGCACCAACTGGAGGACGAGGCCGTGTGTCTCCGTCAGAAGAGGAATCGGTTCGGCGGCCGAGCGGGCGGTCTCCGCGGACAGGCGCAACGCGGCGAGGGCCCGCGCATCCGTACCGAAGAGCCGGCCGAGGCCGAGGAAGAGTGACCGCAGGCGGCTCAGCGCCGGGTGGGGCGAGACCCTGGCTTCGGCGAGCAGTTCCCCCAGCGCATCGGACAAGTGGTTGTCCAGCGCGACGGCCAGGTCCTCCTTGGTCGCGAAGTGACCGTACAGCGCGCCCTTCGTCAGTCTGATGCGGTCCGCGATGTTCTGCAGGTTCGCGTTCGCGTACCCGTACCGCGCGAACTCGTAGGCGGCCGCGTCGAGTACGCGGTCGTACGTCCGCAGGGCACGTGCCTGTTTGGGCATGACGCTCCCCTTCTGTGCCGGCTCCGTAGCGGGACCGAAGTGCAAAAGATACGTTCGGGAACGAATTCTATTCATCGAATGAGGTGCTCGCCAGAGATGCAGCGTCACAATCCGGTGGACGACCACGTCGACGAGAACTCGCCGGTGCTTCCGGTGTCCGTCCTCGCCGCGGCTGAGAGCGCGGCCACCCACGCCATGGTCGCCGACGATGCCCGCAGGCTCGGGGACGAGACCGTCGCACTCCTCACCCATGCCGGCTTCGCACGCCACTTCGTGCCCCGCGCCTGGGGCGGTACGGAAGGAACGTTCGGGAGCCTGGTCACGGCGGCCGCCGCGGTGGGGGAGGGATGCGCCTCAGCGGCATGGTGCGCGGTCCTGTGGGCGGCCCACAGCCGATTCGCGGCATACCTGCCGAACGAGGGCCAGCGAGACCTGTGGTGGGCCGGCCCGGACGCCCGGATCTGCGCCTCGGTCAAGCCGTCCGGCGAGGTGAGCCGGCTGCCGTCCGGTCGGCTGCTGAGCGGTGAGTGGGAATGCGTCAGCGGGGTGGACTTCGCGGACTGGCTCCTGGTGTGCGCCCCCGAGCCCGGCGCGGAGGGCGCGGCACGTCTGCGCATGTTCGCGGTGCCGAAGGGCGACTTCCGTGTGCGCGACTCCTGGAACAGCAGCGGGATGCGCGGCACCGGCAGCCACACCGCGGTGCTGGAGGCCGCCTTCGTGCCGGACCACCGCAGCTTCCCCATGGAGGACCTCCTGGCGGGGACACCCGGCCCGGGACGCTCCCGGTGTCACACCGTGCCCGCCCACCTCGCCGGCGGCCTCCTCTTCTGCGCCCCGGCTCTCGGTGCGGCCCGCGGCGCGCTGGCCGTGTGGTCGGTCTGGGCGGCCCGGGCCCAGGCCCGGGGACTTCCGCAGCACGACGGCAGCCGCCTGCACCACGCCCTGGCCCGTTCGGCCGACGACATCGAGGCAGCCGAACTCCTCCTCCTCGACGCGGCCAGATGCGCCGACACGGGCACCCGCGCCGAGGCCGACGTCCTCAGAAACCGGCGAAGATCCGCCGCCGCCGTCGATCTGCTCGTGGACGGCGTCGAACGGCTCTTCCGGACCGCGGGCGTGAGCGCCTGCGCCGGACCGGGCCCGATCGAACGCAGCTGGCGGGACATCCACACGGTCGCCGCCCACCAGATGCTCCGCAGGGAGGCGGCAGCCATGGGCTACGCGGCGTCCGTCTTCTCCTCGCTCACCGACCACGGCTCCCTGGCCGCTGTCAGGCCTGCGGCACTGCGGGAGGCGTCCGCGTCATGAGCATCGAACCGCTGTCGCCGCAGGACGACACCCCGCCCGCCTACCTGGTGTTCTGCGACATCGACGACACTCTCATCCGCTGCAGGAGCGGCGTGGAGTTCCTCCGCCACTACGCCGGGTTCCGGCACGGCGCCGAGGGCGTGAGGGCCGCCGACGAGCTCCTCGCGGACCTCTTCGCGCGGATGGACGGTGGCATGTCACGGGAGGAGGCCAACCGGGAGTACCACCGGGCCTGGAGACGCAGTCCGGTCGACGAGGTCGAGGACCAGGCCGGGCGGTGGTACGAGCAACGCAGCAGGGCCGCGGACTTCTACATCACCGAGACGGTCGACGCCCTCCGCCGGCACCGGGCCGCGGGCGCGGCCGTGGCGCTGGTCTCCGGTTCGTTCCCACCGCTGATGCCCCATGTCGCGAAGGCCGTCGGGGCACAGTACGTGCTCGGGGCCAGGCTGGAGCGGTGCGGCCGTGTCCTGACCGGTGAGCTGACGGGCCGGCCCGCCATCGGTGAGGGCAAGTGCGTCCTCGTACGCGAACTGCTCGGCCTCCACCCCCACATCGACCCCGGGAACTGTCACGCGTACGGCGACCACCCCTCCGACCTGCCCATGCTGCACATGGTTGGGCACGCCACGCTGGTAACCCCTGACGGGTCGCACGCGCCCGTGAAACCGGCGGCCATGGTCTGACACCCCTGGTACCCGCCGTGCCGCCGGACCGCCCCGCCCGGCTCCGGCCCCGCGACGTGTGTCCCCGGGGGGAACGTGCCCGGGGACACACGTCCCTCGTCGCCGAGCGAGGGTTCTGTGACAGGCCTGCGGAGGCCGCGGTGGCCCTCCACGACGCCTGTCGCTACCTGCCCGCCGGTGCCCAGGCCGGCGTGGGCGGTGACTGGTACGACGTCGTTCCGCTGCCCGGTGCCCGGGTCGCTCTGCGGCCGGCCCGTGCTGCTCGTCCAGCGACTCCGGCAGACGGTTGCCGCAGTCTGCTCAGCCCTGAGCAGGACGGACTCTCGGCCTTGACGCTCGTTCGGCGCTGGTTCCGGCGATTCTCGCCGAGATCATTTTAGGCTCCGTCGGTACCGACGACCTCGCCCAGGACAGAATGTCGGAATGGAGGCCACCCATCGCTTTGAGGGTTCGAAGACAGGCGCGCGGGACGGCCGAAGGGTGGGGCTGCGCCTCTACGACCGGTGCGAGGTAGTCCTCACCGGGCCGGACGCGTTCGTGGATGCGGCCATCCGGTATTTGTGGCCGCAGGCGCGCCCGGTGCCCGGCCGCGACGGTCTGCCACAGGTGCGACTCGTGCTCGGCCGCATCGCGCCCGGTCTGGTGGCCGATGCCTCGCGCCGGAGGGTCATGCTCTACTCGTCGCCCGACGGCCACGTTCCCGATTTCAACGAAGGCGTCGAGTACATCGGGGTCCCCGGTGTGGACCGCCTCGTCCTCAACCCCCACACAGGGAGCCACTTCCTGATGGCGGGTCACCGCGTCTGTGTGGTCAATCCCGAGTTCGAGGCGGGCAAGCGCGACGCCTTACGGGTCGTCAAGCAACTGGTGACGACGGCATTCGAGGCAGTGGGGGTGGTGACGGTCCACGCGTCCGCGTTCGCCCTGGGAGACGAGGCCGTCGCCGTAGCCGGCCCCGCGGGTGCGGGCAAGACCTCGACAGTCCTCGCCGCGGTCGTGGCGGGCGCACGCATGGTGGCCAACGACAAGCTGTACGCCTGTACCGACACCGACGGCACTCATGTCCGAGGCTGGACGGACCCCATCAGGGTGATCGATGCTCCGGGACATCCGAAACGGAGCGCCACTCTCGCGGCCTACTTCGCCGGTGACGCCGACCGTGTCGTCACGGACCCTCTGCCGCTGAAAACGGTGGTCCTGGCGCGGGTCGGCACGTCGTCGGTGCCCGTTCGCTGTGAGGAACTCAACCGGACCGCCGGCCTTCTGCTCCTGCGGCGGGAGGTGCTGCCGCCCAGAGTCCGGTGGCTGGGAACGGAGCCCTCCCCGGCGAGCGATCCGGCGCCGCCGACCGCCGATCGCTTTCTGTGCCTGACGTATGGCTACCGGGACGCCGCACGCGCGATGGACCTGCTGATGAGACGCCTGGCGGCCTGAGCGCGCCACGCGGGCGGCCGTTCGCACCTGTGGTTCCCGTTGCCTGTGGGTTCTTCCCCAATATGCCAACTGCTGTTCATGCGCGTGACTTTGCATCACAATGGGCCGCTCGGGCGCCGCTGCCTCGGCTGATGTCGCGCGGAGCTCGCGGCACACGAGGCGGGAGGGCTTGAACGTGTCCACAGGAGCACGCCGGATCGTCGCGTGGCTGGTCGGGGCCGTCTGTCTGGCTGTGGTGAGCTGGCTGGTGGTGACGGCCGTACTCGATCTGCCCACCGGCGACAGCACGGCCAGTGTGGTCGCGGCCGTCGTGGCGGTGATCGGGCTCGGCCTGTCAGGGATCACTCTCCTGCGGACCCCTGGAAGCACCGGATCGGGCCCCGGCAGCGGCAGGACCCTCCGGGTCCGGGCCCGCGGCAGGGGGAGCATCGCCGCAGGCGGGGACGTGCGGGGCAACGCCGTGGGAGCCAGGGCCAAGGTGACCGGGGCGACGGGGGGCCCTGCGGGCGACCGCCCGGGCCGGGGCGAGCGGGACGTCAGCGCGCGGGGCACGGGTGCCATCGGAGCGGGTGGGAACATCGTCGACAACGCCATCGGCGAGGACAGTGAGCGATGAGGCTGTGGCCCTGGCGGTGGGGCTCTCGGGCATCGCGTACCAAGGCGTCGGCGGAGATACGTACCGCGGGACCGGGTGAGGACGCGGAACCGTCAGCCTCTTCGCGGCTCGCAGCCATGCCCGGAGCCGCGTCCGCCACCGACCACACGCCTGTGCCCGGGACCAGGCCCGACGGGCGGGCCGTACGGTCCGTCGTCCGGGCGGACAGGGGAGCGCTGGGAGCCGGCGGCGACATGATGGGCAATGCCATCGGCCCGGGCAGCAGCACCACCTTCATCGAACAGGTGGTGGTCGGCCGGACCTCCGGCCTTGAGACGCCTTGCCGTCGGCAACTCGCGCCGCCGCCCCTGGGCGAGACCGCGCACAGGGCGGGGATCAGCGCGGCGGTGAAGGCGGCATTGCTGGGCGGGGAGCACGAAGCCCGGGCACCGGTGCTGTTCCTGGAGGGCTACGGCGGGATCGGGAAGACGACTGTCGCGCTTCAGACCTGCCGGCTTTCGGAAGTGGCCGAGCGCTTCCCGGGCGGAGTGGTGTGGACGGTCGTCGGCCAGTCACGGACGGGTCCCGACCTGGCCGACCACATCGCGGACATCTGCGAGCACCTGTCCGGACGCCGTCCCACCACGACCGACCCTCTCCTCGTGGGTGCGCTGCTCGGGGAGATCCTCGACGCAAGCGGTCCCGCCCTCGTGGTGGTCGACGACGTCTGGACCGAGGAGCAGGTCAACGCCTTCCTCGTCGGAGGTGCCGGATCGGCCCGGATATTCACCGCACGGAACAGGGGTCTGGCGCCGGCCGTCGCCGAGATCGTCGAGGTGGGCCAGATGACGGAGGACGAAGCACGCGTGACCGCGTCGGCCGGTCTGCCCGCGGTAGACGCGTCGGTCCTGGACAGCCTCCTCCGCTTCGCCAAGGGCTGGCCCGTGCTGCTGGGTCTGATCAACGCCTCGTTGCGGGCCCACATCCAGGCCGGCGGACCACCGGCCGAGGTGGCCGCCTGGGTCGCTCACCTCGTCGCCTCGCACGGGCCGGAGGCGCTCGATGCGACGATGCCGCCCCACATGCGCTCCACGGTCGCGGCGACGGTCAGTGCGAGCCTGGACCTGCTCTCCGCCGAGGAGCGCGAGCGCTACATCGACTTGGCCGTCTTCGACGAGGACGCCGAAGTCCCCGAGCACGTCGTGGCCCTGCTGTGGAGCGTGACCGGGGGACTGGAGCGCACCGGGAGCCGCAGGATGGCGGCTCTGCTGTCGTCCCTGCGTCTGGTGTCGGAACGCTGGTGCGACGGCGGGCCGGCGATTGCCGTGCACGACGTCCTGCGGTCGTATGTGCGCCACCAGATGTCTCCGGCCGACCTGGTGACCCGCAATCAGTCGCTGGTGACCGCGCTGCGCACCTTGCTGCCCGTTGGTGCCGCTGCTCAGTGGTGGCTGCTGCCGCAGGGCGAGAAGTTCGCGCTGCAGTACCTTCCGTACCACCTCCAGGCGGCCGGGCTGCACGGCGAACTCGCCGAACTCGCCTGCGACCTCCGGTGGATCGAGACACAGATCCGGCATCTGGGCTCGGTGGTCCCCGCCGTCTCCACGCTGTCCGGAATCCGCACCGCCCGGGCCGACTCGCTCAGGACCGTACTCGATCGTGACGTCGAGGTCTTCGTCCCGGAGGCCGCGCCGTCGGCCGTCGGGGCGACTCTCGCCAGCCGGCTGGCGGGAACCGGGGAACTGGAAGGCGTGGTCGGACGCTACCTCGACGGGATGCCGCGACCACTGCTGCGCGCACACTGGCCGCTGCCCTACACCGACACGGCCGCCGACGACGGACACACCGGCCCGATCGGCGACTGCGCGGTGTCACCTCGCGGTGATGTGATCGCCACCGCGTCCGACGACCGGCTGGTGATCCTCTGGGACCCGGCCACCCTCCGGATCCGCCGTGTCCTTCGCGGGCACAGTCAGCGGGTACGCGCCTGCGTGTTCAGCCCCGACGGATCTCGGCTGATGTCGGCGGCGACGGACGGGACCGTCCGAATCTGGTGCGTCGACGACGGCCGTGTGCTGCACGTTCTGGGTGAGCACTCCGCCCGCGTGCTGGGATGCGCGTGGTCGCCGGACGGCAGGTGGGCGGCCTCGGCCGCCGGCGACGGCACGGTGACCGTCTGGGACGCCGGCACCGGCGAGAAACATCGTGAGATGCGCAGCCCCAGCGGAAACGAGTGGGACTGCGCCTTCAGCCCCGACGGGCACGGCCTCGTCTCGGTGGGCGAGGACGGGGTCCTGCGGATGTGGGACATCGCCCGGGGCGCCGTGCGCTGGAGCACCGCCGTGCACGGGGGAAGGATCCGCTGCTGCACCTTCGCCCCGTCCGGCGCCCTGATCGCCACGGCGAGCAGCGACGCGACGGTCCGTGTGCTGCGAGCCGGCACGGGGCAGGTGGCGCACGTCCTGCGGGGGCACACCGACCGTGTCCGCTCCTGCGCGTTCTCACCCGACGGCACCCTGCTGGCGAGTTCCTCGGAGGACCGGACGATCCGGCTGTGGCACACGGAGAGCGGACGGCAGATCCGCCTCCTGCGCGGACACACCGACTGGGTGGGCGCGTCGGTCTTCACGGCGGACGGCGGGACCCTCGTCAGTTGCGGCGGGGACGCGACTCTGCGGACCTGGGACGTGACTGCCGACGTACCGCCCCGGACCGTACGCGCGAAGCGCCGGGCCGTGGGGTGTTGCGCGTTCTCCCCGGACGGACTGCGCGTGGTGGCCGGGCACAGTGACGGCGTCGTCCAGCTCTTCGATGTCGTGACCGGACGGGTGGGGTTCGAGGCAGAGGGACACGACGGCAGAGTGCTGGACTGCGCGTGGTCGTCCGACGGGGACGTCGTCACCGTGGGCGGTGACGGCGAGTCGGTGCTGTGGGACGCGCGCACGGGCACGGTCCGGCGCCGGTTCAAGCGCCATTCGGGACGTGTCTGGGGATGCGCGGTCTCCCCGGATGGCGCCCGGATGGCATCGGCGGGCGAGGACGGGGTCGTGAGGGTCCATGATCTGCGCACGGGGGATGTCCTCACTGAGCTGGTGAACCACGAGGGCCACGCGCTCGGCTGCGCCTTCTCACTCGACGGCGCGCGCCTGGCCTCTGTCGGGGACGACGGCAGGCTGAGGCTGTGGGACAGCCACACCGGCCGTCTGGAGTCGACACTCTCCACGGGTCGGGAGACCTCGCTGTGGAGCTGCCGCTTCTCGCCCGACGGTTCACTTCTCGCCTCGGTCGGATCGCCTGCGGCGGCTCTTGCCCTGTGGTCGACCGCCGACCGGACTGTGGCCACGTCCGTCCCGATCGGCGGGGACCGGATCACCGGTTGCGCGTTCTCCCCATCGGGACGGCAGATTGCGACGTGCGGCGACGAGGGCTACCTGGGTGTGTGGGACGTAGCCACGGGCGCGCCCCTCACCGGAATCCGGGTCGCCTATCCGCTGCACAGATGCGCCTGGTCCGGCACGGGGGCGGGGGCCGTGATCGCTGCTGCGGGAAACGGCGGTTTGTACCTCTTCGCCTACGAGGACGAGTGAGGACTCAAGGCTCGAGCTCGTGCCGGATGAAGCCGTGCCGTGAGTACGACGCCGTCTGGACCAGTTCGGTCACCAGTCGGCCGGGGGTGTGCTTCCGGATGGCCGCCAGAAATTCCCGGTTCCCCCCGGCGAACAGCCGTGGGGTGATGTCGGGATGGTCGAGCAAGGAGACCCCGGGGACCAGACCGTAGGTCCGCCCGTTCAGGGTCAGTCGGTCTGCGGACTGAGCGATGCGCAGGGAACGCGACGCGGCCATTCCCCAGCCGTGCGGGACGACGAGGCGGTCCTCGCCGGTCAGGAGGCGTACGGCATTGAGGCCGCCAACAGTGGGCCGGAACATGGCGATCGGCCGTCCCACCGCACTGAACACGGGCACCTCCTCGTCGGGCTCGCACAGGTAGCATCCGATCGCCGCGGAGGCGGGCGTCGGCATGAAGTAATGGTGCTTGTGGTATTCGCCGACGATGCCGATGCGCCCGTTCAGCAGCATGGTCGCCACGAAGCGGTGCCGCAGCGTGTTGAACCGCAACAGCATCTGTGCGAGATCCGCGAAGAGTTCCGCCTTGTGTCCGATCAGAAGTCGGACGCGCCGTTCCCCCTCGAAGACGCGCACCGCGTCTTCGAACCAATTTCCCGGCGTGGGACACAATCCGTTGAACTGGTCCTTGAACTCCTTCTCGTTGCTGTGCAGCAGCAGCGCATATCTGCCGTCGCTCGCTCGGCGGCAGGTGAGGATGAAATGGTTCCCGCGGTTGAAGTTCCACTCGTAACTGCTGTCCTGGGCGATGCGCCCGCGCAGTGCGCCCACTGCCTCCTCGGTGAAGACCTCCGCCGGGTCGCCGTCGAGCCAGAAGACCGACGACGTGTCGATGTTCATCGTGGTGTCCACCGGAACCACCGGAACGCGGCATTCCCATTCAACGAGGCAGCCGGTGGCAAATCCCCCGGCCAGTCGCAGGGCGTCATAGGGGATTCCCAGGTCAGCGGCGGGGCTGAGTCGGCAGTCCGCCCGGGGATCCAGTGTGCGTAAGGCCCTCCGCAGCAGTGATTCGGTGTGCCGGAGGTAGGGGATGAGGAATTGTTGTGCCCGGTCGTGCTCGACTATTTCGTCCGGTGCGGACACCAGTCGTGCTCCTCTTCCAAGGGCTCCGTGAGGGAAAGGGGGCGGGCTGTCTACTGAGCGGCGGCGGCTTCGATCTCCCGCAGCGTGCCGTCGGAAACAGACAGCCCTGCCGCTCCCGCCCAGTCGTCGACCTGTCCAGGAAGGCGTGCGCCGACGATCGCCCCGCTGACTCCGGGCCGGCTGAGTACCCAAGCCAGTGCGAGCTCGGAAACGGTGTGGCCGAGTGAGCCGGCGATCGTCCGCAGGGCATCGACGACGGCCAGCTTCCTGGTCAGTGCGGGCTCGGCGAATTTGGCGGACTTCCTGCGCCAGTCGTCGGGTGCGAGGTTCTCGACGCGCTCATGGTCGAAGGCACCGGTCAACAGCCCGGAAGCCAGAGGTGAATACGCGATGACGCCCGTGCCGTGGTCCGTGCACCAGTCGAGGAGCGGAAGCGATCTGCGGTCGAGGAGGCTCAGTGACGGCTGTAGCGAGTCGACGTGCCGGACGGCCTCGCAGCGGTCGAGTAGTCCACCGTCCACATTCGACAGCCCGATCCAGCGGACCTTGCCCTCGTCGACGAGCTCCGCGAGCGTGGCCCAGGAGTCCTCGAGGGGAGTGCCGGTCCGGGTGTCCGGCCGATGAATCTGGTAGAGGTCGATCCGGTCCACGCCAAGGCGTTTCAGACTGGCCTCGCACTCCTGGCGGATGCTGCTCGGCCGCAGGTCGGACACGACCTTTCCCGGATTTGCGGTGTCCCAGACCCGCCCGCACTTGGTGAAGACCAAAGGCCGCTCGGACGTTCCGAGTTGTCGTAACGCCGTGCCCACCACCTCTTCGGAATGACCGCACCCGTAGGCGGGAGCGGTGTCGATCCAGTTGAGGCCCCGGTCGACCGCGTGGAGGACGGTCCGTACCGAAACGGTGTCGTCGACCGGTCCCCACCCGTACTCGTATGGTCCGCCGATGACCCACGTGCCCAGTCCCAGGCGCGTGATCTCAGGGCCTTCGCGTCCCAACCGCATGGTGTTGAGCTGATCCTGGACGGCTTGTGATCGCGCCTTGTCTGGATTCACGGTGGCGCATCCTACTTGAGGTGAAACTAGCTGTCGATGCACGGGTTGTGGAGCGATGGGAATTTGATCCCATGTGATCGTCGGTGTTCATGATCTCAGTTTTGCTGAGTGCAGCCGCACTGATCCTTTCGCCAATGTCCGTGCGTGGCGCACGGGGCATCCTGCGGCCGGCGTGCCGACTGTCTATGCCGACTTACCGACGGTCGAGGCCCGGGAGGCCAAGCGGGTGGTGAGGCACGCGAGAACCTGCCTCTTGCGGCTCGGCGGGCAGGGGCGTGCAACGTCATCGAGCGCAGTCACCGGTGGGACCCCACCCGGCGCGTGCGCGGAGACTCGGGCATACGAGCCAAGGGTGACGGCGCCCCGTATCGGCCCGCCAGGGGTCTCCCCGCT
This sequence comes from Streptomyces sp. NPDC057424, assembly GCF_042803315.1. Taxonomy (NCBI): domain Bacteria; kingdom Bacillati; phylum Actinomycetota; class Actinomycetes; order Kitasatosporales; family Streptomycetaceae; genus Streptomyces; species Streptomyces sp. NPDC057424. Next base: position 40,389 of record NZ_JBHVCP010000058.1, read on the forward strand.
GCCAAACTCCCCGCAGGGAAAGCCTTGTTGGGGGTACGGGTGAAGCAGGGTGGGCGGGGCCGGGTATGACGGACCAAGGCGTCCCGGGGGGACGCGCGGCGACGGGGGGCAACGGCCGGCCGGGCCCGGCACGTGTGGACGGGGCGGACGGGCAACGGCAGGGCGACGGGACGGCGGCGCCTGCGGTGCCCCGACACGTGGCGTGCGTGATGGACGGCAACGGCCGGTGGGCGGAGCGGCGCTCGTTGCCGCGCACTGCGGGCCACCGGGCCGCAGAGGCCACCGTCATCGACATCATCGAAGCTGCCCGGGCCGCCGGCGTCGAATGGCTCAGCCTGTACGCCTTCTCCACCGAGAACTGGAACCGGCCCGGCGATGAGGTCGACTACTTGATGAGCCTGGTCCGCCGGGTCGTGCGGAAGCACGCGCCACTGCTGCTCGCCCGCGGCATCCGATGCCGTTTCCTCGGGGTGACGGACCCGCGCGTTCCCGGAGAACTGGCGCGGGACTTCGAGGATCTGACGACGCTGACCGGCGACAACCGGGGGATGACGCTGACCGTGGCCTTCGACCACGGCGGGCGCCGGGACATCGTCGAGGCGGCCCGGTCGCTGATCCGCGACGGGACTCCCGCGGACCAGGTGACCGAGCGGCTCTTCGCCGAGCACCTGCCGTTCCCCGACACCCCGGACGTGGACCTCGTCATCCGCACCTCCGGCGAACAGCGCATCTCCAACTTCATGCTCTGGAAGGTCGCCTACGCCGAGTGGGTCTTCCCCGAGGTGCTCTGGCCGGACTTCCGGGCCCCCGACTTCCTCGCCTGCCTGCACACCTACCGGCGGCGCGACCGCCGCTTCGGCGGCCTGCCGCCCCGGACGAACGGAGACCCCCGATGACGACAGGGACGACCGGCGTACCTCCTACGGACGCCACACGACCGGATGACGGGCCTTCCCTGTTCGGTCCGGACTCACAGTTCCACACGTTCTTCGACGACCCGCGCTGGGCACTCGGCCTGATCCGTGCGACCGTACTGGAGGCGGCACACCCGCAGGTCGGTGCAGCCCTCGCCGACAACTCCACCTTCGTCACCCACCCCTGGCGCCGGCTCCGCAACACGTTCCTCAGCATGCGGCGCATGTTCAGCGCCGATCCCGCGGTACGGGAACGGGAGGCCGCTCGGCTCAACCGGCTGCACGCCCGTATGAGCGGCTCCGACTCGCGCGGCCGGGCCTATGACGCGATGGACCGTGCGACTCGTGCCTGGGTCGTCGCCACCCTCTTCGAGAGCGCTGTCACGATGTGCCGGCTGAGCGGCCAGCCGCTCGACCAGGACACGATGGAGCGGATGTACGCCGAGTACCGCGCGTATCTCGCCGCCCTCGACGGTGACGCCGACGAGCTCCCCGGAGACGTCAACGACTTCTGGCCTTACTTCGACCGGGTCGTCGAGAACGAGTTGGAGAACACCGAGGCGGCCCGCATCATCCTCTACCGGCTCTTCGACCACCTGCCCGCCCCAGCCCTGCTCGACGGCCTGCCGACGCTGTGGGCGGCGGGCCGGGCCGTCGCCGGTCCGGTCCTCGGCGCCATCACCGTCGCCTCGCTCCCCGAGCCGTACCGGCGCCGGACCGGCCTTCCGGAGATGCCCGGCGCCCAGGCCCTCATGCAGGGCGCCTACCTCGCCGCCGGACTGGCCCGCTTCCTGCCCGAGGGCTGGATCAACGCCGAGAGCGTCATCGAACTCCTCTCGCTCTCGCCCGGGAGCGACGATCCTCGCGCCCGGACGGTGGCGGCTTTACGCGGCCGCATGAAGCGGGCGTCGTCGCTGCTCCGCCTCCTCACCCCACTGGGCGACGACCCCGCTCCGGCCCCGGCGACACGCGCGGGGGAGGACCGGCGTTCGGCGGCGGAGTTCTTCCGCCAGGTGCTGGACCAGACCGGTGACGGCCATCTCGACTGGCCGGACCTCGCAGCCATGGCCCGCGAGCTCTCCACCCGTCTCGACCTGGACGAACCCGAGGAGACGCGACTCTACGACGCCTTCGCGGCCTGGTGGCGCGAGCTCCAGGCCGCCCTCGACACGGACGGTGACGGCCGTGTCAGCGCCGACGAGTACGCCGCCGCCGTCCCCTCCCTCGCCGGACCCGCGCTCATCCGCGTCGCCGAGGTGCTCTTCGACGCCACCGACAGGGACGGCAACGGGACCATCGACGCGGACGAGTACCGGGCCCTCTTCCGCACCGCCTTCCACCGCGACCTCGCCACCACCGACGGAACCTGTGGCCGCAGCGCCTTCGTGAGTGACTTCCTCTCCTTCATGTCCGCCCGCCGCACGAGCACCCCGTACGACCCTCTTCTCGCGGACGCCTAGCACGGCCGTCCCGTCTCCAGGAAAGACGCCCGGGCCACTCGTCGGACCACCCGCCACGATCTTTACACCGGTTAAAACATGCAAATTTCGAATACAATCAGAATATGACGTGCCAGGAGGACGAGAGGGAAGAGCGGCTGCGGATCCGGTAGCCGGGGCGGAGCAGTCCGCTTGAGTGAAGGAGCGCGTGATGAGCAGGGCCGTGGTGGGCTTGATGGCCGGAATGGCGCTGGGTTTCGCCGCGTATTTCGGCAGCTTCTGGGCTTTCCTGCTGGTACTGGGGCTGGGCGTCGTCGGTCTCGTGGCCGGGCGTTTCGCGGAAGGTGATCTCGAACCGGGCGACTTCGTCCGCCGCCGAGACCGGCAGGATCGTATCCGCGATGACCGGCGACAGGCCCGGGGAGACTGGCGGCGGTGACCGGTGAAGCAGATCGGCGTCCGGGCACCCCCGCGGGGAGCGCGGTGTGATCACCACCCCGCCGACCGGGTCGTCGCGAAGATCGCTTCCCGGGTGGAGCGCGAGGCGCACCGTCACGGTGCCCGTCGCGTCGACCACGACCCCCTCGCCGCACACCAGGACGGAATCCCGCCGACCACGCGGGGAGGAAAGACCGCATCCTGGCCAGGCGTGCCTCCCTTCGGGCATGCCACCGTCCGCTGTAGAGAGTGGGCATGATCCTCAAGCATCCGTCCGACCGCGGGGGCTCGCGGAGTCAGCCGTTTGAGAGGCTGGCCGAGAACGCCTCACGGTTCACCAGCTCAGCACCGTTCTTCGGGATCTGCCTGATCCTGGTTGCCGTGGCTGTCACGTTGCACGTGATCGGCCTGCCGATCGCGTGGCTCCTGTTCGTGGGCGAGGCGATGTCGGCGGTGACCCTGCTCCTGGTGGCGCTGCTGAAGAACGCCGAGCTGCGGGCCGAGCGCGCCGTCCAGCGCAAGCTGGACGCCATCGCAGCCGCCCTGCTCGAAGGGCAGGAGGGCGGCGGTCCCGGAGAAGCACACCGGAAGCTGCGGTCCGTCCTCGGCGCGGAAGAGAAATACTGATCGCCCGGTTCCCGCCAGCGCCCCTCCGTGTCCCCGTGAAGTGGCTGGTGGAGCGTCGCTGGCCGATCCGCCCGGAGCCACGGATCAGATGGTCCCTGGGCCGCGAGCGGGCGGTGGTCCGCGACGCGATGCCGTGCCGGCGCGTCCAGGGACCGCTGTCCGAGCCGTACGACCTGCCCGCCCTGGACCGCGAGGACGCGGGGCGGGCTCCGGAGCACACCGCGGCGATCGCCGGCGTGCGGACGGCCGGGCTGCCGTGGCACCGGGTGCCTGGTCGCTGCGGGCGCCTCACGGTGTTGGCGGGTGTGTCTCCGCCAGGGCCTCGCTCTCGTGGTGGCGTTGGGTGCCGAGGGTGAACTCCCGCGTGTACGCCGTCCCGTCCATCGTGTCGCGCAGGCGGGCCGCGATGCGTTCCACGTCGCCCCGTTCCGCCGGGGGGTGCGGGGCGCCGGCGCGTTCCCGGGTCGCTGCGGCCGTGCCGAGGAGGCGGGTTGCCCGTTCCGGGTCGTCCGTGAGGGAGTAGGCGCCCGCCAGGCCTTCGAGGGCCAGGGCGACCGAGCGGGGGTCCTCGGTCGTGGCAGCGGTGGTGAGGCCGTCCCGGTGGTAGGCCAGGGCGCGGTCGGCGTCACCGCGCTGTTCGGCGCTGAAGCCCAGTTCGGCCAGGACCAGCGCGAGGCCGGGGCCGTCGCCGCGGCGGCGGTTCCAGGCGAGCCAGGGCCGCAGCCACTCCTCGGCGGCGTCGAGGCGGCCCTGGCGGCGGGCGCTCAGGGCGAGGCCCAGCGCGGCGAACTGCTCGGCCGGCTGGTTGCCCTGCTCGACCGCGATCCGCAGGGCGCGCCGGTGCAGGTCGTCGGCCTCGTCGTAGCGCTGGGTGAGCAGGGCGATCCTGCCGAGTCCCGACAGTTTCGTGGACACCTCCGGCCATGTCTCCAGGGCCTGGGCGATGCGCAGGCTCTCCCGCATCAGTTGGGCGGCGAGGTCGTAGTCGCCGTTGATCTCGGCGAGCCTGCCGAGCACGTCCGTCGTCTTCAACCGGCCCCACAGGTCGCCCAGTTCCGCGAAGTGGGCGCGGGCCTCCTCGGCGTTGCCGCGCAGCGACTCCAGGTCCCCGCGGGCCAGGGCGAAGCACGCGCGCGTGGTCAGCGCGGCCGCGGTGCCCCAGGCGTCGCGCAGGGTGCGGAAGCGGACCAGGACCCGCTCGACCCGCTGCTCGCCCTTGACCAGCGCCCCCACGGTCCACTGTGCGTGCGCCAGGAACCACTGGGCCCTGGTCGACTCCGGCGTGGACTCCGCCGGGTCCTCCTCCAGGGCGTCGCACTCCCGGTCGTGCTCGCCGAGCAGCAGGCGGATGCCCGTGTACCAGAACACCGCCTCCACACGCTCCTCGGGCGCGGCCTCGCCCGGCGTGTCCAGGGCCGTCGCCAGCGCCCTGCGGGCCTCGCCCAGCCGGCCGCGCACATACCAGTACCAGGTCAGCGAGTTGACCAGGCGCAGCGCTTCCTGCGCGGCCCCGGCCCGGCCGGCCTCGGCCAGTGCGCGCTGCACATTGGCCGCCTCCAGGTCCAGGTACTGGAACCAGCGGTACTGCTCCCGCTCGTGCAGATGCGGCCGGGCCCGCTCGGCGAGACGGACGCAGTGCCGCAGGTGCCGGGCGGCGGTCCCGGCGTGCTCACCGGACTCGGCGAGCTGGTCACGCGCGTAGACCGCGACGGACTCCAGCAGCCGGTAGCGCGGGCCCTGCGGTCCCTCGGTGCGGACGGCCAGCGAGCGTTCCACGAGCAGGCCCAGCGCGTCGAGTACGTCGGCGGGGGACACACCGCCGCCGGAGCACACCTCCTCGGCGGCTCGCAGCCCGCACCCCTCGCCGAACACCGACAGCCGCCGCAGAACGGTCTGTTCGCGGTCGTCGAGCAGGCCCCAGCTCCAGTCGAGTGTGGCCTGCAGCGTCCGGTGACGTGAAGGGGCGTCCCGGTAACCGCTGTTGAGCACCTTGAAACGGTCGTCGAGCCGGTCGTGCAGTTCCCTGATGCCCAGCGATTGCACGCGCGTGGCGGCCAGTTCCAGGGCGAGCGGGATGCCGTCGAGGCGTCGGCACACGTCGGCGACGAGGGGGGCGGTGGCTGCGTCGAGCGTGAAGTCCGGGTCCGTCGCCCTGGTTCTGTCCACGAAGAGCCGTACGGCCCCCGCGCTCGTCAGGGCGTCGAGGTCCGGGCCGTCTTCCGGGGGCAGCGACAGGGGTGCCACCGGATACACCGACTCGTCCCGGGTGCGCAGCGGTTCCTGGCTGGTCGTCAGGATGCGGAGGTGCGGTGCCCGGCTCAGCAGCAGGCCGGCCAGTCGCGCGACCGCTTCGACGACGTGTTCGCAGTTGTCCAGCACGAGCAGCAGCCGCCGGCCGGCCAGCGCGTTGGCCAGGCGGTCCGCCGGGCCCTCGGCGTCGTCGTCCGAGGTGTTCTCCCGGATGCCCAGCGTCGCCATCACCTGCTCGGCCAGCGCCTCCGCGCCGGCGAACCGCTCAAGGCCACCGGCGTCCGCGAGCTCCACCAGCCAGGTGCCCTCGCCGAACGCGCCCGCGAGACTCTCCGCCGTGGCCTGTGCGAGGCGGGTCTTGCCGACCCCTCCCGGGCCGGTGAGCGTCACCAGGCGGCGCTGTAAGAGCAGAGCCCTGATCGCCCGTACGTCCTGTTCGCGGCCCACCAGGGGCGAGGCCGGCCCGCTCGGCCCCGGCCCCGCCCGCACCCCCGCGGCGGACCGCGCGGGCGGCTCCGGCCGGGCCAGGTCCGGGTCGTGGCGCAGGATGGCCCGCTGCAGCGCCTCCAGGGACGGGCCGGGGGTCAGCCCCAACTCCTCGTCGAGCCGGCGCCGCACGTCGTTGAAGCAGTCGAGCGCGTCGGAGGAGCGGCCCGCCCGGTACAGCGCCCGCATCAGCGCGCCCCGTAGCCCCTCGCGCAGCGGATGCTGCTCCACCAGCTCCGTCAGCTCACCCACCAGGAGACTGTGCTCGCCCAACTCCAGCCGCACCCCGGCGTGTTCCTCCACCGCCGTCAGCCGCTCCTCCTCCAGGCTCGCCGCCGTCGGCCGTACGGACGGCTGGTCGGCGAACTCGGCGAAGGCGGGGCCGCGCCACAGTGCCAGCGCCTCGGTGTACAGCGCCGCCCGCGTCACCGGGTCCCCGACGGACCGGGTCCGGGCGACCAGTGCACGGAACCGCCCGGCGTCGAGCGCTCCGGCCGGGATGTCCAGGACGTATCCGGGCGGCCGGTGCGCGATCAGTTCACGGGCGCCCGCCTCCGCGTCCTGCAACGCACGCCGCAACTGGGAGACCTTGGCCTGGAGCGACGCCGTGGGCCGGGCCGTGAACGTCGAGCCGCCCCACAGGTCCTCGATGAGCCGCGCCGCCGGGACGACCTGCCCGTGGTGGGCGAGCAGATCGGCGAGGAGCATTCGCACCTTGACTTCGGGTACCCGCACGACACGACTCTCGTCCGTGCGCACCTCCAGCGGCCCCAGCACCCCGAATTCCATGATCTCAGCGTAACCGGCCGACGACCGGCGCGACGTGCGACGAAAGGGGCCCGTCCACCGCTCCGAAGGGCGCCCCCGCAGCGTTTCCGAAGTCGTCCGAAGCGAATCCGAAGGGGCACTTGCCAGGGTTCCCCGAGGAATGCGGTTCGGCGCTGAGGCGGAAGGCGGGAGCAGGTGGCCGAGAAGGAACGACTGCGGCCGGCGATCATCATCGGCAGCATCAGGAAAGGGCACCGAACACAGTCGGACGTTCCCGGCGTCCCGGAAGAACGCGACAGTGGTTCCGGCGATTCGGCGATTCCCGGCCCGGCGCTCTCAGACGCGGCGGCTCCGTCATCCGGCGCGACGTCCACCTGCGGCGCTTCCACGGCGACATCCAGGGCTTCTCGCTGCGCGCCCCCGCCCACGCCGACGTCAACCTCGAACTCCGGGGCCGCGTCCCCGGCAGGCCAGGAGCCCGGCACCGTCTTCCTCTGAGTCGGCACCCCGGACCCGCTCTCCTTCCGGCGCGCCCCGCGTGCCGGCTCGTTCAGCACACCACTTCGTACTGGAGGATCAGATTCATGGGTGACAACCACACCTCGGTGTCGGTGCTCGGCCTCGGCCTGATGGGGCAGGCCCTGGCCGCCGCCTTCCTGAAGGCCGGTCACACCACCACCGTGTGGAACCGCTCGGCGGACAAGGCCGACACTCTCGTCGCGGACGGCGCGGTCCTCGCCGCGCACCCCGCCGACGCCGTCACCGCGAGCGACCTGGTGGTCGTGTGCGTGTCGACGTACGACGTGGTGCACGCCGTCATCGGCTCGCTCGGGGACGCCCTGCGCGGCAAGACCGTCGTCAACCTGACCACAGGCTCCTCCGAGCAGGCCCGGCAGACCGCCGAGTGGGCGGAGAAGAACGGCGCGCAGTACCTCGACGGCGCCGTCATGATCACCCCGCCCGGCATCGGCGCCGCGACCTCCGTCCTCTTCTACGCCGGTGACCAGGCCGTCTTCGACGCCCACGAGCCCGTGCTGAAGCTCCTCGGAGGCGGCACCACCTACCTCGGCACCGACCACGGCAAGCCCGCCCTGTTCGACGTGTCGCTGCTCGGCCTGATGTGGGGCGCCCTCAACAGCTTCCTGCACGGTGTGGCCATCGTGGAGACCGGCGGCGTCAAGGCGCAGGACTTCCTGCCGTGGGCGCACATGTGGCTCGACGCCATCAAGATGTTCACGGCCGACTACGCCGCGCAGATCGACGCCGGCGACGAGGAGTTCCCGGCCAACGACGCCACCCTGGAGACGCACCTGGGGGCGCTCAAGCACCTCGTCGAGGAGAGCGAGGCGCTCGGCGTGGACACCGAACTGCCCAAGTACTCCGAGGCGCTGATGGAGGGCGTCATCGCCCAGGGCCACGCCAAGCACAGCTACGCCAGCGTCGTGAAGGCATACCGGCGCCCCAGCCGGTGACCGGGTCCGGTATGCGCCTCACCCTCTGACGAAGGGGCCGGTTCCGGTCTGAAGGCGGCGGGCGCCACCGCGCTCACCGCCGGTGCTCTCACGGCGACGGCGCCGCTCCCCGACGCGGCCGAGGGCACGCCCTACGACGCCTTCGACGTCCGCGCCGGATACGCG
>NZ_JBHVCP010000059.1:0-46447 GCF_042803315.1 Streptomyces sp. NPDC057424
GCGCCGTACTTCTCGTACGGCGCCCGCGGTCTTCTGATGCGCTGTTACTTCGGCCAGGCCCTTGCGGGACTATGCCGACTTGCGGCTGTCGCGGGGATGAACAGCGATGTTCATCGCACCGGAGCGCAGAACCGCCAGGCGCTCCTCGAGGACCTCTTCGAGTTCCTCACGGGTGCGCCGCTCCATCAGCATGTCCCAATGCGTACGCGCGGGCTTGCCCTTTTTCTCTTCAGGGACATCGCCGTCGACCAGGAGTGCCTGGGCCCCACAGACCTTGCACTCCCACTCCGGCGGGATCTCCGCCTCGACCGAGAAGGGCATCTCGAAGCGGTGCCCCTTCTCGCATGCGTACTCCACGGCCTGGCGCGGGGCCAGGTCGATGCCGCGGTCCGTCTCGTAGCTGGTCACCACGAGGCGCGTGCCGCGAAGAGCTCGCTCACTCATGAATCGTGCCTCCCGGGCTTGTCGCCCACAGGACAGGTGTCGCTGTCGTCGTCATCCGGTCAACGTCCGGTCGGCGGTAAAGATTCCCGTTCCGAGTCCCGTTCCGGGTCATGCGTCGCCGTCGTAGCCGCCCTTGTTGTACCCACCAGCGCCCGGTTTGTCACATCTGATAGCAGATATAACCCAGCGTTTCGGCATCTTTGACGCGCAGTAACGGTACGCCTGGCAGGCCAAACGCGTACACTACAGCCCTTTCGCTCTGAGTGCTAAATCCTGTCAGGAACCGGATTCCCCGCTTCGCTGATCGCACGCCGCACCGGAACCCGCGCCAGCAGGGCGAAACCGAGCACGAAGAACGCCACCAGCGAGATGATCGCGTCCCGGTAGCTCCCGGTCAGCTGGTAGGTGACCCCGAACAGCAGCGGCCCGAGCCAGCTCATGCCGCGGTCGCTCATCTCGTACGCCGAGAAGTATTCGGCCTCCTTGCCCGGCGGGATCAGATGGGAGAACAGGGAACGGGACAGCGCCTGGCTGCCGCCGAGGACCAGGCCGATCCCGGCGGCCAGGACGAAGAACCACACCGGGGCCTCGGCCGGCAGGAAGTATCCGGCCGCCAGCGTCGCCGTCCACGCGACCAGCGAGCCGAGGATCGTGCGCTGGGCCCCGTACACCCGGGCCAGCCTCCCCATGGCCAGCGCGCCCGCCACCGCCAGCACCTGCACCAGCAGCACGGCGCCGATGAGGGTGGACTGCCCGAGACCGAGCTCCTCGGAGCCGTAGACGGAGGCCTGGGTGATCACCGTCTGGATGCCGTCGTTGTAGACGAGATAGGCGAGCAGGAAGGCCAGCGTCAGCGGATGGCGGCGCATGTCGCGGACGGTCGCCGCGAGCTGCCGGAAGCCCGGGAGGGCCGCCTCGCGTCCGGCCGTCCTGCGATCGCGCAGCCGCCGCAGCGGGATGAGGGCGAACGCACCCCACCACAGGCCGGCCGAGGCCAGGCAGATGCGGACCGCCGAGCTCTCGGAGAGGCCGAAGCTGTCGTGCCCGGTGTAGAGGACCAGGTTGGCGACGAGGACCAGTGAGCCCGCCGCGTAGCCGAAGGCCCAGCCGCGGGAGGAGACCGCGTCCCGCTGCTCGGGCGGGGCGATCTGCGGCAGGTAGGAGTTGTAGAGCATCATCGCCACGGACTGCGCGGCGTTCGCCACGATCAGGAGGGCCCCGCCCAGCAGGTAGCGGTCGCCGTCCAGGAAGAAGAGGGCCGCCGTGGCCGTGGCACCGGTGTAGGCGGCGGCCGCGAGGAGGGGTTTCTTGCGGCCGGTGCGGTCGGCGGCGGCGCCCACCAGGGGCATCACCAACACGGCCACGATCACCGACAGGGACACCGAGTACGCGAAGAAGGAACCGGCCCGTACCGGAATGCCGAGGGGGTGGACGTACCCGTCGGCATCGGCCGCCGACTTGGCCACCGAGGTCAGGTAGGGGCCCAGGAACACGGTGAGCACGCTCGTCGAGTAGACGGAGCACGCCCAGTCGTAGAAGTACCAGCCGCGCTGCTCGCGCCTCAGCTCCGCGGCCTCGTCGGCCGGCGGTGTCCGCACGGTGTCCTTGCCCACCCGTGCCCTCGCTTCCCCGTGAACGCGCAGAGGGGACGGTCCCGGGGCCTCAGACCCAGACGCCGCGGTCCTCCATGACCTTGCGCAACGTGTCGATGTGATCGGTCATGATGCCATCCACGCCCAGGTCGAGAAGCCGGTGCATGCTCTCCTCGTCGTTGACCGTCCACACGTGCACCTGGAGCCCGCGCGCGTGGGCTGCGTGCAGGAAGCGCTGGTCCACGACCTGGATGCCGGACTGGATCTCCGGGACCTGCGCGGCCACCGCCGAGCGGCGTACCGCAGCGGGCAGCCCCCAGGAGCGCAACCGCAGGTTCAGCACCCCCCGCGTGCCGTACGACGTGGCCAGGCGGGGGCCGGCCAGCCGCTGGGCTCGCACCACCCGCGCCTCGGAGAACGAGCCGAGGCAGATCCGGTCCCAGGAGTCCGTCCGCCCCACCAGGTCGAGGAAAGGCAGCAGGGCCGCCTCCGCCTTGACGTCCACGTTCCAGCGCACGCCGGGGAAGGTCTCCAGGAGTTCCTCGAAGAGGGGCAGAGGTTCCTCACCCGCCACGCGCGCCTGCCGGACCTCCTGCCACGGCAGGTCGGCGATCCGGCCCGCGCCGTCCGTCACCCGGTCCAGGGTCATGTCGTGGAAGGCGACGAGTTTGCCGTCCCGGGTGGTGTGGACGTCGGTCTCGATGTACCGGTAGCCGGCCTCGACGGCACACCGGAACTGCCGCACGGTGTTCTCCAGGCCGTCCGCGGCCCCGCCCCGGTGGGCGAAGGCGATCGGGCCGGGGTGGTCGAGGTAGGGATGGCGTATCCGCGGGGTCACGGACGCAGTATCGCCCCTCGGGGTTGACCCGTGGCAACGACCGTGCTGCCGCCGGATGCCGCAGGGACGGCGAACACGCGCAGGAACACCTGGGCGAGGGGGCCGATCGCCAGGGCGTACAGGAGGGTGCCGATCCCGACCGTCCCGCCCAGGGCGAAGCCGGCCGCCACGACCGCGAGCTCGATGCCCGTGCGGACCAGGCGGATCGAGACGCCCGTGAGCTGGTGCAGCCCGGTCATGAGGCCGTCGCGCGGCCCCGGTCCGAAGCGGGCCGCGATGTACAGGCCGGTCGCCGCGCCGTTCAGGACGATCCCCGCAGCCATCAGCGTGACGCGTGGGGCCAGGCCGTGCGCGTCGGGCACCAGGGCCAGCGCCGCGTCCATCGCCATGCCGATGACCAGCACGTTCGAGATCGTGCCCAGGCCAGGCCGCTGGCGCAGCGGGATCCATGCGAGCAGTACGGCGGCGCCCAAGAGGGTCAGCACGACGCCGATGGACAGCCCGGTCCGCTCGGCGAGGCCCTGGTGCAGCACGTTCCACGGCTCCAGTCCGAGCCCCGACCGGACGAGCAGTGCCGAACTCGCGCCGTACAGCGCGAGACCGGCGTAGAGCTGGACGAGCCGCCGGGTGAGACGTCCTCGCGTGGACATGATGTGCCCCCCTGTGGTGGTAGTGGACTGCTGCATGACACCATGTGGCTTGGATGGAGAGGCCATCCATGGCCAATCCGAGGAAGGTGGACTGATCTCTATGGCGGAATGGACCTCGGCCGTGGGTGCGGCGCAGCTCGCCCGGCTCCTCAGCTCCCAGCAGGACCGGCCAGCGGGTCCCGGCACCCGCCGCCCGCCCGCCTACCGCGCACTCGCCGACGGCATCCGCCTGCTGGTGCTCGAAGGGCGGGTCCCGGTGGCCGCCCGGCTGCCCGCCGAACGCGAGCTCGCCCTCTCCCTGTCCGTCAGCCGCACGACGGTCGCCGCCGCGTACGAGGCGCTGCGCAGCGAGGGGTTCCTGGAGTCCCGGCGCGGTGCCGGGAGCTGGACCGCCGTCCCGGCCGGGAACCCGCTGCCCGCGCGCGGGCTGGAGCCCCTGCCGCCGGAGGCCCTCGGCTCGATGATCGACCTCGGCTGCGCCGCACTCCCCGCTCCCGAGCCCTGGCTCACCCGGGCGGTCCAGGGGGCCCTGGAGGAACTGCCGCCGTACGCGCACACGCACGGCGACTACCCCGCCGGGCTTCCCGCGCTGCGGGCGATGATCGCCGAGCGGTACACGGCGCGCGGCATTCCCACCATGCCCGAGCAGATCATGGTGACGACCGGGGCGATGGGCGCGATCGACGCCATCTGCCACCTTTTCGCCGGGCGGGGCGAGCGCATCGCCGTCGAGTCACCCTCGTACGCCAACATCCTTCAGCTGATGCGGGAGGCCGGGGCCCGGCTGGTGCCCGTCGCCATGGCCGAGGGGCTCACCGGGTGGGACATGGACCGCTGGCGCCAGGTCCTGCGGGACGCCGCGCCCCGCATCGCGTACGTCGTCGCCGACTTCCACAACCCGACCGGGGCCCTCGCCGACGAGGACCAGCGGCGGCGGCTCGTGGACGCCGCGCGGTCCGCGGGGACGGTGCTGATCGCCGACGAGACCATGAGCGAACTGTGGCTCGATCCGGAGGTGCGGGTGCCGCGGCCGGTGTGCGCGTTCGACCCGGCCGGGTCCACGGTGATCACGGTGGGGTCGGCGAGCAAGGCGTTCTGGGCCGGGATGCGGATCGGGTGGGTGCGCGCCGCGCCGGACGTGATCCGCAGCCTGGTCGCCGCCCGGGCGTATGCCGATCTCGGTACGCCGGTGCTGGAGCAGCTGGCTGTGAACTGGCTCTTCGGGACCGGGGGATGGGGGCAGGCCGTGGAGGTGCGGCGGGAGCAGGCGCGGGCGAACCGGGACGAGCTGGTGGCCGCGGTGCGGCGGGAGCTGCCCGGGTGGGAGTTCGAGGTGCCCCGGGGCGGGTTGACGCTCTGGGTGCGCACGGGCGGCCTGTCCGGGTCGCGGCTGGCCGAGGCGGGGGAGCGCGTGGGAGTACGGGTGCCGTCCGGGCCGCGGTTCGGGGTGGACGGGGCGTTCGAGGGATACGTGCGGTTGCCGTTCACCGTGGGCGGGGCGGTGGCCGAGGAGGCCGCGGTGCGGTTGGCCGCGGCGGCGGCTCTGGTGGAGAGCGGCGCGGTGGGGAGCGCGGAGGCGCCGCGTACGTTCGTGGCCTGAGGGCCGGTCGGGCATGGCCGCCGGGGGCCGTGCATCCCCGGCGGCGCGCGGCCCATGGCTACTTCTCCTTGGTCAGGACCGGTACCGGCTTCGGCAGGGGCTCCTTGGTCAGGACGGGCACTGCCTCCGGCTCCGGTTCCGGCGTTTCCGGCGCCACCGGAACCGGCTCAGGTCCCTGCTCACCGGCCTGCTCCATCGGCACCGGCTCCGGCTCGCCTTCCGGCTGGTCCTGCTCCGGGATCGTCTCCCCGTCCGCCGGGGTCGTGCGCGGCGGGAGGAGGTCCAGGACCGCCTGGCAGAGGACGTCGGGCGTCGCGTCGTCGTAGGGGTTCGGGGTGGCGGGGACCTGCAAGCGGTGGACCGGGCCCGCGCCCAGGCGGGCGTAGCCGCGCCCGGGTGGGAGCTCGTCGATCGGAGTGGTGTGCGGGGGCGCGCCCAGGACCGACTCGAGCTGCTCCGCAGTCGCCGGGCCGAGGACCACGCGGGCGCGGGTGTGCCGGCGCACCGGCTCGCTCAGGGCGTCCATGCTGTCCAGCTGGTCGGCCACGACCACCGTCACGTTCGCCGGGCGGCCGTGCCGGAGGGGGACCTGGAGGAGGGACTGCGGGTCCTTGCGGCCGTCCGCCGCGGCCAGGTGGGTGAACGCGGTCGGACGGTCGAGGAGGATCCACAGCGGGCGCTTGGTGTCGTCGGGCGGCGGATGGCCCGCCTGGTGCGCGCGGTTGGCGGCGATGAGACGGCGCTCCGTCTCGGTCGCGGCCCACTCCAGGCTGGCCGTGACCCCGGCCGGCCCGGCCTCGACGGCCAGGACGCCGTCCCGGCCGGTCAGGCAGGCGTACTCGCCGGTGCCGCCGCCGTCGACGATCACCACGTCCCCGTGCTGCAGGGCCTGCAGGGCGATGGACCGCAGCAGGGTGGAGGTGCCGCTGCCCGGCTGGCCGAGAGCCAGCAGGTGCGGCTCGGTGGAGCGCAGGCCCGTGCGCCAGACGACCGGCGGCACGTCTCGCTGCTGCTCCCCGTGGGTGAGGGGGAGGGTGCGCCGGACCCGGGTGGGGTCGGTGAAGCCCAGGACCGTCTCGCCGGGGGTGGTGACGAAACGCTGGGCGGCGATGTCGACGGGCAGCGGCAGGAGTACGCCCACCGTCAACTGGTTGCCCTCCTCGTCCCACGTGAAGTGGTATTCGCGGCCCCGGCCCGACTTGGCCGCGAGGAGGTGCTCGATCCGGGCACGGGCCTCGGCCTCGCCGTCGGTGAAGTACGCAGGGTAGCGGACCACCAGCTGCGAGATCCGGCCCCCGCCGTCGAACGCGTAGGTGGGGAAGGCCTTGTCCCACGCGCCGCCGTGGGAGTACAGCGGATCGGGGTCCTCGGCGGCGGAGAAGTACGGCACGAGCGCCTCGTACAGCGACTTCAGCCGCTGGGTCTGCGGCTCGTCGGGCCCGTCGGACGCCGCCGAAGAGCGGTCCCGGCCCTGCCAGGCCGCCGCCGCCATCAGGGTGATGGCGGCGAGCAGCGGTCCGTACGGCACCAGCGCCACGACCAGGATCACGGAGGCCACCAGGAACAGCAGCGCCCCCCGTCGCTCCTTGGGGGTCTCGGTCCATCTGCGCCGCCCGGCCGCTGCCAGCCGGCGCAGACCCCGCGCGATCGTGATCAGCGGGTGGAGGACGTCGGTGGCGCTGTCGGCGGCCGTCCGGGCCAGCTCCCGGCTCCGGGCGAGCTGCGCGCTGCCGTTGCTCAGAATGCGGGGGAGGGGGCGCCGGGCCACTACTGCCTCCAGTGAGTGCGTACGAGGGGGATGCGTACGGGGAGCGGGGGCGTCAGAACTTGATTCCGCCGAGGAGGCTCGCCAGGCTCTCGCCGCCCGCCTTGATGCTCGGGGCGATGGCCGTACTCGCCAGGTAGAAGCCGAACAGCATGGCGACCACGGCATGCGATGCCTTCAGTCCGTCCTTGCGGAAGAAGATGAAGACGACGATGCCGAGCAGGACCACGCCTGAGATGGAGAGGATCATTTGAGTTCTCCTGGTTCGCGGGGACAGTCACCATGAGTACTTCCAGGCTCACAGGATGTATCCATACGATAAAAGGTGCAACTGGGTGAAATTCGGACTATTTCCCCCGAGCGGCGGAGTGGTCCCGGGCCCGGTGGGGCCGGGCGGTTGCGCTGGTCCGGGTCTGTGCTGATCTTTACCTCGGGCACATCGGGTCATGTGCCGCGCGAGCCAGTACCCTGGCGATTCACTCGTACGGCTGCGCCCTTCGCAGGCGTACGCACCCCGAGGCGATGCGTAGTGGAGAGGCGGTCCGGCCGATGACCGAAGTCCCCGACCCCGAGGTCGTGGAGCTGGCGACCAAGATCTTCGATCTGGCCCGGCGGGGACAGACCGAAGCGCTCGTGGCGTACGTCGACGCGGGTGTCCCGGCCAACCTCACCAACGACCGCGGCGACTCGCTCGTGATGCTCGCCGCCTATCACGGCCACTCCGACGCGGTCCGCGCGCTGCTCGACCGCGGCGCCGAGGCCGACCGGATCAACGACCGCGGCCAGACCCCGCTCGCCGGAGCGGTCTTCAAGGGGGAGGCGGACGTCATCATTGCCCTCCTGGAGGGTGGCGCCGACCCGTCCGCCGGCACGCCGTCGGCGGTCGACACCGCAAGGATGTTCGGTCGGACGGAATTGCTCGAACTGTTCGGCGAGTACTGAGCCGACAGATCTGACCAGCAACGACACAGAAAACGGGGGAGGCGGTACAGGGCCGCCGAAATTTCGGTCGCGGCAGACGAGAGTGCCGGGTCATCATGACGACGTGGTTCACGGACGTGATGGCTGGGCAGGTGTTGCCGCACCGCGCGGACCGTGACGCGGTCCGCAAGGGCCACCGACGAGAGGCAGAGGAAGATGGTCTACAGCAAGCAGGAAACGGCGGGCACTCCGGCGTGTTGTCACGCGGCCAGGTAGTACACGTCCCCGGTTGCGTCGACGCTTGATGTGAGGCTGTTTCCCATGTTCGATCCGGTCATAGCGCCCAGCTGTACCCTGCTCGGCCTGCTCCAGCGGGGCCGCG
The DNA here is from genome assembly GCF_042803315.1 of Streptomyces sp. NPDC057424. Classification (NCBI taxonomy): domain Bacteria; kingdom Bacillati; phylum Actinomycetota; class Actinomycetes; order Kitasatosporales; family Streptomycetaceae; genus Streptomyces; species Streptomyces sp. NPDC057424. The sequence goes on from NZ_JBHVCP010000059.1 coordinate 8,193, forward strand.
GCGACGGCACGTTGCACGCGCTCACCGCCCCGCGCCCCGAGGCGCTGGCGGCGCTGAACCACTGTGTGCTGCGCGATCCCCGCCACGACTGGCAGCTGGAGAACCGCTCCCTCTACTACGCCCGCCTCTACCTCGACCTCAACGGCGAGCTGGACGAGATCGAGGCCCATCTCTTCTGCGCCGAGGACGTCCTCGACGGCGACGAGTCACGCACCGGGCTCGCGCTCGCCGTCCTCGGGCACCTCGCCTCCTACGGCAGGCGGGACGCGCTCGAACTGCTCCGCAGGTACGCCGCCCACGGCTCCAACTGGGCCTGGGCCCTCGACGAGCTGGCCCTCAGGGACGACGACGCGGGCCTGCGCGCCCTCGCCGCACCCGTCCTCGCCCGGTTCCCGGCCGATCCGGAGGGCGACGCCGAGCTGGCCGCCACCGTCCGGGACGCCTTCGAGCCCCGGCCCTGGCGCCTGTGGGCCGAGGATCCGCGCGAATCCGTCGCCACACGCGTGCGTGCCGCCCACGAAACGGGCTGTTTCGACCGCTGGCAGCGGCAGATGCGGCCCTCCGGCCCCCGCCCGGGGTGGAGCGTGCAGGCCGTCTTCGACTGGGCCCAGCAGGGCATCGAGCGAGGTGCCGCCCTCCATGTGCCGGCCGCCCGCTGTCTCACCGCCGTGGCGGGCCCCGACGACCGGTCCGAGATCGTCCGGGCGGCGAAGGACGGCATCGACGGTGCCCGGTGCACGGCCCTCAGGTACCTCGCCGACGGCGACGATCCCGAGGCCCTCGATCTGATCGAGGGCGCCGTGGCCACCGGCTCGACGCTCGTCGTGGACGCGGCCGTCGACGCCTTCGAACGGATGCGCTCGCCGGCCGCCGTGGACCGGGCGCGTTCCTGGACCCGCCGGCCGGACGCCCTCGGTGCCGCCGCCGGACGCGTCCTCGCCTGCCGGGGCGGGGTGCAGGACCGCGACAGCGTCCTCGCGGCGCTACGGGAGGCGGTGCGGGGCGAAGGCCCCGATGCGCCCACCCTGTGGACCCTCGTGGACGGCGCCGGACGGCTCGGCATCGCCTGCGCCGCCCCCGTACTCCGCCACGTCTACCGTGAGACCGCCTCTTCCCATCTACGCGGCCGGGCCGCCCGCGCCCTCGCCGCCACCGACCCCTCCTTCGGCACCGGCTTCGCCGTCGAGTGCCTGTGGGACTGCGAGGAGACCACCCGGGAGATCGCCGCCCGGCACGCCGAGACCGGAGACGCCCGCGTCGTCGAGCGACTGCGCCGGCTCGCCGCCGACCCGGCCGAGGAAGCCGAGGTGCAGACGGCCGTACGCAGCCGGATCGGCCCCGAGGAGACCGCTGTGTGACCCCCCCCGAGGGGCTGCCGGGGCGGATTCGCGCCTCCAGGATGAACATGGGGTGACGCGCGGGTCAGGAGGACAGGGGGCACCCCCGTCCGGGAAGAAGCCCGACGCCTTCGCGCCGTGCCCCGTCGTCCACGTCCCCTCCCGCCCCCCAGGTCCGCGTCGCCCTCCCCAGCCGCCGCCTGGCCGCCACCCTCATCGAGCACCGCGCCGATGTGGTCCACCTCGCCAGCCCGTTCGTCCTCGGCGTGCGCGGCATGGCCGCCGCCCGATGGCTGGCCAGGGCGGGCACCGACCGGGTGGCACGCCGGTATACCGACCTGCTGCCCCAGCTGACCCTGGCCGCCGGCGAGCTCAGGCACCGCGCCCGCGGCACGAGCGCCCGGCTCGACGTGAGGGCCTCGGCCGCGGTGCCGGCCGCCCTCGCCGCCGTGCCGGTGGCGGAGCGGGCGGACGCGCGGCCTGACGGGTCTGTCCCGTGCGTGGGGTGCGCTGTACGGGCCGGCCGCTCTAACGGCGACGTACGGCCACGAAGCGGACCGGTGTGCCGGGGACCGCCTGGGCGGCGGCCGGGAGGTCGGCGGAGCGGACCACGGCGATCACCGGGTAGCCCCCGGTGGTCGGGTGGTCGGCCAGGAACACCACCGGCCTGCCGTCCGGCGGGACCTGCACGGCGCCCAGCACCATGCCCTCGCTGGGGAGTTCGCCCGGCAGGGCCCGTGCCAGAGGCGGCCCCTCCGTGCGCAGTCCGATGCGGTTGCTCGCGGAGGACACCCGGTAGGCGCGGGAGACGAAGGTACGCACGGCCTCCGGCGTGAACCAGCCGTCGCGCGGACCGAGTGTCACCCGCAACACCAGCTCGGCCGGTGGCGCCGGCTGCGGAGCGACGTCCACCCGTGCGGGCACGCCGGCCGGCCGTCCCAGGGGCAGCACCATGCCGTCCGCGAGCGGGGGCGGACCGAGCCCCGACAGCAGGTCCGTGGACCGGCTGCCGAGCACCGGCTCGACCGCGATGCCCCCGGCGAACCCCACGTAGGCGCGTACGCCCGACACCGCGGGCCCGATGTCCAGCAGCGACTCGGCGGGCACGCGCACCGGCGCGCCCCAGGCGACGGGCCGTCCGTCCACCGTGACCCGGCAGGGCGCGCCCGCAACCGCCACGGTGACCGTCGAACGGGGGCGTACGGCACAGCCGTCGAGGGTCGTCTCCAGGACGGCCGTCTCCGGCGGATTGCCGGCGATCCGGTTGACGAGGTCCGCGGCGGGCCGGTCCAGCGCACCGGAGCGGGGGACACCGAGATGGGCGTGGCCGGGGCGGCCCGCGTCCTGCACGGTGGTGAGGGCCCCGGCGCGGACCACGGCGAGCGCACGGTCCGTCATGACCCCGCCCCGGGGACGAAACGCACCCGCGTGCCCGGCGACAGCAGCGCGGCCGGCACGCGCGCGTGGTCCCACAGCACGGCGTCCGCCGTGCCGATCAGCTGCCATCCGCCCGGCGACGAGCGCGGGTACACGCCCGTGTACGGGCCCGCCAGGGCGACCGACCCCGCCGGGACGGCCGTGCGCGGAGTCGCCCGGCGCGGCACGTCGTAGCGTGGCGGCAGCCCGGTGAGGTACCCGAAGCCGGGTGCGAAGCCGCAGAAGGCCACCCGGAACTCGGTGTCACCGTGGATGCGGGCGACCTCCCGCTCCGGCACGCCCCAGTGGGCGGCGACGTCGGCCAGGTCCGGGCCGTCGTAGCGCACCGGGATCTCCACGACTTCACCCGCGCGTGGGGGTGTGGCCGGCAGGTCGGCGGCGGTCAGTTCGGCGGCCAGCCGGGCGGGGGCGTCGAGGCCGCCGAGGAGGACCGTTCGCGCCGCGGGCACGATCTCGCGGGCCGCGAGGGAGCCCTCCGCGCGGCGCCGCAGCAGCTCCGCGTGCAGGGCCTGGGCCTCGTCGTCCGAGGAGACCTCGACGAGCAGGGCGTCCTCGCCGACGGGCAGTACCTTCATGCGAAGGCCTCCACCCGGACCCCCGACGCCTCCAGCCGCTTCCGCACCCGGCGCGCCAGCTCCACCGCGCCAGGGGTGTCGCCGTGCAGGCACAGGGAACGCGCACGCACCTCGATGCGCGTGCCCGAGCGGGAGACGACCTCTCCGGAACGGGCCAGGCCCAGGGAGCGTTCCACGACGGCGTCCGGGTCGGTGACCACGGCTCCCTCCAGGGTGCGCGGCACCAGGGTGCCCGCGTCGGTGTACGCCCGGTCCGCGAACGCCTCGGTGACGACCGGCAGTCCGGCCTTCCCGGCCAGCTCCAGCAGGCGCGAGCCGGGCAGCCCGAGGACGGGCAGCGCGGCGCCCGCGAGGAGCACTCCGTCGACGACCGCGGCGGCCTGCTCCTCGTCGCGCACGACCCGGTTGTAGAGCGCGCCGTGCGGTTTGACGTAGGCCACGCGGGCGCCGGCCGCGCGCGCGAAGACCTCGAGGGCGCCGATCTGGTAGGCCACTTCGGCCGCCAGTTCGGCGGGCGGCACGTCCATCGCGCGCCGCCCGAACCCGGCGAGATCCCGGTAGGAGACCTGCGCGCCGATCGTCACGCCCCGCTCGGCGGCCAGCTCGCACACCCGCCGCATGGTGGACGCGTCCCCGGCATGGAAGCCACAGGCCACGTTGGCGCTGGTCACGACGGACAGCAGTCGCTCGTCGTCCGTCAGCTGCCAGCGTCCGAAGCCCTCGCCCAGGTCGGCGTTGAGATCGATCATGCTGTCTCCTGGTCAGGCCACGCGGTACTGCTCGTCGCGGGCGTCGGTGAGGAACATCTGCCCCGGGGCGTGCGTGAGGGCGAAGGGCGGACGCGAGGCCATCACGGCCGCCTGCGGGGTCACACCGCAGGCCCAGAAGACCGGGATGTCGTCCGGCTCGGCGTCCACCGCGTCCCCGAAGTCGGGGCGGCCGAGGTCGTCGATGCCGAGGCCCGAGGGATCTCCGCAGTGCACGGGGCTGCCGTGCACCGCCGGCAGCAGGCTGCTCTCCCGGATCGCCGCCGCCAGATGCCGGGGCGGCACCGGCCGCATGGACACCACCAGCGGGCCGTGCAGCCGCCCGGCCGGACGGCATTGGCGGCCCGTCACGTACATCGGCACGTTGCGGCCCTGCTCGACGTGGCGGATCGGCACGCCCGCCTCGCCCAGGGCCCACTCGAAGGTGAAGCTGCAGCCGATCAGGAACGACACCAGGTCGTCCCGCCAGTACGGGCGCGCGTCCGTCGGCTCGTCCACCAGCTCGCCGTCCCGCCACACCCGGTAGCGGGGCAGGTCGGTGCGCAGGTCCGCGCCGTCGGCGAGCTCGGTCGTCCAGGATCCGGCGTCCGTGACGTCGAGGACCGGGCAGGGCTTGGGATTGCGCTGGCAGAAGAGCAGCATGTCGTAGGCCCAGTCGGCGGGCACCGAGATCAGGTTGACCTGGGTGTGGCCCGCCGCGACCCCGGCCGTGGGACCCGTCAGGCCCTGTCGGAACCGGGCCCGCGCCGTTTCGGGGCTCCACGCGTGGGCGTGCTCGTCGAGCAGGAGCAGGGGGCGGTCGTCGGTGCTCGTGCGGTTCACGCGAGTTCCTTCCCGCGCGTCTCCGGCAGCCCGAGCAGCGCCAGCGCCGCGATGCCGTAGCCGATCGCGCCGAAGACCAGCGCGCCGCCGACGCCCCAGCTGTCGGCCAGGAACCCGACGGTCGTCGGGAACACGGCGCCCACCGCGCGGCCGGTGTTGTACGTGAAGCCCTGCCCCGTCCCGCGCACCGCCGTCGGGTACAGCTCGCTCAGGTAGGACCCGAAGCCGCTGAAGATCGCCGACATGCAGAACCCGAGCGGGAAACCGAGCACCAGCAGCAGGGTGTTGGCGCCGCTCGGGATGTTCGCGTACGCCAGGATGCAGAGCGCCGACAGCAGCGCGAAGAGCCAGATGTTGCGCCGCCGGCCCAGCTTGTCGGTGAGGTAGCCGCCGGTGAGGTAGCCGATGAAGGCGCCCGATATGAGGAACGTCAGATACCCGCCGGTGCCGACGACCGACAGGTCGCGCTCGGACTTCAGATACGTCGGCACCCAGGTGGCCAGCGTGTAGTAGCCGCCCTGGACACCCGTCGACAGCAGCACGGCGAAGAGCGTGACCCGCAGCAGGCCGGGCTTGAAGATCGCCGTGAACGAGCCCTTCTCCGTGCTCTGTTCACGAGCGGCGGCCGCCTCGGGCGCGTCCTGCACACTGCGCCGCAACCAGATGACGAGCAGCGCGGGCAGCGCCCCGGTCCAGAACATGATGCGCCAGGCCAGGTCGTCGCCGGCCACCGAGAAGATGACGGTGTAGGCGATCACGGCCATACCCCAGCCCACGGCCCAGGAGCTCTGGATCGCGCCGAGCGTGCGGCCCCGGTGCTTGGCGCTCGCGTACTCCGCGACCAGGATCGCGCCGACCGCCCATTCGCCGCCGAAGCCGAGGCCCTGGAGAGCGCGGAAGACCAGCAGTGTCTCGTAGTTGGGTGCGAAACCGCAGGCGACGGTGAACACCGCGTAGGTGATCACTGTGACCATCAGCGCCTTCACCCGGCCGACGCGGTCGGCGAGCACGCCCGCGAGGGCGCCGCCGATCGCGGAGACCACCAGGGTGACCGTCGTGAAGAGGCCGGTCTGGCCGCTGTTCAGGCCGAAGTAGGCCGACAGCGCGACCATGCTCAGCGGCAGCGTGAAGTAGTCGTACGAGTCCAGGGCATAGCCGCCGAAGGCACCGCCGAAGGCGCGGCGGCCGCGCGGGCCCAGGGCGCGCAGCCAGCCGAACGCCCCGTCGTCCGGGGAGCGTTCGGTGGTCGCGGGGCGTGTGTCGTCGGTCAGGGCCTGCGGTGGAGGGGTCGTACTCATGGGCACCTCGCAGTGGGAGGACGGAGGGTGCTTGGGAGTGAGCCGTGCCGTACGGAAGCGGTCGGCGCCGCGGTGGGGGAAGCGACGCCGTGCGTAGCACCGTAGAGGATTGTTCAACGATCCCTCAATACCCATGTTGGTTCGTACTTGTGATCTGCGATTGAATTCCGGCATGGCAGAGCAGCTGAAGGACCTCGCCGACGACCGGGCTCTCCTGGGGCGCACCAGCACCGCGGAACGGGTCTCGGACATCCTCAGGAGCCGGATCGCCGAGGGCTACTTCCCACCCGGCACCCGCCTGTCGGAGGACAGCATCGGCGGCGCGCTCGGCGTCTCCCGCAACACGCTGCGCGAGGCGTTCCGGCTGCTCACACACGAGCGTCTGCTCGTCCACGAGCTGAACCGGGGCGTCTTCGTGCGGGTGCTGACCGTGGAGGACGTCGAGGACATCTACCGCACCCGGCGGCTCGTCGAGTGCGCTGTCGTGCGCGGGCTCGGTGAGCCGCCGTACGGGCTCGACGGACTGGCCGGGGCGGTCGAGGAAGGGCGGACGGCGGCTCGGGAAGGTGACTGGAAGGCGGTGGGTACCGCGAACATCCACTTCCACCGGGAGCTGGTCGCTCTCGCCGCGAGCGAGCGCACCGCCGAACTGATGCGGAGCGTCTTCGCCGAACTGCGGCTCGCCTTCCACGTGGTGGATGAGCCGCGGCGACTGCACGAGCCGTACATCACACGAAATGTCGCGATTCTTGAGGCTCTTCAAGGAGGAGACCGCGGGAAGGCCGAGCGTCTGCTCGCGGGATACCTCGACGACTCGCTGGAGCGCGTGGTCGAGGTGTACCGGCGGCGGGTCGGCGAGGACGGCTGAGGACGGCTGAGGGCGGCGTCACTGGGGGCGTACCGCGTCGTTTGGGCCGATGTCAGACCCAGGACCTAGTCTGTGCACCGTGACTTCGCCTGCATCGACGGACAGCGTTCCGCCCCAGCTCAGCGCGGGGCCCCGCCCCGCCCCGGGGCCGGCCGCCGACGAGGGCCTGGCGCGGCGCCTGCGTGCGCTCGCCTGCACCGCGCCGCTGCACGACCTGGACACCCGCAAGGCCAACCTGGCCGGCGAGTACTCGGTGTACGGCATGGCGGAGGTCGCCCTCGCGGCCATCGACCTGGTCACCCTGAACATGGACTTCGACACGGGCGCGGACCACGACCAGATCGTCGCCCGCCTCATCCCACGCATCGCCGCCCAGGCCGCGCAGCGCCCCACCGCCGAGCACGAGCGGGTGGCCCGGTGGGTCCTGGAGAACCTGATCAACGTCGGCAGCGTCGACCGCGGCTTCCGCGCCGTGTACGGCACGTTCGGGGCGGACGGCACCTATGTGCGCCGCGACTACGACTTCAAGTTGATCGAGGAGGTCCCCGGCCCCGGCGGCACGGTCTACCTCCGCACGACGGACGAGGCGGTCAACGTCCTCGTCGGCGCCCTCGACACGGACGTCACCAGCGCGCAGATCGCCGCCGAGGTCAAGCTGGAGGTGCTGATCAGCCGCGGCCGGCTCGCCGACGCCCAGCTCGCGGCCGAACAGGCCCGCTACCGCACCGTGCAGTACTCGGAGACCCTGCGCCGCGCCCTGGACGCGACCCGGCGCAACGTGCGCGCGGTGGACTGGCTCAGCACCGTGCCCGACATGATCGCCGAAGCGCTGGAACACGTCGCCGACCGCTACCGGCACGAGAACGCGATCCTCACCAACATCCGCAAGGCGCGTGACGAGACCGAGGAGCCCGAGCACAAGCGCCGCGCCGCCGAGCTCGTCGACATCGTCAAGGACTGCATCCGCCGGCACACGCAGTTGCAGTCCCGGCTGCTGGAGGCCGGACCACTGTTCCGCGCCGAGCAGGACCGGCAGGCCTTCGCCACTCCGATGACGACGTCCGGGATCGACCTGTACGGACATCTCGTCTCCCCCGTGCTGCCGCTGCCGCTGGAGCAGGCCGTCCGCGTCACCGACGCGTTCTTCCGCCGCGGCACCGGGCTGCGCACTCCGGTGTCCGTCCGGGTCGGGGACCTGGTCGACATACTGCTGACACCGCCGCTGGAGCGGGAGCACCTGGGTGCGGAGATGCCGGAGCCCGACCTGATCGCCACACCGGACGACAGCCGGTTCAGCGAGGAGCAGATGGCGGCGGCGCAGGAGCTGCTCGACCTGCCGGCGGACGCCCCGCGCCGGTTGTCGGGGCTGCTGGCACAGGCCCGGCGGCAGGACCCCGAGCTGCCGTATCTGGTGGCCCTGCTGGCGGTGCACGCCGCCAGCCCGCCGGTCGGCACGGCCTACCGCCAGGGCGAGCAGAAGCTGCTGTTCGCCGTGGACGACGGGACCGAGCTCGACGACCCGGAGTTCGGTGGGGCGGACCTGATCGTCGGTACCGCGCTGCTGGACGCGGCGGGGATGGCGGCGGACCGGACGGAAGCAGCATGAGTCAGTACGAGCGGCACAAGGAGTCCCGACCGTGAGCGAGCATGTCGAGTGGAGCGAGCCGGACGGGCCGGCCCCCGCGGCCGGCGCCGCCGTCACTCCCGCCGACGCCGCCGACGCGGCTCGGCTCGTGTCCTTCGGTTTGCAGCCCAAACTGCAGCCCGCCCGTGACCAGGAGTACGCGGACCTGCTGCGGCGCTACCGCGAGGACCCGCCGTTCGCGCGGCTCGCGGACGCCGTGGCGACGGGTCTGGGGCTCATCGTGCTGGAGGTGTCCCCGCGCGCGGGCATGGCCGTGACCGCCGCCGAGGACTCGGTGTTCGCCGTCCGTATGGGTGACTACGCGCGTCGTACGTCCGCCGACGGCGGCGACCGGTTCCTGCACGGGCTCGCCCATCTCGCCGTCGCCGCCATGGCGTTCCCCCGCCCCGAGGACCTCGCCGACGACGGCTACATCGGCAGGGTCACCGTCAACGGCGTCGACGCCTTCGTGCGCCAGGCATGCCGCCGCCTGGAGGAGCGCGCCGAAGAACAGGGCGAGAACACCGACCCGGCGACCGACGCGCCCGGCCTGGAGGCGGCCTGGCGGATCTGGGTGCGGCGCACCGCCACCGGCGCCACCAAGGACGCGCGCCGCCTGGCCGGTTCGACCACCGGCATCGTCGCCAAGGCCGTCGCGTTCCTCACCGAATCCGGATTCCTGCAGCGCACCGGCGACGACCACGGCGGCACGTACCGCACGACCGCCCGCTACCAGCTCCAGGTCCGCGACATGGCCGGCAGCGCCGCCATGGCCGAGCTGCTGGACCTGGGCGTCGTCCCGGTCACCGACGGCACACCGACGCTGCTGCCCCCAGAGGAGAGCGACGACCTGGAGCTGGTCGCCGACGCCGGGCTGCCGTTCCACTCCTCCTGACCCCCCCCACTTCACGAAGACTTACGAGAGTCCGCCATGTACGAGCTGTCCCGGGTCCGCCTCTACTCGATCGGGCCCGCCGGTGCGCGCTACGCCGACACCCTGCTTGACCTGCGGGGAGTGGGCGAGATCGTGCCCGATCCCGCGCCCACGCAGGCGGAGTTCTTCGAGGAGGAGCCGGTCGGCCCGCCGCGCCGGCCCGCGCCCGCGGGCGTGCTGTTCCTGGAGAACGGCGGCGGCAAGTCGGTGCTGCTCAAGCTGATCTTCTCCGTGATGCTGCCGGGCCACCGCAACACCCTCGGCGGCGCCAGCTCCGGCGTGCTCCGCAAGTTCCTCCTCGCCGACGACTGCGGACACGTGGCCCTGGAGTGGCAGCACGTGCTGACCGGCGAGTGCGTCGTCGTCGGCAAGGTCAGCGAGTGGCGCGGGCGGCAGGTCTCCAACGACCCCCGGAAGTTCGCCGAGGCCTGGTACTCCTTCCGTCCGGGCCCCGGCCTGAGCCTCGACAACCTGCCCGTGGCGGAGGCCACCGCCGTACGGGCCCCGGTCGAGGGCCAGTCCAGTGCGCGCGGGCGGCGCCGCACCATGAAGGGCTTCCGGGACGCCCTCACGGAGGCGGGCAAGACCTACCCGCACCTGGAGGTGCACTGGGAGGAGACGCACGACCGCTGGATCGAGCACCTGGGCGACCTCGGCCTCGACCCCGAACTCTTCCGCTACCAGCGTGAGATGAACGCCGACGAAGGTGAGGCGGCCGGTCTCTTCGCGGTCAAGAAGGACGCCGACTTCACCGACCTGCTGCTGCGCGCCGTCACCGACACCCGCGACACCGACGGGCTCGCCGACCTGGTCAGCGGCTTCGGCAACAAGCTGGGCCGGCGCGCCGAGCTGATCGCCGAACGCGACTTCACCGCCGGGTCCGTCGACCTCCTCGGACGGATCGTCGAGGCCGCCGAGGCCCGCTCCCGCGCGCGTGACGTCCACACCGGAGCCGAGCGCCGTACCCGGACCCTGGCCCGCAGGCTGTCCGCGCGGGGGGTGCGGGAGCGGGTCCGGGCCGCCGACCTGGCCCAGCGGGTCACCGCCGCCGCGTACGCCGTCACGCACGCCGAGGCGGCCCGCGAGCGCAGCGCGCTGATCTCCGCCGAACTCGCCTACCGGCATGCCTCGCTGGCGCTGGCCGGGGCGGAGAAGTCCGCCGCCGCGCAGAAGCGCGAGCTGGCCGACGCCCGCACCCTGTACTCGGCGTGGCAGGCCGCCGAGGCCGTGCTGCGCCACCGCGCCGCCTCCGACCGCGTCACCCGTGTGTCCGCCGCGATCCAGGAAGCCGAGCGGGACGCGGCGCCCGCGCTGGCCGCCCGCTCCAAGGCCGCCGTCGACCTCGTACGGGCCCTGCACGCGGCCGCGGAGAAGGCCGAGAGCCACGCCAACGAGGAGGAGGAGCGCTCCGCCGCCCTGCAGGAGGTCAGCGACGAGGCCTACCGGGACTCCACTGCCGCCGCCACGCAGGCGCAGCGCGCCCGCAGCGAGGTCGGTCATCTCAAGCAGCGCCTCGCCGAGGTCGAGCAGGAGACCGCCGAGGCAGTACGGGCCGGCTGGCTCGACGACTCCGCGCCCGACGCCGACCCGGCCCGTGCGGCCCTGGCCGCCAGCGACGCCGAGAAGACCGCCGTCGCGGCCTGGGACGCTGCCCGCGAGGCATCCCACCGGGCCACGGAGCACGCGCGCGAAGCCGCTTCCACCGAGACCCGCGCGGAACTGACCGCGGCCCGCGCTGCCGACGCGGCCACGGCGGCCGAGCGCTCGTACGAGGCCGAGCGCCGCACCGCCGAGGCGCTGGCGGGCGAGGAACGGCTGGCGGAGGTGCTCAGCCTGACCCCGCAGACCCGCCCGGGCATCCCGCAGCCCCGCCACGGCACGGACGGCGACTCCGTCGTGCCGCCGGCGTCCGGCGACCAGGGACTCACCCCCGAGGAACTCGACCGCTTCGCCGACGACCTGCGCGACCTGCTCGACGACGCCGTCTCCTCCGCCGAGCGGCAGCTGTTCGAGCTGCGTACGGCCGCCGCCGACGACTCCCGGATCCTCGGCGCGCTCGGTGACGGCGGGCTGCTGCCGCCCGGCCCGGACGTGCTCGCCACGGTCGAGTTCCTCGGCGAGCACGGCATCCCCGCGCTGCCCGGCTGGCGCTATCTCGCCCAGGCCGTCGACCCGGCCGACCACGCGCGCGTACTGGCCACCCGGCCCGAACTCGTCGACGGCGTGATCATCACCGACCCCGCCTCCCACGCACGCGCCCGGGAGGCGCTGGGCGACGCGGCGCTGCTGCCCCGCTCCGCCGTGGCGGTCGGCACCGCCGCCGCCCTGCTCGCCCCGACCCCGGCCCCGGACACCGACAGCGGGGACGTGTTCCTCGTGCCGCCGAACCCGGCCATGCACGACGAGCACGCCGCCGACGAGGAGCGACAGGCGCTGCGGGCCCGGGCCACCGAGCGGGACGAGGAGATCCGCACACTCGCCGCCCGGCTCGGCAAGGACCGCGAACTGGCCGCCCGGCTCGCCTCCTGGCGCACCGGCTGCCCCGCCGGCCGGCTCACCGAACTGGCCCGGGCGGCCCACGACACCCGCGAGTTCGCCGAGGAGTCGGAGGCCGAGCTGGCCGAGGCCCGGACCGTGCGGGCCGAGGCCGACGAGGTCGCCGCCGAGGCCGCGCGCGTCCGGGACGAGCGGCAGGAGGCCGCACAGAAGGCCCGCCGCTCCGCCGACGCTCTCGCCGGGCTCGCCTACCGGCTGCGCGAGCGGTCCGGCTGGCAGGTCAAGCTACGTGAACTGGCCGACGAGGCGGCCGAGTCCGAGGCGAGCGCCCAGGCCTGCCTGGAGCGGGCCAGGGCCGCCGACGAGGACCGGCGTGCCGCCCAGCGCGCCGCCGACGACACCCGCCGCACCGCCCGCGCGCTGCGCGCCGAGCGCTCCGAGATCGCGGGCGCCCCCGACGACGTACCCGAGGACGACGCCCAGACCCCGAAGGCCTCCCTGCCCGCACTGCGCGAGGCCTACCGGGCCGCGTCCCAGCTGTACGAGAAGGTCGGCGTGGGCGCCGACCTGCGCGCCGAGCAGGCCCGGGCCGAGAGCGACGAGAGCGCGGCCCGCGCGGAGCTGGACCGGCTGAGCAACAAGGTCCGTACCCGCGCGGAGCAGCTTCTCGAATCCCCCGACGGCTCCGACGGCCCCAGCCGCCAGGCCGCCGCCGCCCGCGCCGAGGAGCTGGTGCAGCTCCTGGAGACCCGGATGTCGACCGCGAGCGAGCAGCTCGGCCGGCTGCGCGGCGAGGCCGAACGCCTCGCCCCCGCCGACGACGGCGAGACGCACACCGACCTCCCGGAGGACCTCCAGCCCCGCGACGCCGAGCACGCGCAGTCCCTGCTGCGCACCGCCACGACCGAACTCACCTCCCACACCGAGGCGCTGAACCAGGCCCGGGAAGCGCACGCCGAACTCCTCGACGCCCACCGGGCCGCCGAGGACGCGGCGAGCGGCTTCGACGAGATCGCCGCCATGCTCCGCGACCTGCTGCGCGAGCACAGCACCGAGGAGGAGCAGGAGGAGACGGAGCCGTACCCCGGCAGCCCGGAGGAGGCCCGGCAGTCGGCGGCCGAAGCCCGTCGTTCGCTGCGCGGCTGCGCCGCCGACCTGTCGGCCGCCGAGGCGGCCGTCCGCGAGGCCAGCGACATCCTCGTCCGGCACGCCAACTCCACGCGCTACGAGCAGGTCCGCACCCCGGCCCGCCAGCAGATCCGTGAACTGCCCGCCTCCGCGCTGCCCGAACACGCCCAGAAGTGGGCGGACGCCTTCGCACCCCGGCTCCGCGTCCTCACCGACGAGCTGGCGCAACTGGAGCGCAACCGCGACTCGATCGTGGACCGGCTGCGCGGCCTGGTCGAGTCGGCCCTGGCCACGCTGCGCTCCGCCCAGCGGCTCTCCCGGCTGCCGGAGGGCCTGGGGGAGTGGTCGGGGCAGGAGTTCCTCCGCATCCGCTTCGAGGAGCCCGACCAGGCCACCCTCACCGAGCGGCTCGGCGAGGTCATCGACGAGGCGACCCGCGCCGCCGTCAAGAAGAACTCCGACCTGCGCCGCGACGGCATGTCCCTGCTGCTGCGGGGCGTCGGCGCGGCCCTGCAGCCCAAGGGCGTCGCCGTCGAGATCCTCAAGCCCGACGCCGTGCTGCGCGCCGAGCGCGTCCCCGTCGGGCAGATGGGCGACGTCTTCTCCGGCGGCCAGCTCCTCACCGCGGCCATCGCGCTCTACTGCACGATGGCCGCGCTGCGCTCGAACGACCGGGGCCGTGACAAGCACCGGCACGCCGGCACGCTGTTCCTCGACAACCCCATCGGCCGCGCCAACGCCACATACCTGCTGGAACTCCAGCGGGCGGTGTCGGACGCCTTGGGCGTCCAGCTCCTGTACACCACGGGCCTGTTCGACACGACCGCGCTGGCCGAGTTCCCCCTGGTCATCCGCATGCGCAACGACGCCGACCTGAGGGCGGGCCTCAAATACATCAGCGTCGAGGAACACCTCCGCCCGGGTCTGCCCCCGCAGCCCCAGGCGGGGGAGGCCGTCCACAGCGAGATCACGGCGACCAGGATGTTCAAGCGTCCTGTGTCATGACGCCCCGATCACCATGGTCGCGATGCAGGGGGTCGACTCTGACGAGGTCGGTCATGACCGGGACCGGTCGGTGATCCGCACCCCCCACTCCCTGGACCCGCAGCCTTGCGTCCAGGGAGGGCGGATGGATCATCGTCCGCTCCCCTCTTCACAAGGCGCGGCCCCTTTCGGGGCCGCGGGTCAGGTGACCGATCTGCCGGCCGATGTCACAGCTGCCGGACCGCTCGGTGCCGCCGCCGGCCCCCGCCCACCCGCTCAGCGTGGGCTGCCCGGCGATCTGCCGGGCAGCTTCAGCCCCGACCTTGGGCTTGTCCCAGAAGTCCCGGGTCCGCGGCCGGGCTGTCCCGCGTGCCCTCGACCGCGTCCTTCATGCGGACGACACGCGAACTCGCGCGAGGCCCGGGGGAGGAGCCGGCACAGTCGGTCCGACGGTGAGGAGCCGCCGGGTCTGGCCTCGGCCGAGCGGCCGCTCCCACATCCGGTCTGTCGCCGCGTCCGGGCAGCTGCCGCCGTGCCTCACGGGTGGGACAACTGCCCGGCTCCAGCCCGCCGGCGTATCCGCTCCCGCGCCCGCTCGGCGGCGCGCTCCTGCCGCCGGGTCCGGCGCCGTTCGCGCCGCAGGGCCCGGGCCGTGCTGCTCGGCACGGACACCACCCCGTGTCGCTGGTTCCAGACCTGACGCGTCACCCATACATCGAGGGCACCCCATGTGGCCGCGATCGTGCTGACCACACTGCTGATCACCATGGGAAACGCCAGCCAGGACCCGGCCATCGTGCACAGGAAGGCCACCATCGCCTGGATCAGTGTCACGGCTATGAGGAGGACCGCCCGCACGGCCGCCGTCCGCACCGGATCCGGCAGGCGCCGCCGCCGCGCGGGCTCCTCGACCCACAGGGGCCGGTAGTACTGGTGCTCCCGGGCACCGCGGCCCTCCTCGTGGGCCGGAACCTCCGTGTCCCCTCCTGAGGGCTCCGCCACGCCCTCGGGAATGTCGCGATCGGCCGCTTCGGGATCCCGATGCCCCGTCAGCTGCGCCCCACCCGCCCTGGGCGCACCGCGCCGCTCCGCCGTGCCCATCACCGTGTCACTCCCCACCGCCAGCAGACCGCTCGCTCGCATCCGAAGACCCGTGCTCCCCAGTGGCTGCCCGGCTTGCGCTGTTTTACGCCGCCCAGATGCGGGACGCGGCTCCTGTGGCCGATTCCGCCCCCGTTTCCCACAGAGAAGGACGAACAACTCCTCACGAAGATTCCCGAAAACCGAAAAATTTCAGCCAACCGCCCTGGCTTACTTCGGGGATTGGCCCGCTCCACTACCACTGCTTTCGGGGAGACAACTCCCGCAATGCCCGGACAACTCGCCATGCCTCGCGGCTGGCGCGGAAGTTCAGGTTCCGGACCGGTCTTCGAGTTCCCTGTGGGTCGGTAGTAGGCTCGCGCCGTTTGTTGACGCACATGTGTACCCCCGGTAGCCGGGGGGCCCGAGCTGGGGGAGGCCATGCGCTTTCGCGGGAAGTCCATCCGCCGGAAGATCGTGGCGCTGCTCCTCGTGCCGCTGGTGTCCCTGACCGCGATCTGGGCCTTCGCCACGGTGCTCACGGGACGTGAGGCGGGCGATCTGTTCAACGTGTCGTCCGTGGTGGAGAAGATCGGCTACCCCGTCGAGGACACCGTCCGCGTCCTCCAGGAGGAACGCCGTCAGACCCTCGTCTACCTCGCCGACCCCCGAGCCTCCGACGGACTCGCCGCCCTCCGGCGCAGCCGGACCGCCACCGACGAGGCCGTCAGCGGCATCCGTGAGAACGCACGGAACCCGGATGTGCGCGACGCCATGGGCGCGGCCACCGACGAGCGGCTGACCGCCGTCCTGGACGCTTTCGACGGCATCGAGTCGCTGCGCCGCAGTGTCGAGGACGGCACCGTCAACCGCACCCAGGCCCTCGACCTCTACAACCGGCTCGTCGACCCCTGCTACGTCCTCCTCGCCAACCTGCACGTGGTCGACAACGTCGAACTGGACAAGCAGTACCGCGCGCTGGTCAATCTCGCCCGCGCCCGTGAACTGCTCTCCCGCGAGGACGCCCTCCTCGGCTCCGCCCTGATCGTCGGCAGAATGTCCCACTCCGAGGAGCGGCACATCTCCGACCTCGTGGCCCAGCGCACCCTGATGTACGACGTCAACCTGCCGCTGCTGCCCGTGGCGGAGCGCGACCGCTACCAGAGCTTCTGGAAGAACGCCTCCTCCGCTCCCCTGCGCGTGGCCGAGGAAGCCGCCGTCTCCTCCGGGGCCGGAACCCCCCGCGGCGTCTCCGCCAAGAGCTGGGACAGCGCCGCCGGCAACGTGCTCGACGAGCTCGGCACCCTCAACGACCAGGCCAACGACCGCTACCAGGACCGCGTCCACCCTGTGGCCGTCGGTGTCATCGCCAAGGCGGTCATCGCCGGCGCACTCGGCCTGATCGCGCTCCTGATCTCCCTCTTCCTGTCCGTACGCGTCGGCCGCACCCTCATCCGAGATCTGCGGCAGCTGCGTCTGGAGGCGCACGAGGCGTCCGGAGTGCGCCTGCCGAGCGTCATGCGCCGCCTTTCCGCGGGCGAGCAGGTCGACGTCGAGACCGAGGTCCCGCGCCTCGAATACGACAAGAACGAGATGGGCGAGGTCGGCCAGGCCCTGAACACCCTGCAGCGCGCCGCCGTCGAAGCCGCCGTCAAGCAGGCCGAGCTGCGCGCCGGCGTCTCCGAGGTCTTCGTCAACCTCGCACGCCGCAGCCAGGTCCTGCTCCACAAGCAGCTCACCCTGCTCGACGCCATGGAGCGCCGGACCGAGGACACCGAGGAACTCGCCGACCTGTTCCGCCTCGACCACCTGACCACCCGCATGCGCCGGCACGCCGAGGGCCTGGTGATCCTTTCCGGCGCGGCGCCCTCTCGTCAGTGGCGCAAGCCCGTCCAGCTCATGGATGTCGTACGCGCCGCCGTCGCCGAGGTCGAGGACTACGAGCGCATCGAGGTCCGCCGCCTTCCGCGGATCGCCATCGGTGGCCCGGCCGTCGCCGACCTCACGCATCTCGTGGCCGAACTCCTGGAGAACGCCACGGTCTTCTCGCCGCCGCACACCGCTGTCCAGGTCCTCGGCGAGCGCGTCGCCAACGGCTTCACCCTGGAGATTCACGACCGGGGCCTCGGCATGGCCGCCGAGGCTCTGCTGGACGCCAATCTCCGGCTCGCCGAGACGCCGGAGTTCGAGCTCTCCGACACCGACCGGCTCGGCCTGTTCGTGGTCAGCCGGCTCGCCCAGCGCCAGAACGTCCGGGTCTCCCTGCAGCCCTCCCCGTACGGCGGCACGACCGCCGTGGTCTTCATCCCCGACGCACTGCTGACCGACGACGTCCCGGACACCAACGGCATCGGGTTCCGGCTCGACCGCCCCCAGCCGGCCCCGGAGAGCGAGCCGCGGGACAGCCGCCGCGCCGCGCTGTCCCAGGCACCCGCACAGCGCCCCGGACTGCCCGCCTCGCTGCTGGACGGCCCGGTCGAGCTGGAGGCCCCCGTCGGCCTGGACGCCGTCGGAGACTTCCCCGGCGCCATCCAGGACGAGGACAGCGAGCACGGCGGCCTGTTCCGCCCCCGCCACTCCCTCACCCGCGCCCCGGACGAGACGGCGGGCCGCCGCACCGATCCGCGCCAGCAGGCAGCGGGCACCCGCGGTGCGGGGCACCGGACCGACGGCGACGACGAACTGAGTGCTCCGGTCCCGCTGTCCCGCCGGCACACCCCCAAGCTGGTCAGCTCGCACGGGCGCCCGGTCACCGAGCAGCGCGCCCGGCGGGGGAAGCCGGACGAGGAGACCACCGCGGCCACCGGCCGAACGGAGTCGAGTGCCACCTCCGCCCTCCCGCAACGTCGCCGGGGCGAGGAGCCCGCGGGCGGCCGGGCCACCGGCCGGCCGGGAGCCGAGCCCACACCTGCCCTTCCGGCCCGGCGACGCAGCGAGAGCTCCTCGACCGGCAGTCGGCACGGGGACGCCCCTCCGGACGCACCGCCGCCGCTGCCTGCCCGCCGTCGCGGGACGGAATCCGCCCGCCGTGGCATCGGCGCGGCCGGCCGCAACGACGACCACACCGAAGCCCCGGCCTCACCCGGCAACGCCGTCGGTGACCCGGAGCCGTCCGCTCTCCCCAGGCGGACCCGCCGCGCGGAGATCGCCTCGAGCGGCCCGGACGGACCCGAGCCGGGCTCCGGCTCGACGTCGGAGATCGCCGGCGAGCCCTCGCTCCACGGGACAGGCTCCGGCGCGCCCCAGGAGCACGGCTCCGCACCACGGTCCGGCTCCGGCTCCGCGCCGCTGCCCCGGCGAGTCCGGCAGGCCAACCTGGCCCCGCAGCTGAAGCGGAGCTCGGAGCCGCGTACCGACGGCAGGGCCGAGCCCGTCGAACTCGATGCCGAGGAAGTACGCAGCCGCATGGCATCGCTCCAGCGTGGCTGGCAGCGCGGCCGTGAGGAGAACGCCGCGGGCGATGACGCCCACAGCGGCGCAGCACCACAAGGAACGACAGAGGGGGACGGTCGATGACCGCACCGAAGGCGACCGGCCACACCGCGACCGACAAGGGGGAGCTGAACTGGCTCCTCGACGACCTGGTGGACCGTGTCGCGAGCATTCGCAAGGCCCTCGTGCTCTCCGGCGACGGATTGCCGACGGGCGTGTCCAAGGACCTGACCAGGGAGGACAGTGAGCACCTGGCCGCCGTCGCCTCCGGGTTCCACAGCCTCGCCAAGGGTGTGGGGCGCCATTTCGAGGCCGGCAACGTCCGCCAGACGGTCGTCGAGCTCGACGACGCCTTCCTGTTCGTGACCGCCGCCGGCGACGGCAGCTGCCTCGCCGTCCTCTCGGACGCCGACTCGGACGTCGGCCAGGTCGCCTACGAGATGACGCTCCTCGTGAAGAGGGTGGGTGTGCATCTGGCCGCCGCTCCGCGCACCGATCTGCCCGCAGGCGGGTAGTGGGATGACATGAGCGCTGACGGTCAGGGAAGAAGCCACTGGTTCGACGACGAGGCCGGACCGGTCGTCCGTCCGTACGCCATGACCCGCGGCCGTACCAGCAGCCAGGGCCAGCACCGCCTGGACCTGATCGCGGTCGTGGTCGCGGAGCCGCACGCGGACGATGCGGAAGCGGACCACATGCTCTCCCCGGAGCACGTGGACATCGTCGAACTGTGCCGCGACATCCCCCAGTCGGTTGCCGAACTCGCTGCGGAACTCGACCTGCCGATCGGGGTGGTACGGGTCCTTGTCGGAGATCTCGTGGACGCGGAATTCGTCCATGTGAACCGGCCCGTACCCCCTGCGGAACTGCCGGACGAGAGTATTCTGCGCGACGTGATCAACGGCCTCCGGGCGCTGTGAGCAGCGTGGAAGCGGGGTACTGACGTGACTGGCTGGCAGTTCTGGGTGGACCGTGGCGGCACCTTCACCGACGTCGTCGCCCGGCGCCCGGACGGCCGACTGCTCACGCACAAGCTGCTCTCGGACAGCCCCGCACGCTACGCCGACGCCGCGGTCGAGGGCGTCCGCACCTTGCTGGCCGGCTCCGGCGACCCCGTCGACAGCGTGCGCATGGGGACCACCGTCGCCACCAACGCCCTGCTGGAACGCAAGGGCGAGCGCACCCTGCTGCTCATCACCCGGGGCTTCCGAGACGCCCTGCGCATCGCCTACCAGAACCGCCCGGGCATCTTCGCCCGCCGCATCGACCTGCCCGCGCTGCTGTACGAACGGGTCGTCGAGGTGGACGAGCGCATCGCCGCCGACGGCACCGTCCTGCGCGCCCCTGACCTGGATGCCCTCGCGGGGCCCCTCCGGGAGGCGTACGACGACGGGATCCGCGCTGTCGCCGTGGTCTGCATGCACAGTCACCTCCACCCGGCCCACGAACAGGCCGTCGGCGAACTCGCCGCCCGCATCGGCTTTCCGCAGATCTCGCTCTCCAGCGAGGCCAGTCCCCTGATGAAACTCGTCCCCCGAGGCGACACCGCCGTCGTCGACGCCTACCTCTCGCCCGTACTGCGCCGGTACGTCCGGCACGTCGCCGACGAGCTCGAAGGCGTCCGGCTGATGTTCATGCAGTCCAACGGCGGCCTCACCGAGGCCGGGCAGTTCCGCGGGAAGGACGCCATCCTGTCCGGGCCCGCCGGCGGCATCGTCGGCATGGCCCGCATGTCGCAGCTCGCCGGCTTCGACCGGGTCATCGGCTTCGACATGGGGGGCACCTCCACCGACGTCTCCCACTTCGCCGGCGAGTACGAACGCGTCTTCACCAGCCGGATCGCCGGCGTCCGGCTGCGCGCCCCCATGCTGGACATCCACACCGTCGCCGCCGGTGGCGGGTCCGTCCTGCACTTCGACGGCTCCCGCTACCGCGTAGGGCCGGACTCGGCGGGCGCGGAGCCGGGACCCGCCTGCTACCGCGGCGGCGGACCGCTCGCCGTCACCGACGCCAACGTCATGCTCGGCCGGATCCAGCCTGCCCACTTCCCGCAGGTGTTCGGTGCTGACGGCGACGAGCCCCTGGACGAGGCGCTCGTCCGGGACCGGTTCACCGCCCTCGCTCGCGAGATCAGTGAGCGGACCGGCGACGACCGCACCCCGGAGCAGGTCGCCGAGGGCTACCTGCAGATCGCCGTGGCCAACATCGCGTCCGCCGTGAAGCGGATCTCCGTCCAGAAGGGCCACGACGTCACCCGTTACGCCCTCACCACGTTCGGCGGCGCCGGTGGCCAGCACGCCTGTATGGTCGCCGACTCCCTCGGCATCCGCACCGTCCTCGTGCCGCCCATGGCCGGCGTCCTCTCCGCACTCGGTATCGGCCTCGCCGACACCACCGCCATGCGCGAGCAGTCCGTCGAGGCGCCCCTGGAACCCGCCTCGATGCCCCGCGTCTCCAGGACCGCCGAAGATCTGGAAGCGGCGGCACGCGCCGAACTCCTCGCCGAGGACGTCCCCGAGGAGCACATCGAGGTCACCCGCCGTGCGGAACTCCGCTACGACGGCACCGACACCACCCTCACCGTCGAGCTGACCGAGCCGAGCACCATGCGGCACGCCTTCGAAGAGCGTCATCGCGCCACGTACTCCTTCACGCTCGACCGCCCGATCGTCGTCGAAGCCCTCTCCGTCGAAGCCACCGGCATCACCGAACCCCCCGATCTGTCCGCTCTAGCTCCCTGCGGAGCCGCCCCCGACGGCAGCCCCGTCCGTGGCTCCGCAGCGCCCCGGACCGTCCGTCTTCACACGGGCGGCGCCTGGCGCGACGTGCCCCTCCACCGCCGCGAGGACCTTCCCCCCGGCGACACCGTCACCGGCCCGGCGATCATCACCGAAGCCGGGTCCACGACCGTCGTCGACGACGGCTGGCGGGCCGCGGCGACCGACGACGGGCATCTGGTCATGGAACGCGCCGCGATTACGCAGAGTTCCGATCTCGACACGACAGTCGACCCGGTTCTGCTTGAGGTCTTCAACAACCTCTTCATGTCGATCGCCGAGCAGATGGGCGCCCGCCTCGAATCCACCGCTCAGTCCGTCAACATCAAAGAGCGTCTGGACTTCTCCTGCGCGCTCTTCGACCCGGACGGAAACCTGGTGGCCAACGCCCCGCACATCCCCGTCCACCTGGGCTCGATGGGCACCAGTGTCAAGGAGGTCATCCGGCGGCGGGGCACCCGCATGCGCCCGGGCGACACCTACGCCGTCAACGACCCGTACCACGGGGGCACCCACCTGCCCGACGTCACCGTGATCACCCCGGTCTTCGACGCCACACCGCCGACCGACACGGAGGGTGACCCCGAGCACGGCCCGGAGATCCTCTTCTACGTCGCCTCACGCGGCCACCACGCCGAGATCGGCGGCATCGCCCCCGGCTCCATGCCCGCAGACAGCCGCACCATCGAGGAGGAAGGCGTCCTCTTCGACAACTGGCTCCTCACCGAGAACGGCCGCTTCCGTGAGAAGGAGACCCTCCGCCTCCTCACCGAGGCGCCCTACCCCTCCCGCAACCCGAAGACCAACCTCGCCGACCTGCGTGCCCAGATCGCTGCCAACCGCAAGGGCGTCGACGAGGTCGGCCGCATGATCGAGGACTACGGCCTCGATGTCGTACAGGCCTACATGAGCCACGTCCAGGACAACGCCGAAGAGGCCGTACGCCGCGTTATCGACGCCCTCGAGGACGGCGACTACGCCTACGAGACCGACTCCGGCGCGGTCATCCGCGTGGCCGTGCGCGTGGACCGCGAGAACCGGGCCGCGACCATCGACTTCACCGGCACGTCCGCGCAGTTGCCCACCAACTTCAACGCCCCCTTCTCGGTCGTCAACGCCGCCGTGCTGTACGTCTTCCGCACCCTCGTCGCCGACGACATCCCCCTCAACGACGGTTGTCTGCGCCCCCTGAGTATCGTCGTCCCGCCGGGCTCCCTGCTCGCCCCCGAGCCGCCCGCCGCCGTGGTCGCCGGGAATGTGGAGACGTCGCAGGCCGTCACCGGCGCCCTCTACGCGGCGCTCGGCGTCCAGGCCGAGGGCTCAGGGACCATGAACAACGTCACCTTCGGGAACGACCGCCACCAGTACTACGAGACCGTCGCCTCCGGCTCCGGCGCAGGCGACGGTTTCCCCGGCGCACCCGTCGTCCAGACCCACATGACCAACTCGCGCCTCACCGACCCCGAGGTGCTGGAGTGGCGGCTGCCCGTGCGCCTCGAGGAGTTCGCTGTCCGGCGCGGCAGCGGCGGCGCCGGCCGGTGGCACGGCGGAGACGGCGCCGTACGCCGCATCCGCTTCCTCGAACCCATGACCGTCTCCACACTGTCCCAGCACCGCCGGGTCCGGCCGTACGGCATGGCGGGCGGCGAGCCGGGCGCTCTCGGCGCCAACCGGGTGGAGCACGCCGACGGCACGGTGACCGAACTCGGCGGCAGTGCCTCCGCGGACCTCGTCACCGGCGACGTACTCGTCATCGAAACCCCAGGCGGCGGAGGCTACGGCCCGCCGTCGCCCGACCCCCATCAAGCAGGAGAAGAGATCGATGATCTTCGGGCGTTCTGAGCGCGGCAAGCCTCCGGTCGAGCCCGTCACGCTCAAGATCCTCGTGGCCGGCGGCTTCGGCGTGGGCAAGACCACGCTCGTCGGCGCGGTGAGCGAGATCAGGCCGCTGCGCACCGAGGAACTGCTCACCGAGGCCGGGCGTCCGGTCGACGACACCAGCGGTGTGGAGGGCAAGCACACCACGACCGTGGCCATGGACTTCGGACGTATCACGCTCCGCGAGGACCTCGTGCTGTACCTCTTCGGCACGCCCGGCCAGGAGCGGTTCTGGTTCATGTGGGACGAGCTCTCCGAGGGCGCGCTCGGTGCCGTCGTCCTCGCGGACACGCGCCGCCTGGAGGACAGCTTCGCCGCCGTCGACTACTTCGAACGGCGCTCGATCCCCTTCCTCGTCGGCGTCAACTGCTTCGAGGGCGCTCCCCGTTATCCCACCGAGGACGTCCGCCAGGCCCTCGACCTCGACGAGGGCGTGCCGCTCCTGATGTGCGACGCCCGTGACCGCGAGTCGGTCAAGGAAGCACTCATCGGCGTCGTCCAGCACGCCATGGCGTACGCGGCGGAGCGCCGCGAGGCCGTCACCGGCTGACGCCGCCCGGTGGCGTACACGGCCCGTACCCCCGCCGACCGGGGTACGGGCCGCAGTCGGGAACGACGCGCCACGCGCGCGTGGTCAGCTGTCGCCGCCCTCCTCCCAGCCGAAGCTCTTCTCCACGGCCTTGCGCCAGTTGTGGTACTCGCGGTCCCGCACCGACGCCTCCATGTTCGGCGTCCACTCGACGTCCTTCTGCCAGTGCGCCTTGAGCTCGTCCAGGTCGTTCCACACACCGGTGGCCAGACCGGCCGCGTACGCGGCGCCCAGACAGGTCGTCTCGGAGACCTTGGGCCGCACCACCGGCACGTCGAGGACGTCCGACTGGTGCTGCATGAGCAGGTTGTTCTTCGTCATGCCGCCGTCGACCTTGAGGGTGGTGATGTGCACCCCCGAGTCCTGGTACATGGCGTCCACGACCTCGCGCGTCTGCCAGCTCGTCGCCTCCAGTACCGCGCGTGCGAGGTGCGCCTTCGTGACGTACCGGGTCAGGCCGGTGATGACACCGCGTGCGTCGGAGCGCCAGTACGGTGCGAACAGGCCCGAGAACGCCGGCACGATGTACGCGCCGCCGTTGTCCTCCACGCTCGCGGCCAGGGGCTCGATCTCGTCGGCGGTACGGATGATGCCGAGCTGGTCGCGGAACCACTGGACCAGCGCGCCCGTTATGGCGATCGCCCCCTCCAGGCAGTAGACCGGCGCCTCACTGCCGATCTTGTACCCCATCGTCGTCAGCAGGCCGCTCTTCGACGACACCGGGCGGTTGCCTGTGTTGAGCAGCAGGAAGCTTCCCGTGCCGTAGGTGTTCTTCGCGGTGCCCACGTCGTAGCAGGCCTGCCCGAACACGGCGGCCTGCTGGTCGCCCAGTGCGGAGGCCACGGGCACGCCGGCGAGCTGGCCGACAGCGGTGCCGTAGACCTCGGAGGAGGAGCGGATCTCGGGCAGCATGGCCTCGGGGATGTTCATCGCCGAGAGGATCGAGGAGTCCCACTGGAGGGTCTCCAGGTTCATCAGCATGGTGCGTCCGGCGTTGGTCACGTCGGTGACGTGCTGCCCGCCGTCCGTGCCGCCGGTGAGGTTCCAGATCAGCCAGGAGTCCATCGTGCCGAAGGCGATCTCACCGCGTTCGGCACGCGCCCGGAGGTCGGGCACGTTGTCGAGCAGCCAGGCCGCCTTGGGCCCGGAGAAGTAGGTCGCCAGCGGCAGACCCGTCTGCTCACGGAAGCGGTCCTGCCCGTCCGAGCCGCCGAGCTGGTTGCACAGCGCCGCCGTGCGCGTGTCCTGCCACACGATGGCGTTGTGCACCGGCTTGCCCGTGGCGCGGTCCCACAGGAGGGTCGTCTCGCGCTGGTTGGTGATCCCCATCGCGCTCAGCTGGTCGGCCCTCAGACCGGCCTTGGCGATCGCTCCCGCCACCACCGCCTGCACTTTGGACCAGATCTCGGTGGCGTCGTGCTCCACCCAGCCGGGTTTCGGGAAGATCTGGCGGTGCTCGCGCTGGTCCACGGCGACGATCGCGCCGTCCTGGTCGAAGACGATGCAGCGGCTCGATGTGGTGCCCTGGTCGATCGCGGCGACGTACTTCTCGGCGTTGTCCGTCATGGCTACCCCTTGATCGCTTGGTCAGAAGGCTGCGTTGTAGATGAGCGCCCCGAGAATTCCGCCGACAGCGGGTCCTATCACCGGGACCCACGAGTACCCCCAGTCCGACGTGCCCTTGTTCGGGATCGGCAGGAACTGGTGCACGATGCGCGGACCGAGATCGCGTGCCGGGTTGATCGCGTAACCGGTGGCCCACCGAGCGAGAGTCCGATGCCGACGACCAGGAGGGACACCAGCAGGACACCGGCGCCGAAAAGGATCAGGATCGCCGTGCCGATCATCTCACCGACGAAGATGTCTCCGTTACTCATGGCCGCTCCTAGGCCGTGGCCCGGGACGATTCGCCCCGGGCCTCACATGCAGGGTGCGTTCCCATGGCCACTTCAGCCGAAGACAGGGGATCCCGCCCCGCCCGGCATTGGTGACGAGCGTTCCGCTCCAGCCGAATCGCCCGCGGGGGATGGGCCTCGGCGCAGGCGCACCCACGTGCCGCAGTGCCGGAATACGCCGAATATGTACGGCGATGTCGACTGACACCGGAAGTGTTCACCGGCACCCAGAGGGCGTCAAGGTCGCCGACCGCAACGGTTGGCGACCATCGACGTGGCCGGGTCCGCGCCGAGCCGACGGGCCGGGTTGTTCGGCCACGGCGGGCGCCCGGTCGGGGCGTTGTTCAGATCTGGTCCGGGCCCGCGCGGGCCTGGATGGGCCGCGCGGGACGTGGCTGATGGTGTCCGGCCTCTGCCGAGCTCCGCCCGAAGGCGAAAGCCCAGCCGCATCCGACTCCTCGCTTGCTCGTGTCCAGGATTCACCTGACCTGGCGGTTTCTCAACCGCAGGAGTTCTGCGGGGCTGCGCCGCCGCGGAGGGCCCCGGCAGCGGGTCACCCGCCGCGCCCGGGGCATGGCTTCCACAGGGCTGCACTTCCATGTGCCGAGCCCTCTCGGCTCAGCCGGCGAACGGCGCGTGCACCGCCGATCAGGCACCCGCCGACCAGGAACCGCCCCGATCTCGGGATCCCCGGAGCCCCGGCCAGGATGTCGCCGGCCTCCGGGCGGGCGAGTATCTCCAGCCCCGCGACCGCACCGGTCGTCAGGTTGACCACCGGTTGGAAGGCGAAGCGGGGAGTATCCGTCCAGGAGTGCACGGGAGCATGTTCGACGCCACCTGCGCATACCCAAGCCGGTTCATGAGGCGTTCATACACGGTTCCCGCGTGATCGCGCAGCGTATGCCCCAGGGGTCACAGCGGCTCAGCGCACCGCGATCACCGCCGACCCATGCCCGAACAGCCCCTGGTTCGCCGTCATGCCCACGCGCGCTCCCATGACCTGCCGGTCGCCCGCCGCGCCCCTCAACTGCCAGGCCAGCTCGCAGACCTGGGCTATCGCCTGCGCCGGAACCGCCTCGCCGAAGGAGGCCAGTCCACCGCTGACGTTCACCGGTATACGACCACCCAGGGCCGTCGCCCCGTCCCGCAGCAGCTTCACACCCTCGCCTGCACCGCACAGCCCCAAGTCCTCGTACCACTGCAACTCCAGGGCGGTGGACAGGTCGTAGACCTCGGCCAGCGACAGGTCCTCCGGCCCGACACCCGCCTCCTCGTACGCGGCGCGGCCTATCGATCTCCGGAACGTCCCGTCGGGCGGATCCATCGCAGCCGCAGCGTCCGTGGCGATGTCCGGCAGGTCCAGCGCGGTGTTCGGATAGCGCGGTGTCACCGTGGACACGGCCCGGATCCGCACCGGCTGCGCCTGCCCGTGCCTGCGCGCGAACTCCATGCTCGAGAGCACCACCGCCGCGCCGCCGTCGGAGGTAGCGCAGATGTCGAGAAGCCGCAGCGGGTCAGCGACCACGGCGGAGGTGGCGACCTCCTCGGCGGTGACGCGGTTGCGGTAGCGCGCATGCGGGTTCAGCGCGCCCATCTCCGAGTTCTTCACCTTCACCTGTGCGAAGTCATCCGGTGTGTCGCCGTGCAGAGCCATGCGTCTGCGGGCGTACAGCCCGAAGTACACAGGGTTGGTCGCCCCGAGAATCCGGAACCGCAGCCAGTCGGGATCGTCCGGCCGGTCCCCGCCCGCAGGGCGGAAGAATCCCTTGGGAGCGGCGTCAGCCCCTACGACGAGCACCGCATCGGCGAGCCCGGCGAGGATCTGGGCCCGCGCGGCGTCGACGGCCTGCGCCCCGGACGCGCACGCCGCGTACACGCTGGTGACCCGGGCGCCCTGCCAGCCCAGTGCTTTCGCGAACGTCGCCCCGGCGACATACCCGGGATATCCGCCCCGCACCGTGTCGGCACCGATGATCGCGCCGATGTCCCGCCATTGCAGCCCGGCGTCGGTGAGCGCCGCGCGGGCCGCTGCGACGCCGTACTCCACGAAGGCGCGCCCCCACTTGCCCCACGGGTGCATGCCCGCGCCGAGTACCGCCACCTCGTCCGTCATCCCATCGCCCCCGTCGGCCGCCAGTGCCACGTCGTCCAGGTCGTCTCCGCGTCCTCATGGAGCACGCCGGGCACGACCTCGACCTCCAGGCCCACCGCCAGGTCGGCGACGGTGATCCCGGGAGCCGCCTGTCCCAGCACCACCATCCGCTCGGCCTCCAGCTCCACAGCGATGAACGCGCACGGCTCCCATGAAAGTTCCGGATCGGTCACGTAGGGTGACGGCGG
Organism: Streptomyces sp. NPDC057424; assembly: GCF_042803315.1. Lineage (NCBI taxonomy): Bacteria > Bacillati > Actinomycetota > Actinomycetes > Kitasatosporales > Streptomycetaceae > Streptomyces > Streptomyces sp. NPDC057424. The sequence goes on from NZ_JBHVCP010000059.1 coordinate 36,454, forward strand.
TCGATACCGGCTGTCCGTGAACGACCAGATGCGCCCCCGCCGCGAGAGCGGGACCTGCACCAATGCGCCGCCCGCACAGTCGGGGTTGCGGCAGTGATGGTCCTCGCGGGGGAAGAAGACCGAGGCACACGCCGCGCAGCGCGTGCCGAGCAGCCGGAAATCGGCCCCGTCCCCGGCGAACCACCCTGCCACCACAGGTGTTCGTGCACGCGCCACAGCACCCTCCCCGCAGGTCGAATCTGACGGTACGTCAGAAGTGTGTCACGGGCGGCCGGAGAGCGGCAGCCCACGGGTCCGAAACCGCCGGGCAGTTGTCACGCCGTATGCGGTCCCTTCCCACGGTGCCCTCACGCCTGATAGACGCAGGGGCATGACACGACTCACCACCGTGGCACGTGCCCTGATCACCGCGCTCGCCGCCCTGCTGGCCGCGACCGCTCCCACCGCGACCGCGCGGGCCGGCACCGACCCCAAGGCGCCGAAGGACTTCGTGGCGCTGAGAAGCGTGGACCCGACGATCATTCAGGAGATGCGCTACGTCACCCCGCACAACTTCGTGGGCGAGCGCATCGACGGCTACAGGCAGCCCGTCTGCATCCTCACCCGCCCCGCCGCCGAGGCCCTCCACAAGGCCCAGCGGAAGCTCCTGCGCCAGGGCTACACGCTCAAGGTGTACGACTGCTACCGGCCGCAGCGGGCGGTGGACCACTTCGTCCGCTGGGCCGAGGATCTGGACGACGAGGCGATGAAGGGCGAGTTCTACCCGAACGTCGACAAGACCCGGCTGTTCGCCGACGGGTACATCGCGGCGAAATCGGGTCACAGCCGCGGTTCGACCCTGGACGTCACGCTCGTCAGGCTCCCGACGAAGCCGACCCGGCCCTACCACCCCGGGGAGCCCTTGGTGCCGTGCTTCGCTCCGCAGGGCGAGCGGTTCCCCGACAACTCGATCGACATGGGGACCGGCTTCGACTGTTTCGACACCCTCTCGCACACCCTCGACCCACGCGTCCAGGGCCGGCAGCGCGCCAACCGGCTGCTGCTCAAGAGCACCCTGGAAGGCCTCGGCTTCGTGAACCTGGCAGAGGAGTGGTGGCACTACACCTTCAGGCCCGAAGCCCATCCGGACACGTACTTCGACTTCCCCGTGTCCAGGAAATCGCTCACCAGCGCCCACTGAGCAGCCTGCTCGAGGTGCCCTCTCCGAGATCGGCTACAGTCCGCCGCGTGTCCGAAACTCAGCACTCCGCTACCAACTCCGCGCCGAACTCCCACTGTTCGAGCTGCGGCACGCCCTACGGAGAGGGCGTCACCGGCTGGCCCCGCACCTGCCCGGCGTGCGGTGCCGTGGCCTACCGCAATCCACTCCCGGTCGCGGTCGCCCTCCAGCCCGTGTACGACACCAACGGCACAGCCCTGGTCGTCATCACCCGAACCATCGCCCCCGCGCGCGGGGGCATCGCCCTGCCCGGCGGCTACATCGACGACCGGGAGGACTGGCGGCAGGCCGTCATACGCGAACTCAGGGAGGAAACCGGCATCGACGCGGCCGGCCGTGACGTACGGCTCGTCGACGCGATGAGCTCACCCGACGGCCACCTGCTGCTGTTCGGTCTCCTCCCGGAGCGCCCGGCCGAGGGCCTCCCCTCCTCCGCCGCGACGGACGAAACGGAGGGCTGGCACCTCCTGCGCAGGCCCGCGGAACTCGCCTTTCCCCTGCACACTCTGGCCGTAAGGGCCTGGTTCGACGGCCGGTACATCTGAGCTCACAGCTCCCCGGCCCCACGGACGCGCACCGGGTAGGGCAGCCTGCCCCCGCCGTTCTCACCCTCCCGCTCGACGACCACCCGCGAGCCCATCCACCGTGCGGTGTAGCGCTCGATCTCCGGCTCGTCCCACCCGTCGCCCCTGTCCGGCACGACCAGCCCGCCCCCGGTCCGTCCCCGGGCGGGCGCCCACACCTCCAGTTCCACCTCGCCGTCCTCCCCACGTACCGGAAACACGGCACCCGCGCGTGCCAACACCGGTATCCGCGACAGCGGCGCGTCGACCAGCACCTGCCCCGGCCCCTCGAACGCCCGCCCCGTCGCGGTGTCGTACCAGCGCCCCCGCGGCAGCCGCACGGCACGCCGATCGACGCCCGGGCCGAGGACCGGCGCCACCAGCAGGCTGTCACCCAGCAGAAAGGCGTCCCCGCAGTCACGCAACGCCCGCTCCTCCGGCGCCGCCCACCACAGAGGCCGCACATAGGGCGCTCCGGTACGCCGCGCCAGATGCGCCAGCGTCATGAAGTACGGCAGCAGCCGCCGGCGCTCCACGAGCGCCACGCGCGCGTGCTCCAGCACCTCGCCACCGAACTCCCACGGCTCCCTGCGCCCCGCCCGCAGACTCGCGTGCGTACGGAACAGCGGCAGATACGCGGCCAGCTGGAACCACCGCAGATACAGCTCGGGAGACGGATCCCCGTCGAAGCCCCCGACGTCCGGCCCCGAGTACGGGACGCCGCACAGCCCGAGGCCCATCACCAGGGCCAAAGACGCCCGCAGCCCCGGCCAGCCGGTGGCCACGTCCCCCGACCACGTCCCTCCGTAGCGCTGCATGCCGGCCCACCCGGAGCGGGAGAACAGGAACGGCCGCTCCTCGGGCGCGAGCCTCCGCAGCCCTTCGAAGCCCGCCCCGGCCATACACAGCGCGTAGACGTTGTGCGCCTCACGATGGTCACCGCCCCTTCCCTCCAGGGAGTGCCGGGCCGAACGCGGCAGCGTCGACTCCCCGAAGGCGGTGAACGACGTGGGCTCGTTCATGTCGTGCCAGAAACCCGAGAAGCCCTGAGCGAGCCGCTCCTCGTAGAGACCGCCCCACCACGCACGCACGCGCGCGTGCGTGAAATCGGGAAACACCGCCTCCCCGGACCACACGACCCCCTCCACCACCTCCCCCGAGGCGTCCCGCACGAACGCGCTCTCGGCCGCCCCGCCGTCGTACACCGCATGGCCGGGCCGGGCCTTCACACCCGGGTCGACGATCGACACCAGCCGGATGCCGTCCCGCCGGAGCTCCTCGGCCAGCACGGGCAGCTTCGGGAAGCGGTCCTGGTCGACGGTGAACACCCGATGTGCCTCGAGGTGGTCGATGTCCAGGTGCACGGCGTCGAGCGGCAGACCGTGCTCCAGATAGCCCGCGACGATCCGCCGCACCTCCTGCTCGCTGCCGAACCCCCACACCGCGTGATGGTGCCCGAGCGCCCACGCCGGCGGCAGCGCGGGCGCCCCGGTGAGCGACGCCCAGGCGAGCAGCACGCGCGCGGGGGTACCCACCATCACCCAGCAGCGCAACGGACCGCCGTCCATCCGCAGCTCGCTGGTCCCGGCACGGTCATGCCCGGACCCCGCGCCCTCCTCACCCTCCCGCAACGTCACCCTGCCGTCCCACGAGCTGTCGTGGAACGCCAGATGCGTACCCCCGTCGGACACCACCAGCTGCACCGGCATCGTGATGTACAGCGGGTCGTCCCCGGGCACGAAGGCACGGCCGGGGTCGGTGTTCCACAGCCGGTACGTCCCGTCCGGCAGCCGAGGACCCGAGGAACGCCCCCCGAGCCCGAAGAACCGGGCGTCGGCACCCACCTCCGACCGCTGCATCCACCGCGCCGGGCCACCGCCGACAGGCTCCCACCACCGCGGCGGCAGATCACGCCGCAGCGTCACCCCGCCCGGAGTGCGCACCTCCACCGCCCCGTGCCGCGAGACCACGACCGTCACCCGCTCCGCAACGACACGCCAACCGCCGTCCTTGTCCGGTTCCAGGACCGCCCTGGGATCCGGCTCCGGGCAACTGCCGGCCAGCGCGTACGACGGCTCGGGCTCCGCCCCGTCCCAGCCCCAGAACACGGCCCCGCTCACGGCGACCAGAATCCGCAGCTCCGATCGGCTGAACCGGACGACACCGCCCCCCGGCCCCGGCTCCGCGTCCACCACAGGCCCGGGCACCCGCGCACGCTCCGCCCCTCGCGCCGGCAGCCCGGTGGCGTCGGCCCGGCGCCTGCGCCACGCTGCTCGTACGGTACGCACACCCTGCGCCGCCCCCACCGAAGCCACCGCCTTCACCGAACGCACCAGGTCACGACCGTTCATGCTGCTCACCCTGCCACTGACCGCCCCGCGCACGGGTGTCGTTCGCCTGCCGTTCACCCGTGCCAGGACCACATCTTCACGACACGGACTATGTGGGGCGCACCCTGGTATCGAAGTCGATCACATGGCATTGTCCGTGCCAGCCGCTCACGCGCACACCCCAGCCCGTGCGCGGAGGACGCACACGACGCGCACAGCCGGGAGCCGACCATGTCGACCGACAGTTTCCAGCCGCTCTGGCAGCCCGACCCCGAGCGCATCGCCCGGGCACGGATCACCAGCTTCCAGACCTGGGCCGCCGAACACCACGGCGCCCCCGCCGAAGGCGGCTACGCGGCGCTGCAGCGCTGGTCCGTCGACGACCTGGAAACCTTCTGGAAGGCCGTCACCCAGTGGTTCGACGTCCGCTTCTCGCACCCCTACGCACGCGTACTCGGCGACCGCTCGATGCCGGGCGCCCAGTGGTTCCCCGAAGCGACCCTCAACTACGCCGAACACGCCCTGCGCGCCGCCGGCACGCGCGCGGACGAACCGGCCCTCCTGCACGTCGACGAGACCCACGAACCACGCCCCGTCACCTGGGCCGAGCTGCGCCGCCAGGTCGGCTCCCTGGCCGCCGAACTGCGCGCCCTCGGCGTACGCCCCGGCGACCGCGTCAGCGGCTACCTCCCGAACGTCCCGCAGGCAGTGGCCGCCCTCCTCGCCACGGCCGCCGTCGGCGCCGTCTGGACATCCTGCGCGCCCGACTTCGGCGCCCGCAGCGTCCTCGACCGCTTCCAGCAGGTCGAACCCGTCGTGCTCTTCACGGTCGACGGCTACCGCTACGGAGGCAAGGAGCACGACCGACGCGAGGTCGTCGCCGAACTGCGCCGCGAACTGCCCACCCTGCGCGCCGTGATCCACGTCCCGCTCCTCGGCACCGAGGCACCCGAGGGCGCCCTGGACTGGTCGGCCCTCACTGCGGCCGACACGGACCCCGTCTTCGAGCAGGTGCCCTTCGACCACCCCCTGTGGGTGCTCTACTCCTCAGGCACGACAGGCCTGCCGAAGGCCATCGTCCAGTCCCAGGGCGGCATCCTGGTCGAGCACCTCAAGCAACTCGGCCTGCACTGCGACCTCGGACCCGAGGACCGCTTCTTCTGGTACACCTCGACCGGCTGGATGATGTGGAACTTCCTCGTCTCCGGCCTGCTCACCGGCACCACGATCGTCCTCTACGACGGCAGCCCCGGCTACCCGGACACCGGCGCCCAGTGGCGGATCGCCGAACGCACGAAGGCCACTCTCTACGGCACCTCCGCCGCCTACGTCATGGCCTGCCGCAAGGCAGGCGTGCACCCGGCCCGCGACTTCGACCTCTCCTCCGTCCAGTGCGTCGCCACCACCGGCTCGCCCCTGCCGCCCGACGGCTTCCGCTGGCTCCACGACGAGGTCCGCGACGACCTGTGGATCGCCTCCGTCAGCGGCGGCACCGACGTGTGCTCCTGCTTCGCCGGAGCCGTACCGACCCTCCCGGTCCACGTCGGTGAGCTCCAGGCCCCATGCCTCGGCACCGACCTGCAGTCCTGGGACCCCACCGGCAGCCCCCTCGTCGACGAGGTCGGCGAACTCGTCGTCACCAACCCCATGCCGTCGATGCCCATCCACTTCTGGAACGACCCCGACGGCAGTCGCTACCACGACAGCTACTTCGACACCTACCCAGGTGTATGGCGGCACGGCGACTGGATCACCGTCACCTCACGCGGCTCCGTGATCATCCACGGCCGCTCCGACTCCACGCTCAACCGCCAGGGTGTCCGCATGGGATCCGCCGACATCTACGAAGCCGTCGAGCGGCTCCCCGAGATCAGAGAGTCCCTCGTCATCGGGATCGAGCAGCCCGACGGCGGCTACTGGATGCCCCTCTTCGTACACCTGGCCCCCGGAGCCGTCCTCGACGAGGCCCTGCTGAACCGCATCAAGCAGACGATCCGCGAGCAACTCTCACCGCGCCACGTCCCCGACGAGATCATCGAAGTACCCGGCGTCCCGCACACCCTCACCGGCAAGCGCATCGAGGTCCCCGTCAAGCGCCTTCTCCAGGGCACCCCGCTGGAGAAGGCGGTCAACCCGGGCTCCATCGACAACCTCGACCTGCTGAACTTCTACCAGGACCTGGCCCGCAAACGCGCCTGACCTCCACCACCCCCAGCACACAACCCCAAGTCACCAGGGCAATGAGAGCAGGTCACAGCAGATACCGCTGTGACCTGTGGTTTCCGTCCTCCGGTGAACCGACCCCGCCTCGATGTCAGTGCCGCCGGTTACTGTGAGTGAGCATTGATCGACCGTGGACAGGGGGAAACAATGGCGCACACAGACAACCGCACCATGCGACGCGTCCTGCATCGCGAAATCGCCGGCACCATCGGCCTGCTGACCGACGAACACGACTTCCGGGCCATGCGGCGCTACCGCAGCTTCACCTTCGCCGACCACGCGACCTACCTGAAACAGGTGGAGACCCTCCTCAAGACCCGTGCCCTGCAGGGCAGCCACACCACGGTGGCCCTCTTCGACCCCGAGGAGTACGCCGAGTTCTGCACACGGAAGGGCCTGGACCCCGACAACCCGTCGAGCCGCACACGCTTCACCGCACAGATCTCGGTCACAGGCCCCACCCTGCCCTACGACGGCAGGCCGCTGGCCGACCTTCTCCCGGACCTCGTCGACGAAGCCGTACGTCAGGCCACCTGGGAGTATGCGACCACCCTCCTCGCTCGCCTGGGCGCCTGCACCTCCTGCGGCGAGGACATCGGACGCGCCGCCTTCACCCGGGCCTCTGACCTCCTCGTCCGCATCCTCGACACGGCCCCACCCGGTCACCGCCACCTCGTCTGCAGCGTCACCGGACCGCCCGAAACCCTCATCGCGGCCCTCCACATCACCGACAACGGGGCCGACCTGAAACCGGACGAGTCCGAAGCCCTCGAGTTCACCACTGTCCTGGCCCTCGGCCTGGCCACCGAAAGCCCCGGAGGACTCGTCATCCGCGTCAGCGCCCCGGACACACCCGACCGCGTCTACGGCTGGCGCATGCGCGCATACGGACTCGACCCCCTCACCCCAGGAGAGGTCTTCGACGCCTACTGCACCGACGTCGAATCCGGAGACCTGATCTCACCGGAATCCAACGTCGACTACTGCGCGCCGCCCGACCTCGGCGAGGAGAAACCCGTCCAGGGGCACCAGCACTGAACCGCGGGAGGGGCGCCCCACATCAGTGGGGCGCCCCTCCCTGGCCGCCGTCGTCGCAGGCCGGCCCGGTCTTACTCGCCCGACAACACCGCCTGCGCGGCGCTGCGCGCCTCCTCGGCACTGTCCGTCGCCCGCGCCGCCGCAGCGGCCCGCTCGCACTGCGCCAGCGTGTACTTCGCCAGCGTCGCCCGGACATAGGGGATGGACGCGGCACCCATCGAGAGAGAGGTGACGCCCAGACCGGTCAGCACACACGCGAGCAGCGGGTCGGACGCGGCCTCACCACAGACACCACAGCTCTTGCCCTCGGCCTTCGCCGCCTCGGCGGACAGCTCCACCAAGTCGAGCAGAGCGGGCTGCCAGGGATCCTGCAGGCGGGACACCGCGCCCACCTGGCGGTCGGCGGCGAAGGTGTACTGAGCGAGGTCGTTGGTCCCCAGCGACAGGAACTCGACCTCCTGCAGGATCGAGCGTGCCCGCAGCGCGGCCGACGGGATCTCGACCATCGCGCCGAACTTCGCCCGCAGCCCAGCCTCACGGCAGGCGTCCGCGAAGGCCCGGGCGTCCGTACGGTCCGCCACCATGGGAGCCATGACCTCGAGGTAGACAGGCAGCCCCTCCGCGGCCTTCGCGAGCGCGGTGAGCTGGGTACGCAGGACCTCCGGGTGGTCGAGCAACGTCCGCAGACCCCGCACGCCGAGCGCCGGATTCGGCTCGTCGGCCGGCGTGAGGAAGTCGAGCGGCTTGTCCGCACCCGCGTCCAGCACCCGCACTACGACGCGCCCCTCGGGGAACGCCTCGAGAACCTGCCGGTACGCAGCGACCTGCTTCTCCTCCGACGGCGCCTGCTTGCTGTCGTCCAGGAAGAGGAACTCGGTACGGAAGAGACCGACTCCTTCAGCACCGGCCTCGACGGCGGCCGCCACATCAGCGGGGCCACCGATGTTCGCGAGCAGCGGCACCTTGTGGCCGTCCGCAGTGGCACCGGGCCCGGTCGACGCCGCCAACGCGGCCTTCCGCTCGGCGGCCGCGGCCTCGAGCTGAGCCTTCTTCTCGTCGCTCGGGTCCACGAAGATCTCTCCCGTGCTGCCGTCCACGGCGATCATGGTGCCCTCGGCGAGCTCGCCTGCACCCGGCAGCGCCACGACGGCCGGCACGCCCAGCGCCCTGGCCAGAATCGCACTGTGGCTGGTCGGACCGCCCTCCTCGGTGACGAAGCCGAGCACCAGAGTCGGGTCCAGGAGCGCGGTGTCAGCCGGAGCAAGGTCGCGGGCAACCAGGACGTACGGCTCGTCGCTGTCGGGGACGCCCGGCATCGGCACCCCCAGCAGACGGGCGACTATACGATTCCGCACGTCGTCGAGATCGGCCACGCGACCGGCGAGGTACTCACCGGCCCCCGCCAGCAGCTCGCGGTAGGAGGCGAACGCGTCGTACACCCCGCGCTCCGCCGTGCTGCCGACGGCGATCCGCCGCTCGACATCGGCCATCAACTCAGGGTCCTGGGCCATCATGGCCTGCGCCTCGAGCACCGCCTGGGCTTCGCCGCCGGCCAGGTTGCCGCGCGCCATCAGGTCCGCCGCCACCGCCTCCACAGCCTTGCGGGCGCGCCCCTGTTCACGCTCCGCCTCTTCCGCCGGGATCTGCTTCGCGGGCGGCTCGAGCACCGCCGTTCCCATGTGCCGAACCTCGCCGATGGCCACACCATGGCTCACGCCGACGCCTTGCAGCGTTGTCTCCATCTCACCGTCTCCGATAGAGCGGCGGGCCCGGCCGCCGCATTGGTTGTGGTACTCGCCGTCATACGACGGCACTGACGTCACTTCCAGAGGAAGAGACTGTCGCCGGCCTTCACTTCACCGTCGATGCGAAGATCGGAGAGAGCTTCGACCGTGGCCTCCAGTGCCACGACCGGGCAGACCGCGGACTTGCCGGCGGCCTCGACGGCAGCCGGGTTCCAGCGCACGACGCCTTGGCCCCGTCTGACGGTGTCGCCCTTGTTCACGAGCAGCTCGAAGCCCTCGCCGTTGAGCTGCACGGTGTCGATACCGAGATGGGTGAGCACGCCGTGTCCGCTCTCGTCGACGACGACGAAGGCGTGCGGGTGCAGGGAGACGATGACGCCGTCCACGGGTGCGACGGCCTCGGAAGGCTCACGCACGGGGTCGATCGCTGTGCCCGGGCCGACCATGGCCCCGGAGAAGACCGGATCAGGCACGGCTGCCAGTCCGATGGCGCGTCCTGCAAGCGGGGACGTCACGGTGGTCATGGGAAGCCTCCCAGGGGTGGAGATCGATATGGCCGTCCCCGTAGGTACCGGGCGGCACACTGTTCAGCAGCGTATGTCACGTGAAGTGCCGGTTCCGCGCGAGCACCTCGAAGTGGTCTAGACCATACCTCAAAGTGATTTGCACCCGCTCCGAGGCCGCGTGTACAGTCGTACTCCTGCTTGGGGCTGAGCGGCGCAACCTCGCGTCCTGGCCGGGCAGCAACCAACTTGTCAGATCCTATCTTTGGGTCGCTTTCTGCATGCCTGCAGAACGGTGGTCAGAGGGCCGGAAGAACACTGATAGAGTCGGAAACGCAAGACCGAAGGGAAGCGCCCGGAGGAAAGCCCGAGA
>NZ_JBHVCP010000060.1:0-42812 GCF_042803315.1 Streptomyces sp. NPDC057424
TGCCCACCCGCCGCACCAGACGGCAGGCCACACAGACCTAACGGAGTCCTACTAGCGCTCCGGTGACGATCTGTACGTACACAGCCGCCAACTCGCGCGACGTCAGCTCAACTCCCGCTGCGTGCAAATCGTTCAACAGCCAGTCGTCCTGGGCACGGCCCCGTACGGTCAGACACTCCTCCCGGTCCGTGAGGCCATCGAGTGCGGCACGGGAGAGTGTCACGTCCTGGCCGTCATGAGAGAGGTACGTGACCGTCGGGGCTGTCATCGCCCGGAGCCGCTCCACCTCCTCCGCGGGCAACCGCAGCAGCAGAAAAAGCGTCGCCAGCGCAGATGGGCTGCGCGAAGCTGGCAACGAGCCTGCGGCCGTCAGCCCCATGGCCGATCTCCGCGAAGACCTCGCGGAGGGGCGGCCGCATCCGCTCGGCTTGGGACCGGGAGAAGTGCCTGCCGCGGCACTAGCATCCGCTGGACGGGTGCGTCGGAGAAGACAGGCCAGCACCCCAGGGGGAACGCTTCTAGTCCGGGAACGGCCTGCGCCCCCGGGGCGCCTTCCAACGCAGGCTCCAGCGGGGAAGCGCCGCGCGCGACGAACCGCCGGTCCGTCAGCATCTCCCGTACGTGTGCCGGGTCCGTGACGTACCAGGAACGCGTCGGATCGTGCCACAAGCGCGTACGCCCGGTAGGGGTTTCTGGCGACCTGACCTCGTCAGGCCAGCGCATCGCGTGAAAAACGACGGCGTCCTCGCGGACCCTCAGCAGGCCGAGGTGCTCGCGGCCGGACCAGGCGTACTTCGCGACGGCCACCTTGCTGCTCCGGTCGAGGGCCATGCGCAGAAGCTTGTGCGGCTTCGCGGCGACCTGCCCGCTCGGGGCCGGGTAGTAGCCCTCGCCGATCTTCAGGGGGTCGAGGGAGTCCAGCGGAACGAATGCGACGATCGCGATCGCCTTCGCCGTCGGCAGCGGCAAGTCCCGCAGCTCCTCGTCGCTGTTCGGGATGACCTGTTCCTTGGTCACTGGTAGCCCTTGCCGATCCCGCCCTGGTCGACCTCGCGGTCCTCGATCTCGCAGTATCTGCGCACCCGTACCCGGCCCATGTCCTCCAGGTGGTACTGGTGGAACCTGATCGAGTGGTCCTCGGTGGCGCTGGCCACGTTCATCGGCACGGTGACCAAACCAAAGCTGATCGCGCCGCTCCAGATGTTCCGGGGCATGACAGACCTCAGCGATTACTCCGAGCAACACCAGGCTATGAGGGCAACTGCCAGCCGCGCACGGGCAGGGGCGCCTGCCGACCCTGACTGGCCTCACTTCGCGGGCACGAGGCTGAGAGTCCTGGAACACCCAGCTCGCACCACGGGTCCCCGGAGCCTGGCATATGGAGTCGTGTGCGGCCGTGGTCGACCCCGACGGCACCGCGCCCCATGACGTTTTGGTCCTGCAGGGTCAGCAGCGCCGTGAAGCGGAAGTCCCAGTCCTCGGAGACGAGATCGGACACGGCCAGCATCAGCACGTCGATGAACCACCGAGGTGGCGCCATTGGACAGGTCCAGGTCGTGGCCACCGCCGGAGAGGATGTTGCTCACCGACCTAGGATGCGATCCCGGCCCTCCACCTGCTTGGAGAAGACGTATGACGGATGCGAGCACCGGCAAAGTGGTCGTGAACAGGGTGATGTCCCTCGATGGGTTCATCGCCGGTCCCGGCCACACGATGGACTGGATCTTCGAGCACATGACGTCGGCGACGTTCCCGGAGGTCATGGCGGCCACGGGCGCCATGCTCATCGGCCGGGGCACGTACGAGGTCGGCAAGCGCATGTCCGACGAGAACACCGACTACGACGGCGGGGCGCAGTTCGTCCTCACCCACCGCCCGCCCGACGAGCCGGACCCCAACGTCACCTTCCTCACCTGCGGCATCGAGGAAGCCGTGGCCATGGCACGCCGCGCCGCCGGTGACAAGAATCTGGAGATCCTCGGCGCCGACGTGGCCGCTCAGTGCCTGCAGCGCGGCCTCGTCGACGAGATCCTGGTGTACGTGCTGCCGGTGCTGCTCGGCGACGGCGTCCGCTTCGCGCCGCCGGGCCTCGACCGGATCGACCTGGAACTGTTCAGCAACGTCCAGTCGGGCGGGGTCACCATGCTGCGCTTCCACGTGCGCAAGTAGGCACGGTCGCAACTACTAGCCTGCTGTCATGGCCCCCCCCGTGGGGCAAGTTCCCCACTCTCGCTGAACATCCACTGGGCCGACGGTGGCTGCAGTTCATGGCGAGCGTCGGTCGGGCTTCCAGCACGATCGACGCGTACGGGCGGTCGAGGACCACCTGCGGTTCTGTGCAGTCGAAGGCACAGATCCCGTACTGGCCGGTGCGGACACGGTTGCCGCCTGGATCGGGGACATGCTCGACCGTCCCCGCCAGCGATCAGCGAAGGCGCCGCTGCATCCGGAGACGGGACTGGCGAACGCGACCGTCCAGCATCGTGTGGTGGCCGTGCGGTCCTTCTACGCGTACCTGGTGGAAGACGGGCTGCGCGAACGGAATCCTGTACGTCGAGGGCAGTGAGCCGCCGTGGCCGTCCTCCTCGGCAGGGGCTCGCGCGGCGCCTCGAGCAGGCACCCTGGCAGCGGATCCTCTTTGCGTGCATGGAAGATCCTTCGTGACTGCCGTCTGAACGGCGACGGCGTTCACACCGCCATGCTCGGCATCGCCCGGCTGCACAACCTCGCCCTCGCGGGGTAGCGCCCGCCCCGTACGAGACCGAGAGCCCCGAGGGAGGTGGCTCCCCACCTCCCCGGCTCGAAGAGTGTTCAGTCGATACAGAACTCGTTGCCCTCGATGTCCAGCATCGGGATGCACGACTCGTTTTCCTCATCGGCATACAGCGTTTGCACGTGGGTTGCACCGAGTGTGACCAGTCGCGCACACTCGGCTTCGAGCGCGGCTAGGCGCTCGTCCCCCACGAGCCCGGTGCCGACCCGGACGTCGAGATGCACCCGATTCTTGGCGATCTTGCCTTCCGGGACACGCTGGAAGTACAGGCGCGGGCCCACGCCTGAGGGATCACTGCAGGCGAACCATGACCCCTGCTCCTCAGGAGGCAGGGTGCGGTTGTACTCGTCCCAGGTGGTGAACCCCTCAGGCGGCGGCGGAATGACGTACCCCAGCACTTCGCACCAGAAGCGAGCGAGGCGCTCAGGTTCTGCGCAGTCAAAGGTGACTTGGAACTTCTTGATCTCTGACATCGGCGCACCGTACCGCGTACCAGGGGGACTCTGCCGCTCATTTCCCCAGGCGGTTCCGCCCGCCCCCGTCGCATCCTGGGCCGCCCTGGAATGAAGGATCGTCGTCAAACCCGGTTGCGCCATGAAGTCGCCGCACGAACTTTGGTCCGATCCTGTCGAGGCCGAGGCGCTGAAGGTTCGACTCGACGATCTGCACCGAGCGAAGATCCGGCTCGCGGGTGAAATGATCTTGTCGTGACTGGTGTGATCACGGCGTTGCCCTCCTGGACAGCCCCGTTCACCGGGCTGAGCCCGCGCAGGTTCGGCGAGCTGATCACCGCTCTGGGTTGGCGGTCTGGGTGCAGAGCGCTGCCGGCTCGCCGGGGAGCGCGTCGGCGAACCAGTCGAGTGCCGCCGCGCACGCCTGGGCGGCGTACCCGCACCCCCACGCTTCCGGCAGGAACATGTAGCCGAGCTCGGCCTCCCCGGCCTCCGGACGAATGCGGCCATGTTCGGCGTCAGCATCGGAACCAGCAGGGGAGAAACCGCCTCAGGGTCCTGCCCCAACAGCCGACCGTGTTCCGCGCGTTCAGACCGGCACCGGCCAGCGCCTCGTGCGCGGCCACCAGCACCAGGGGCTTGAGCCGCACATACCGGGCCCTTGGGCAGGCGGCCGGTCAGCCGGACGCCGACGGCTCCGCGGTGATCAGGCCCTCGCGGTAGGCGATCGCCACGGCCTCGCCGCGGCTCGAGGCGGCCAGCTTGGCGAGGATGTTGGAGACATGGACGCTCGCGGTCTTGCCGCTGATGAACAGTTCCTCGCCGATCTGCCGGTTGCTGCGGCCGAGGGCGAGCAGCCGCAGCACGTCCTGCTCGCGCGCGGTGAGCACGGCGGCCCCGATGCCGCCGCCGGGCCTGTCCGACAGCCGGCCGCGACGGATCAGGGCGTCCACCTGTTCGCGCAGCGGCGCGGTGCCCAGGAGGTCCGCGGTCTCCCGGACCGCCCGGGCCTCCGTCCCGGCCTCCTCACGGCGCCCGGCCGCCACCAGGGCCTCGGCGTACCGCAGCCGGCACCGCGCCTGCTCGTAGACATCGCCGTAGCCGAACGCGGTCACCGCCTCCGCCCAGGCCGCCACGTTCGGCCCCGACCGGGCCCGGACCCACTCGGCCTCGGCACGCGCCAGCCACGCCTGCCCCTCGGGGCCCTGGGGAGTGCCGTCCTCGCCCCGTCCGGCAGTGGCCCGCGCCAGCTCCACCAGTTCCGCAGCGGTGTCCGTCCAGCGGCGCGCGCCGGCCTCGTCACCCGTCAGCCGCAGCCCGGCGGCCGCGTCGGCCACCGCCGCCAGGGCCAGGGCGGCGAGCCGGACCGCCGCGTCGGGCGGCGCGCCCGTCTCGTCGGTGAGAGCCCTGATCGTGGACCGCGTCCACCGCACCGCATCCTCCGGATCATGGCGCAACGCCGCGGCGTCGGTGAGCACGATGCCCGCCACCAGGGCGGCCATCCAGTCGAACGGCCCCTCCAGCAGGGCACGCGCCCGGTCGGCCGCCGCGACGTCACCCCGTGCGAGCGCCACGTACAGCCTGGGTCCGACCGTGTACCCGCCGGCCGGAGGCAGCACTTCGGCATCGGCCGCCGCCGCGCGTACACACTCCTCCCAGCGGCCCAGCACCTGCAGCACCACCAGCCGCAGATAGCGCATCTCCAGCGGGTACGGCGACGACAGCAGCCCGGCACGCCGGGCACGGTCCAGGCCCTCCGTCAGCCAGGGCACACACTCCGCCAGGTCCCCGTTCTCGTAGCAGCCCATGGCGAGGTTGAACAGCGCCCGCAGCTCCACGGCCGCGTTGCCCGAACTCCGGGCGAGGTCCCGGGCCCGCATCAGCCGCTCACGGCCCTGCGGTGCGCGCCGCCCGCCCTCGTCGAAACCGGCCAGGGAGATGAGCAGGTCCGCCTGGGCGTCGGGCACCCGCAGCTCTTCGGCCACGGTGAGGGCCCGGCGGGCGACGCGCAGCGCGGTCTCGTTCTCCCCGACGTAGCGCGCGGCCATGACGTGCGTGGCGGCGGCCCACACCCACGTCCGCGACGGGGGCTGCTCGGGGATCATCGCCAGGGCCTCGCTGCTGTAGGCGAACGCCGCCGTCAGGCTGTCCACCCGCAGCAGGTCCCCGGCCAGCGTGTAGCGGACCCGGGCGGCGAGTTCGGAGTCGGCGTCCTGGCCGAGCTCCGCCAGCGCGGACCGGGTGAGGGAGACCGCACGGTGCAGCTCCCCGGCGTGCGCGGCGGCCGCGGAGGCCCGCAGGGTCAGCGTCACCCGGTCGGCACCCCCGTCCGGCGGACGGGCCTCGGGCCCCACGGCCGGCCACAGATCGAGGGCCGCTTCGAGATGCCGCTGCTCCTCGGCCGGCGCACCGACCTGCTGGGCGTGATCGGCGGCCTCCAGCGATGCGGCCAGCGCCTCGGCGAGGTCGTGGCTCTCCCGGTAGTGGTGGGCGCGCTCGGCGGCACTCTCGGCGAGGTTCCCGCGCCCGGCGAGCAGCCGCGCGAACGCGCCGTGCAGCCTCGCCCGCTCCCCGGGCAGCAGATCGGCGTAGACGGCCTCGCGGGCGAGGGCGTGCCGGAAGGAGTACGTGTCGTCGTCCCCGGCGACGAGCAACTGCCGTCCCACCGCCTCCCGCAGCGCCGACTCCAGCTCCGCCTCCGGCAGCCCGACCGCCTCCCGCAGCAGGTCGTGGTCCACTCGGCGCCCGGCGACGGCGGCGGTCCGCAGCACCTGCTGCGTGGTCTCGGAGAGCTGCTCGAAGCGGATCAGCAGCACATCGGCGAGCCCGCTGGGCACCCCGCCGGACTCCGTGTCGGTGGCGGCGAGCAACTCCTCCGCGTAGAAGGCGTTCCCCTCGGCCCGCTCCACGATCCGCCGCACCGTGGCCTCCGGCAGCGGCCTGGGCTCCAGGGCACGCACCAGCCGGTTCACATCGGGGTCGGCCAGCGGCCGCAACTCCAGCCGCTCGACGGCCGGCAGCCGTACCAGCTCCGCGAGCAGCGGCCGCAGCGGATGCCGCCGGTGCAGATCGTCCGCCCGGTACGAGGCGAACACCGCCAGCCGGTGCCGGAGCACGCCCCGCCCGAGCAGGAACCGCAGCAGATCCCGCGACGACTGGTCGGCCCAGTGCAGATCCTCCAGCACCAGCAACAGCGGGGCGACCTCCGCCACATCGGCGAGCAGTCCCGCCATCCCCTCGAACAGCCGCAACCGCCCGTCCACGTCCCGCACGGAGCCGGTCCCGGCCCCCAGCAGCCTCTCGACCACGGGATGAGCGGCCAGGGCACCCGAGAACCGCTCGTCGGCGGTGAACACCCCCAGAATCTCGGTGAACGGCAGATAGGGGAGTCCGACGTCCCCGAGATCCACACAGTGCCCGGTGACCACGGTCATCCCGTGGTCACCGGCCCGCCCGGAGATCTCCTCCAGCAGCCGCGTCTTGCCGACTCCGGCGTCCCCGGCAAGAAGCACGGCCCGGGCCTCGCCGGCACGTGCGTGTTCCAGCACGCCCGAGAGCCGACCGAGTTCGGCTTCCCGTCCTACGACCGGCGTGACGAATGAAATCTGAGGCACTCGACCAACTCTCCTGGGGGCGTGGGACTGTGACACCGTGCGGCCCCGCCGCGCGAGCGCGGCCAACCACATACCACCCGCTGCCGCGATGGACCGGACCCTCTAGGTCCGCAAGACCTTGGCCCAGTCCGCCGGCACCCGCCCCGCAGGTCCGGGCGTGGGCTGATCGGCCGGATGACTCACCGGCCCCGCCAACTCCGGCCCGCCCCCGTACAGTTCGTTCGTCCCGTAGTTCCAGTACCAGTCCTCCGCCGCGGGTGGAACCACCCCCCACCCGCCGCATCGCACTCCGCGCACCCGTTGCCGCTCGGCGGCACACTCGGGTCGATTCCGTTCCGGCCCCTCATGCCGACTCCTTCTCGACCCCTGCGAGCGGATCCGGACACCTGGTTGAACGACGCGGGGTGGGCCGGGAACCTCGGCAGCGTACGGACCCGCCCGCCGGACTCCTCCCGCACCATCCGGTACGCCCCGCCGAACCGCCGCCTCAGGCCCCGGGCCACGGCCCGGGAGACGCCCGGGTCGTCGTCCACGGTCATGATGACGGTCCGCGCCGAATCGGCGGCCTGTGCCATACGTCCCCCACGCCGGGCGGTCGACTCACGGCACGGCGTCCCGGGGCACCGCGCCGATCTCCGCCCATCGTATGTTCGATCGCCCCGCCGCGCTCCGATACGCGGACCGGTTCGGCGGGCCCGGCCGTCCCAGGGCTGTCGGCCACCACCGCGCGGTGAGGCGGGAGAGGTAGTGAAGACTGTGCGGCAGCACGTAGTGATCGTGACAAGGGAGGCACCGGGATGACACGCCCGATCACCGCAGGGGTCGACGGATCGCAGGAGAGCCTCGCGGCCCTCGCCTGGGCGGCGCGGGAGGCGGTGCGGCGCGACCGGCCGCTGCGCGTGGTGCACGCCTGGCGGTTCCAGCCGCAGGAGACGCTCGGAGCGGGCATCGAGGGGGACGCGGACAGCCAGGCAGAGTGGGTCCACAGTGCGGTGACCGGGGCCGTCGGGACCGTCGGCGAACGGCATCCGGATCTCGCGGTGACCACCGACGTCATCGAGGGCGCGGTGGCCGACACCCTGGTCGCGGCGGCGGCCGACGCCGAGTTGCTGGTGCTCGGCTCGCGCGGGCACGGTCGCCTCGTCGGGTTCCTGCTCGGCTCGGTCGGCCAGCAGGTGATCGCCGCGGCCACCCGGCCCGTGGTGCTCGTCCGGGCCGGTGACCAGCCCTCGTCCGAGGCCGCCGGGCGCGAGATCGTCGTGGGTCAGCAGGGCGACCCGCAGGACAGCGCCGACGCGCTGCGCTTCGCCTTCGAGACCGCCGCCGCGCGCGGGGCGGCCGTGCGGGTCGTGCGGGCCTGGAGCCTGCCGCCCGTCTTCGCCTACAGCCCCGGTTCGCTGAAGCTCCTCGACGAGGCCGGGGGACTGGAGCCGTACGAGAAGAAGAGCCTGGCCGCCGCGGTCCGGCCTTTCCGGGACCGCTTCCCCGACGTGCCGGTCGAGGAGCACGTGGAGATGGGCAGCGCGAGCCAGGTGCTGCTGTCGGTGGCCGGGACGGCCCAGCTGATGGTCGTCGGCCGCCGGGCCCACCGCACGGCCGTAGGGGCTCGCATCGGCTCGGTGGCCCACGGGATGCTGCACCACGCGGACTGCCCGGTGGCGGTGGTGCCGCACGTGTGACGGCCCCGGCCGCTCACTCCGCCGTCGGCTGCAGGGTCTTGCTCGCCTTGGGCAGGATGTTCTTGATGTAGTCCTCGACCGCGGTCTCGATGCCGATGTCGTGCTGGGCCCGCTCGGACATGTACCAGCGGTGTTCGAGGAGCTGGTGGTAGATCTCCGCCGGGTCCATCGCACCGCGCAGTTCGAGCGGCACGGCCCGCACGGTCGGCCGGAACACCTCCCGCACCCAGCGGTGGGCCAGTACCTCGGGGCGGGCTCCGAGGGGGTCGCCCGGCGCGTAGTCGTCCTGGGTCGCCATCCAGCTCTCCAGGTCGTTCAGCAGCCGCCGGGCCTGGTTCTCCTCGGTGTCCAGCCCGGTCAGGCGCAGCAGTTGCCGCTGGTGGTGGCCCGCGTCGACGACCTTGGGCACGAAGCTGACCGTGTCCCCGTTCGAGGCGTGCTCGATCTGCATCTCCGCGACGTCGAAGCCGAGGTCGTTCAGGCGGCGGATCCGGCGTTCGATGTGGTGGTACTTGTCGGCCGGGTAGACGGAGGCCCGGGTCAGCTCCTCCCACAGGCCGCGGTAGCGGGCGCAGATCTCCATGCCGAACTCGATCGGGTCCACGGACGGGTGCAGCGCCCCCGACGCCTCCAGATCGAGCAGCTCACCGCTGATGTTCACCCGGGCGAGATCGAGGTCGTAGTCCCGCTGCCCGGCGCTGAGCTGCGGATGCAGGTCACCCGTCTCGGCGTCGACGAGGTACGCGGCGTAGGCGCCGGCGTCGCGCCGGAAGAGGGTGTTGGACAGCGAGCAGTCGCCCCAGGCGAACCCGGCCAGGTGCAGTCGCACCAGGAGCACGGCGAGCGCGTCCATCAGCCGGTGCATGGTGGCCGGGCGCATGGTCGTCTCGAACATCGAGCGGTACGGCATCGAGCCGCCCAGGTGCCGGGTGACCAGGACGCTCTCCAGTGGGGCGCCGCTCGCGTCGGTGCGGCCGGTGACCACGGCCAGCGGGTCCACTGCGGGGATGCCGATCCGGTCGAGGCCGCGCAGCAGCTCGTACTCGCGCAGCGCGGGCCGCTCGGCCAGTTCCTTGACGGCGATCACCTCGTCGCCGGCGCGGGAGTAGCGCACCACGTGCCGGGAGATGCCGCGCGGCAGCGGGACGAGGTACTCCTCCGGCCAGTCCTCCAGGGGCAGGTGCCACGGCAGTTCCAGCAAGAGCGCGGGGTGCTCGGGGTTCGTCGCGCTGATCTGCAGTGCCATGCGCCGGGTGTCCTTGTCTCGCCGCCGATCGTCGCCTCACTCTAAGGGGTCCTTGCTCCAGAGCGCCCGGTCAGGTCGCGTGCTCCGGTGTCTGGGGAGGCACGGCCGCGCGACCCGGGCGCTCCTGGTGCGAGAACCTCTGCAGGGCGCGTTCCCGGGCCCGGTGAGCGGCGTCCCGCACCGGCCCGCGGTGGACCGGCCCGTGGCCGGGGAGCAGCAGCCCGCCCTCCAGTTCCGCCAGGACGTCCAGAGAGGCCAGGGCCAGCGGCCGCTCGCGGTGGAACATGTCCGGCAGCAGCTGCGGCCCTGCCACCCGCGAGGTGGGGTGTCCGCTGACCAGGGCGTCCCCACAGATCAGCACACCGGTGCCGGGCGGGTGGTAGGCGCAGTGCCCGTCGGTGTGGCCGGGTGTGTGCACCGGCACCGGCCGTCCGCGGGCGGGTCCAGTGGCCCCCGCCGCCGGGAACGCCTGTGGAGCGGTGACGGGGACAGGGGGGTGCCGCCCGCGCGCAGGGCGTGCACCGCCCACGGCAGGACCCCCGGCCGCCGGCCGTTCCTCAGCACTGTCCCGACGGACGCCTGGTGCAGGAACTTACGGCGCGCGTGGGGCACTTCGGCCTCGTGCAGGTGGACGGGCGTGCCGTACGCGGCGCTCAGGTGCTCGGCATTGCCCAGATGGTCGTTGTGCGCGTGCGTGATCAGCACGGCCGCTACCGCCTCCGGTGAGCTGCCCACCTGCGCGAGCGGGGCCAGGACCTGCTCCCGGCCACCGGGGTAGCCGGTGTCGACCAGGGTGACGGCGTCTCCCCCGCTGAGGATCACCCAGTTGGTGTTCGAGCCGTGCACCAGGTAGGTGCCTTCCGCGACTTGGCGCACGTCCGCCCGCATGATCGCCCCGCCTCGTGTGGTCCCGGTACCGGCCCGTCGGGAGAAGGGAAGCAGACCAGGGGGCAGGCGGAATCGCCGGGTCCGCCTCAATGGAGCCGTGCGGGAGGAGTGTTCGGTCCGTGGTCAGCGCACACCGTGCGGGCGGAACTGGATGCTGATGCGCGGCTCCGTCGCGCGGGTGCTCTTGGGGATCGCGTGCTCCCAGGTGCGCTGGCAGGAGCCGCCCATCACGACGAGGTCGCCGTGGCCCAGCGGACGGCGCACGGTGTCCCGGCCGCCCCCGAGCGGGCGCAGCAGCAGGTCCCGGGGCGCCCCGACCGAGAGGATCGCGACCATCGTGTCCTCGCGCGCGCCGCGCCCGATCCGGTCTCCGTGCCAGGCCACACTGTCCCGGCCGTCGCGGTAGTAGCACAGTCCGGCCGTGGTGAACGGCTCGCCCAGCTCCTCGCCGTAGTGGGCGCTCAACGCGGTCCGAGCCTCGGCCAGCACCGGGTGCGGCAGCTGATCGTCCACGCCGTAGAACGCGAGCAGGCGGGGGACGTCGACCACGTTGTCGTACATCTTGCGCCGCTCCGCCCGCCACGGAACCTCCGCGGCCAGCAGCTCGAACAGTCCGTCCGAGCCGCTGAGCCACCCGGGCAGGACGTCGAGCCAGGCGCCGAAGCCCAGGTGGGTACGGCTGATCCCGTCCAGAGAGCCGAGGCGCAGCTCGTCGGCCTGGTCGAAGAGGGAGCCCTGGAGATGCATGCGGCCAGCGTACCCCCAAATCGAAAATGTGTTCCATGAAGAATCGGTCTTTCGATACATCGGTGTATCCAATACAGTCGTGTATCAAAAGGAGGCCGGAGATGCCTGCCGAGGGAACCACGGGGCGCGTGACCAGGCGCCGAGTCCGCACACGCGCCAACCTCCTCGAGGCGGCCTTCTCCGTGTTCGCGGCCAAGGGCTTCGGGCATGTCTCGATCGAGGAGGTCTGCGAGGCCGCGGGCTACAGCAGGGGTGCCTTCTACTCCAACTTCTCCAGCCTCGACGAGCTGTTCTTCGCCCTCTACCGCGAGCGGGCCGACCTGATCGCCGAGCAGGTGTCCGGTGCCCTCGCCCTCGACGGGCCCGGCCTCGACGTGCCCGCCGCCGTGGACCGCGTCACCCACGTGCTGCTCCTCGACCGTGACTGGCTCCTGGTCAAGACGGACTTCCTGGTCCACGCCGCCCGAGACCCGGAGGTGGCACGGAGCCTGCTCGAACACCGTGCGCGGCTGCGGCGGGCCATCGCCGAGCGGCTCGGCCGGGCCCGCGGGCACACCGCGCTGCCCGCCGTGCTGGGCGACACCGACGGCGCCGCCCGCGCCGTGGTCGCCGCCTACGACGGCGTCACCACGCAACTGCTGCTGGACCGGGACCTCGATCACGCCCGCGCCTGGCTGAAGCAACTGCTCACGGCCCTGCTGACCGACGGCAGCGGCACCCTCGCCCACCCGAAGAACTGAAGAAGGGAACGTCGCCATGGATGCCGATGTCATCGTCGTCGGAGCCGGCCTCGCCGGTCTGGTCGCCGCACACGAACTGACCAGCAGGGGCCGGCGGGTCGCCCTCGTCGACCAGGAGAACGCCAACAACCTCGGCGGCCAGGCCTTCTGGTCCTTCGGTGGGCTGTTCCTCGTCGACTCGCCCGAGCAGCGGCGCCTGGGTATCAAGGACTCCTTCGACCTCGCCTGGAGCGACTGGCGCGGCAGCGCGGGTTTCGACCGGCTGGAGGACGAGGACTCCTGGGCCGTGCGCTGGGCCCGCGCCTACGTCGAGTTCGCCGCGGGGGAGAAGCGGTCCTGGCTGGACGAACACGGCATCAAGTTCCTGCCCACCGTCGGCTGGGCCGAGCGCGGCGACCTCACCGCGCACGGGCACGGCAACTCGGTGCCCCGGTTCCACATCGCCTGGGGCACCGGCACCGGCGTCGTCGAACCGTTCGTGCGCTACGCCAGGCAGGCCGCCCGCGACGGCCTGCTCACCTTCCACCACCGACACCGCGTCGACGCACTCGTCGTCGAGGACGGTACCGCCCGGGGCGTACGCGGCACGGTCCTGGCCGAGGACCCCGCACCCCGCGGCGTCGCCTCCGGCCGCGACGCGATCGGCGAGTTCGAACTCACCGCCCAGGCCGTCATCGTCACCAGCGGCGGTATCGGCGCGAACCACGACATCGTCCGCCGCTACTGGCCGGAACGCCTCGGCACCCCGCCCCGCGAGATGGTCACCGGCGTCCCCGCCTACGTCGACGGGCGCATGCTCGACATCAGTGCCGAGGCGGGCGTACGGCTGGTCAACCGCGACCGCATGTGGCACTACACCGAGGGCCTGCAGAACTGGGACCCGATCTGGCCCGGCCACGGCATCCGCATCCTGCCCGGACCGTCCTCGATGTGGTTCGACGCCCTGGGCCGCCGCCTGCCCGGCCCGTACCTGCCCGGCTACGACACCCTCGGCACCCTGAAGCACCTGCGCACCACCGAGGACATCGCCGGCTACGACCACTCCTGGTTCATCCTCACCCAGAAGATCATCGAGAAGGAGTTCGCGCTGTCGGGCTCCGAGCAGAACCCCGACATCACCGCCAAGGACCGCGCGGGGTTCCTCAGGGAACGCATCCTCGGCAAGGGCGCGCCCGGGCCGGTCGACGCGTTCCTGCGCAAGGGCGCCGACTTCGTCACCGCCCCCGGTATCGAGCAGCTCGTCGAGAAGATGAACCAGCTCACCGACAAGCCGCTGCTCGACGCTGCCGGGATCAAGCGCCAGGTCGAGGCCCGTGACCTGCAGATCGCCAACCCCTACGCCAAGGACGCCCAGGTGCAGGGCATCCGCAACGCCCGCCGCTACATCGGCGACCGCCTCGGACGGGTCTCCACCCCGCACCGCATCCTCGACCCGGCCGCAGGCCCGCTGATCGGCGTCAAGCTGCACATCCTCACCCGCAAGACCCTCGGCGGCATCCAGACCGACCTCGACTCCCGCGCCCTGGGGACCGACGGCAAGGCGGTCGAGGGCCTTTACGCGGCCGGTGAGGTCGCCGGATTCGGCGGCGGCGGTGTGCACGGCTACAACGCGCTGGAGGGCACCTTCCTCGGCGGATGCCTCTTCTCCGGGCGGGCGGCGGGCCGGGCGGCGGCGAAGCAGACCGGCTGACCTGGCAGAACGGCCCGCCGCCTCACGCTTCGAGGAGGCGGGCCAGCACCGTGGCGTGGCTCTCCTGCGGCGTCTTCGACGCGGTCAGCAAAGTCACATCGCCCTTGCGGACCAGCTCCCGCACTCCGTCGAGGACCCCGGCCGCCTCACGGGCGGCGAGCTCCGCCTCGTACCGTTCGGCGAACTCCTCGTAGGAGCCCTCGCCCGCGTGGTACCAGCGCCGCAGCTCCGTCGACGGGGTGATCGCCTTCGGCCACTCGTCCACCCGGGCCGCGTCCTTCGCGATTCCGCGCGGCCACAACCGGTCGACCAGGACCCGCACTCCGTCCTCCGGCTCGGCGGGATCGTAGACACGGCGCACGCGCACGCTCATGGTCGGCTCCTCTCCGCGGCGGTCACGGGTGTGCCGCGAGCCCGGCCCCGGCCGGGGGCGCGTACCGTTCGCCACCGATCGGTGCCGAACGGCCGGTTCCGCTCGGCCGGGCGGGTGTTCCGTCCGCCCGGCCGAGCCGGGGAAGAAAGGTGATGACATGAGTGCACCCCAGATCCCCAGGTGCGGTGGCCGGTGTTAGCCGGAGCGGCGGCGGGCGGCCGCGCGGCGCTTCAGCGCACGCCGTTCGTTCTCGCTCGTCCCGCCCCACACGCCGATGGACTGGCCCGTGTCCAGGGCCCATTGCAGACACTGCTCCTGGACGGGGCAGCGCCGTCGGCACACCGCCTTGGCCTGCTCCGTCTGCAGCAGAGCCGGGCCGGAGGTGCCGATCGGGAAGAAGAGCTCGGGGTCCTCGTGCCGACAGGCAGCGTGGTCTCGCCAGTTGTCCATCGAAGTCACCTGCATCGCAGTAGAAACGTGCTCTCTCGGATGCTTACTCCTCTTCGGGTCACCTGTCGCTGCGTGGTGAAACAGGGCGTTCCCGGACAGTCGTTCACTGTTCCCGCATGCCCCAGGGGGAGCCGTACTCCGTCAGCAGGTCCAGGAAGGGCCGGGCCGGGAAGGCCTCCGGGCCGAGGACGCCCGCACCGGACCAGGCGCCCGTGGCGAGGAGTTCGAGCGCGACCACGGGATTGATCGCGGTCTGCCACACCACCGCCTGGGAGCCGTACTCCGCCATGGACCACTGGTTGTCGACCACGTGGTACAGGTAGACCTCGCGCGGCTCGCCGTCCTTCAGGCCCCGCACCCAGGTGCCCGCACACGTCTTGCCGTGCATCCGCTCGCCCAGCGTCGCCGGGTCGGGCAGGCAGGCGGCGACCACGTCCCGGGGTGAGACCTTCACCGGCCCGTCCGGCCCGGCCACGGTCACCGGTTCGGTGCGGTCCAGGCCCAGCAGATGCAGCGTCTTCAGCGTGTCGACGAACTCCCGGCCCAGACCGTACTTGAAGGTCACCCGGCCGGCGTCGATCCAGCGCGGGACGAGCAGCACCTCCTCGTGCTCCACGTTCACGCACTCCACCGGGCCGATGCCCTCGGGAAAGTCGAAGATCTCGGGCTCGCTGAAGGGCTCGGTGGTGAACCAGCCCTTGCCGGCCTCGTGGACGACCGGCGGGTTGAGGCACTCCTCGATGGTGGTCCAGATGCTGAACGAGGGTGCGAAGTCGTAGCCGTCGACGGTCAGGTTCGCGCCGTCGCGGATGCCGATCTCCTCGATCTCGTCGAAGAGTTCGTCGGCGGCGTAGCGCGCGAACACGTCCGACAGACCCGGCTCCACGCCCATGCCGACCAGGGCCAGCAACCCCTCCTTCTCCCAGTCGGCGGCCTGCGCGAACTGCTCGTCGCCGAGCTTGACCCCGCACTCCTCGTACGGCCGCTCGGTGTGCGGGCGGGACAGCGACATCGCCATGTCGAGATAGGTGGCGCCCGCGGCGCGGGCCGCGCGGAACAGGGGCATCACGAAGCGGGGATCGGTGGCGTTGAGGAGGACGTCGCAGCGGTGCCAGGCGAGCAGGCGGGCCACGGCCGCCTCGTCGCCGGCGTCCACCTGCTCGGCGGTGAACCGCGCGTCACCGCCCAGCGCCGCGACCGCCGCCTCGGCGCGGTCCGGGGCGTAGTCGGCCACCACCATGGCCTCGAAGAACGGCCGCCGGGCCGCGATCCGGGTGATGGCTCCGCCCACACCACCGGCACCCACGAGCAGTACACGCATGACAGAAACTCCCTTTTTGCGTAGAAACGCGACGCGCTCTTGGGGAGATACAACGCCGCCCCGTGTCTTAAGGTCAATGGCGTTGGCATAAGGATCCGGGGCCGGGCCCCGAGGAGGGAGTCCGCCGTGCCCAAGCCCGTGGTGCCCGAGGGGAAGCGCCGTCGGCGCAGGCCCACCAAGAGCGGCACCGTCCTGTCCGAGGAGCTGATCGTCGGCACCGCGCTGCGCATGCTGCGCGAACACGGCAGCGCGGGGCTGACCGCCCGCCGGCTGGGCCTCGCCCTGGACGCCGACCCGAGCACGCTCTACCGGTACTTCCGCGGCATGGACGACCTGACCCTCGCCATCGGCGACGCGCTCATCGGCCAGGCCCTGGAGGGCTGGCGGCCCACAGGGGAGTGGCGGGCGGACCTGCGGTCCTTCGGGCTGCGCATCCACGCCGCGTATCTCGCACACCCGCAGGCGGCCCTGCTCACCACGAACCGCGTCACGGGCCGGGCCCACGAACTGGCCGCCGACGAGGCCGTCCTGGACGTCCTGCGCACAGCCGGTTTCCCGCTGCCCGACACCGTGCGCATCTACCACGCCTTCATCGACCAGACCCTGGCCTTCGCCGCGCTGGACGCCGCCTCGCTGACCCTGCCCAGCGACTCGCTGCACGCCGACGAGGACATGTGGCGATCTACGTACGCCCGCCTGCCCGCCACCACCCATCCCCGCATCGCCGAGGCGGCGCCCCTGCTCGCCACCCGCATGCTCACCAGCGCCTACCCGGCGGCCCTGGAGATGCTGCTGGACAGTGCGGCGGCCCGGCTGGAAAACATCGGGGCCTGAGCGGGCCCGAGCGTCAGGCGCGCAGGGCTTCCGCCGCGGTCTCCGTCACCGTCTCCGCCACCCGCGCCAGGGCCGGCGAGTCGAGCTTCCACTGCTGCCAGTACAGCGGCACGTCGACCGTGCGGCCCGGGGCGATGCAGGCGAGCCGGCCGTCGCGCAGCAGCGGATCCGCCTGGGGCTCCGGCACCAGACCCCAGCCCAGCCCGGCGGCGACGGCCTCGACGAAGCCCTCCGAGGTCGGCACGTAGTGCCGCAGAGTGCCCGCGCCGCTCCGCCCCCGGGTGAGCCCGCGGACGAAGCCGTCCTGGAAGTCGTCGCGCCGGTCGAAGACCACCACGGGCACCTCCGTGAGCGCCTGCGTCAAGGGCCCGCCGAGGTGGCGCGCGGCGAAGTCCGGCGCGGCCACGGGCAGGTAGCGCATCCGCCCGAGCGACCGCGCCGTGCAGCCGGGCACGGGATCCGCGGACGAGGTCACCGCGGCCATCACCACGCCCTCCCGCAGCAGCGCCGCCGTGTGGTCCTCGTCCTCGCGGCGCAGCTCGAAGCAGAGCCGCGGCTCCTGCGGCACGCGCGTCAGGACGGGCAGGAACCAGGTGGCCAGAGAGTCCGCGTTCACCGCCACCGACACCCGTGTCGGCTCCCCGGCGCCGCTCAGCCCCAGCTCCGCGTACGCGTCGTGCTCCAGCCGCGCCACCTGGCGGGCCAGGCGCACCAGCACCTCGCCCGACTCGGTCGGCCGCACCGGCTTGGTCCGCAGCAGCAGGACCCGCCCGGTGCGCTGCTCCAGCGCCTTCACCCGCTGGCTGATCGCCGACGGCGTCACATGCAGTGCGGCCGCCGCCGCGTCGAACGTCCCCTCGTCCACGACGGCGAGCAGGGTCCGCACCTGGTCCAGCGGGAGATCGGTCATCATCACGCGTGCTAATGATACGTAAGAATCCTTAGCTGGCCCCTGACTGGGCGTGTCCGTAGCGTCGACGCCATGACCAGCACCTTCACCGCCGGCGCCGCCGGTTTCGGCACCGGACTGTCCCTCATCGTCGCCATCGGCGCCCAGAACGCCTTCGTCCTGCGCCAGGGGATCCGCCGCCAGGCCGTTCTCGCCGTCGTCGGGATCTGCGCCCTGTCCGACGCCGCGCTCATCGCGCTCGGGGTCGGCGGGGTCGGCGCGGTGGTGGTGAGGTGGCCGGGCGCCCTGACGGTGGTCGGCTGGGTCGGCGGCGCGTTCCTGCTGGGCTACGGCGCCCTGGCCGCCCGCCGGGTGTTCCGGCCGGACGGCGGCGCGCTGCGGACGGAGGGCGAGGCGGCCGGATCGGTGCGCCGGGCGGTGCTCACCTGCCTGGCGATGACCTGGCTCAACCCCCACGTCTACCTCGACACCGTGTTCCTGCTGGGCTCTGTCGCCGCCGGCCACGGTTCGCTGCGCTGGACGTTCGGTCTCGGCGCGGTGCTGGCCAGCCTGTGCTGGTTCACCGCCCTCGGGTTCGGAGCCCGTATGCTCGGCCGCTTCCTCACCGAGCCCGCCGCCTGGCGCGTCCTGGACGGCCTGGTCGCCGTCACCATGATCGTGCTCGGCGCCGTACTCGTCCTCGGCAGCTGACACCTCGCCTGCGGGGCGCGCTTCGGCTGGTGCGACAGTGATCCTCACCCGAGAGATGTGGCGAGCACCGAGGAAGCGGCGCGTGGACGCGAGCGAGAGCGCGACCGAACGGCGGGAGCCCGAGTCGAAGGAGCCACGGCGGCGCGGCCGGCGGCGCTGGGCCATGGGCACCCGCGCCTGCCGCCTTCGGCCCCCGCGCCGCCGTCGCGGGCGGCGGACTCCTGGTCGTCGCGGTGATGCTGGTACTGGCCGCCGCCGCGCCGGTGCTGCGGCGCTACCGGGTCTGACGTCTCACAGGGCTCCGCGCCGGTGCAGCGTGTACTGCTCCATCAGCTTGCCCCGGGTCATCTCCAGCCGGTGCGCGAGCACCTCGGCGACGTTCCGCACGAGCATCAGCCCGAGCTCCGGGTCCTCCTCGCACAACCCCAGCACGGCCGCCGCGTCGAACTCGTAGGCCCGCACCGGGCTGAACGCCACCGCGCCGAAGTCCCAGGTGTAGGGCGGGAACAGCCACGACCAGCCGAGCAGGTCGCCCGCGCCGAGGCTGGCCACGGTCACCCGCTGCAGGGAGCTCACCTGCTGGTCCAGGGAGACGGCGCCGGAGCGGATGATCCAGAAGCGGTCGGCCGTGCCGTCCGCCTCGAAGATCCGGGCGTCCTCGGGAAAGGACACCTCCCGGGCGAGCGTCATCAGACGCTGCCGCTGGGGCGGAGGCAGGGCGGTCAGGAGTTTGATCGCTTTGGTCATGCGGAGCTCCTCGCCGGGCGGTCGACTGCG
Source organism: Streptomyces sp. NPDC057424 (assembly GCF_042803315.1). Taxonomy (NCBI): domain Bacteria; kingdom Bacillati; phylum Actinomycetota; class Actinomycetes; order Kitasatosporales; family Streptomycetaceae; genus Streptomyces; species Streptomyces sp. NPDC057424. The sequence continues at coordinate 19,185 of NZ_JBHVCP010000060.1, forward strand.
GTGCTGTCCCTAGGGGGTCCTTTCACTATGCCCGCCCGGGTCGCGCGGCCTGGCACCGCGCCTCGCCGCGTTGCCGAGAAGCCCTGGTGGCTCCTCGCCCGAGCTCTCGCCTTCGCTCGAGCAGGGGGCACCCCCATCGACGGCTCTCCGGCGCCCTGCGATGCACGGCACCAGACCACGCGACCTGATCGGGCGCTCATAGTGAAAGGGCCCCTAAGCCCATTTCAGCCGCTGGCGGGGCCCTGGGCACCTCGGCGTACGGGACTTCTTCGGGCAGGCTGTCCGGGCATGAAAAAGCCCTGGCTGGACGGGGGAGACCAGCCAGGGCCGTAAGCGGTGATGCGCGGAGGACGAGGGGTCGACTCCGGCACCACGTATGGATGAACCGTAAACCATCTAGGAGCTGTGTGCGTCCCCGAGGCCGGGTTGCGTGACCTGTTTCACGTCCGGGTCACCGCATGAGCACCCGGACCGTCTCCGGTCCCGGGTCCTCGGGGTCGGGCAGGTGCATGTCGCCGTCCTGTGCGCCGGGTTCCCGGCGTGTGCCCCGGCGATCCGGTCGTACCAGGGCGCCGGCCCCCGCCCGGTCAGTCCTCCGGGCCGTGTTTGCCCGGAGTCACGATCTCGTCCAGCACCCGCAGCACCGCCTCGTAGGACATCCGCCGCACGGTCGCGTCCCGAGCCCCTTGCGGGTCGGTCGCATGCAGCTCCTCGCTCCTGGTCCGCCAGGCCCGCTCTTCCTGCACCGCGCACTCCCTCGCACGCTGGATGCGCCGCAGCAACTCGTCCGAATCCACCACATCGGTCATGCACACCGCGTACCCGCCCGGCGCACGGAAATGGCACCCGGCCCACGGCCGTTCGAGGTGTTTTCGCGTCTTCCGGCCGGACCGGAGGTTTGCAGGTGCGGGGAGAGGTGAGCCGAAGAGCAGGACCGCGGCGCTCGTGCGGTGTTCGTCCCGAACGCCGCGACAGGTCGAAGCGAGCAGTGGGTCCGCGGGCCCCAGGCAGGCCCGTGCGGGCGGCCGCGGAGCGCGGTCCGGACCCGGTTTTCCGTCTGTGCTGCCAGGGAGCTGCAGAATGTGCGACGAGCACATGATCGAACCCGTATTCGAGCCGCCCGGCGCCCACCGCGCCCGGCCGTGCAAACCCGCCGAGGCGCGCCGGGCGGTGGAGCGGGCCGTGGCCGAGCGCTGCCGGGCCACCCACACCCCGTGCGACACGGACGCGCTGTCCGACGCGCTGCTCGTCGTCTCGGAGCTGACGACCAACGCGATCCTGCACGGCGGCGGCGTCACCGACTTCCAGGTCGACGTCGACGGCCCGGGTGTGCGCGTCTCGGTGAGCGACGGCAGTGACGCGCTGCCCGTGACCGTGCCACGCACCGACCCGCACGGCCGGATGCGGCACGGCGGCCACGGCTGGCCCATCGTCTGCCGGCTCGCCCGCGACATCCGGGTGTCGGACCTGCCCGCCGGGGGCAAGTGCATCACCGCCGTCGTACCCCTGTCCTGAAGACCCGTGAGTCTGCGCCCGACAGATTGCACAGCAAAGCGGAGTTTGTTCCACCAGGGGCAGGGCAGACGCAGTTTCGTGCTTCGGACCGGAGGCGCGCCAGCGGGAGCGGTATGACTGCCCCGGAGGCCCTCCGGGCGTTCCGGGCAGCGATCTTCCCGCGGTCAGTCCCTGAAACCACCGTTCAGGAGCGAATCCGCATGCTCATCGAAACGCCCACCCATCGTCCCGGCACGCCCGAAACGACGACCCCCGCTTCCCGGCGGCGTCACGACGACGCCCCCGACACCGCCGCCCTCTTCGCCCGGATGGCGGAGCTGGAAGAGGGTCCCGAGCGGGAGGCCGTCCGCGACGAACTGGTCACCCTGTGGCTGCCCATGGCCCACCGCATCGCCGGCCGCTTCCGCGACCGCGGAGAGTCGATCGAGGACCTCCGGCAGGTCGCCGCACTGGGCCTGGTCAAGGCCATCGACCGGTTCGACCCGAGCCGGGGTGCCTTCGAGAGTTACGCCGTCCCCACCATCACCGGCGAGGTCAAGCGGCACTTCAGGGACCGCATGTGGGCCCTGCGGGTCCCCCGCCGTGTGCAGGAGCTGCGCAACAAGGTGCGGGTGGCACGACGTGAACTCACCCAGAACCCGGGTAGCCCCGAGCCCTCCGTGGCGGCCCTCGCCACCCACACCGGCCTGACCGAGGAAGAGGTCAACGCCGGGCTCGAGGCCCTGGACAGCTTCAGCACCCTGTCGCTGGACGCCGAGCTCTCGGCCGACGACGACGGCTACAGCCTCGCGGACACCCTCGGCGCCGCCGACTCCTCCTACGACGTCGTCGTGGACCGCGAGTCGGCCAAGGAAGGCCTGCGCCGGCTGCCGGAACGCGAACGGGCCATCCTCTACATGCGCTTCTTCGAGGACATGACCCAGAGCCGTATCGCCGACCACCTCGGCATCTCCCAGATGCACGTCTCGCGCCTCATCAGCCGCAGCTGCGCCCGTGTGCGCGACGAGGTCCTGGGGCAGCGGACGGGCACCCGGGGGAGCGGCGGCCCCTTCACGACGGCCTGACCATTCCGACCCCGCGAGGAGCGAACGACCCATGCTGAGGCCCCACCCCGCCGTGCTGCGCAGACTCGTCGACGAGTACGAGGCCCTGGCGGCCGCCGAGGCCGCCCGCGGACCGGCGGAGCTGAATCCACGGGCCCGCGACCTGGCGTACACCCTGTGCGTGTCCACCGGCACCCGGGACGTCAAGCGCGCCCTGGAAGCCGCTCACCGGTGGCTCGCGGCCGCACCGGCCCGCGAGCCTGCTGTGCCGGCGGCCGGACAGCGCATGCCGGCCACGGAGCCCGCCTGACGCGCGTGTGCCACTGACACGAGGGGGAAGGCGAGGCAGAACGAGGGCCCGGCCGACGGCGGAAGCCGCGGCCGGGCCCGTTCGCGTCATGTCACCGAGACCCTGGGAGTCCCATGTCCACAGCCGGGCGGGCAACGGCCGACGACGAGCTGGAGCGCCTGCGAGCCGAGGTGCGCGACCTGCGCGCCCGGGCGCGCGTCCACCCACTGATCTCGCAGGCGCAGGGCATCGTGCAGGAGCGGTACGCGCTCCCGGACGGGGAGAGCGGCTTCGCGTTGATGCAGCGGGCGTCCCAGCGGTACAACGTCAAGCTGCGCACGCTGGCCGGCGTCCTGGTGACCGCACCGCGGCCCGACGAGCCGGACACGCTGTGGTTCCCGCGGCGCGTCCGCGGGCCGGAACCCGACCTGACCTTCATGCGGGCGCACCGGCCCGGGGCCGGCAGCCGTGGTGCCGTCCTGCGGGCCGTGCTGGACTCCACCCTGGCAGTGGTCGGCACCGACATGGGCAACGTGCAGCTCACCGACCCCGCGCGGGGAGGTCTGCGCATCGAACAGCACACCGGCCTCACGGCCGACTTCGTCGACTTCTTCGCCCACGTCGGCGAGGACGGCACCTCGTGCGCCCGGGCCGCCCAGGACGTCGCCCAGGTCACCGTGCGCGACGTGGAGAGCGACCCGGTGTTCACCGAACCGGCCCGGCGGGCCATCCTCGCGGCGGGCAGCAGGGCCTGCCACAGCGTGCCGCTGACGACCGAGTCGGGGCGGTGCGTCGGCATGGTCTCGGCCCACTTGGACCGGCCCCTGAACGGACTGACGACGGCCCAGAGCAAGGCCCTCGACGCGGTGGGCGGCCAGGCCGGCCGCTGGCTCGCCTGGCACGACCGCACGGTGGTCCTGGACGCCCTGGAGTACCTGCACGCCCTCGGCCGCGCCGGTCGAGGATCGAGGTTCCGGCGGTCCTGAGCCGGTCACGGACGTGACACCTGCGTGCCGCTGGGGAGACACCACGCCCCGCAAGAAACCGGAACCCCCTGGTCCGGGGGCTGGGGAGGGTGTGTGAACGCCGACCCGGGGCATCCGGACTGCCGGGAGGTCGACATGAACACGAGTGCGATGGCACAGAGCGGTCGGTTCCGGGCCCGGCGCATGGCCCGGGGTTCGGTGACCGAGTGGGCGGCACGGGCGGGGTTCGCCGCCCGGGGCGTGATCTATCTGCTCGTCGGAGCGCTGGCCCTGCAGATCGCCTTCGGCGACACCGGCCGGCAGGCCGACCGCGGGGGAGCCCTGCAGGAACTGGCGCAGAAGCCGTTCGGCGCGCTGCTGCTGTGGGCGCTGGGCATCGGGCTCGTGGGCATGGCCCTGTGGCGGCTGTCCGAGGCGCTCTTCGGCTCCGTCGGCAAGGACGGCCGCAGCGCACGCAAGCGGCTGATGGCGACGGTCCGCTTCGCCTTCTACGTCTTCGTCGCCTACTCGGTGCTGACGTTCGCGGCCAGCCGCCACCAGAGCGGCGGATCCAGCGACCAGCAGTCCCGGGACGCCACGGCCAGGGCCTTGGAGATACCCGCCGGCCAGTGGCTGGTCGGTGCCGCCGGGCTCGCGGTCATCGCCGCCGGCGGCTGGATCGGCGTGCGCGCGGTGCTGCGCAAGTACCACGACAAGCTCCGGCTGGGACAGATGAGCCACCGGATGCGGCAGCTGGTGGACGTCACCGGCGTCGCCGGCGGCGCCGCCCGCGGGCTGGTGTTCGCGGTGGCCGGGGTCTTCGCCGTCCGCGCCGCCATCGCCTACGAGTCCGACAAGGCCAAGGGCCTGGACGACACCCTGCGCACCTTCGCCGGCACCCCGCTCGGCCCCTGGCTGCTGGTCTGCGTCGCGGCCGGGCTGGTGCTCTTCGGAGTGTTCTCCTTCGCCATGGCCCGGTGGCGACGCGTCTGAGCCGCGTCCTGTGGGGAACACGAAGCCAATGAGCGATTCCGAGATTCCGCATGGCGACGGCCGGCCCGTGGACGTGTACCTGGACCTCCTGCGCATCCGGATGGACACGGAGGACTACCGCCTCCTGATGCGCGCGGTGGAACCGGTCCTCGAGGCGATCGACGAGGAACGCCTGTCCAGCCTCGACTTCGCGCTCGACTCCGGCCCCGACGACGAACTGCCCCAGGAGGTCCGTGACGAGGTGGCCCTCGTCATCGCCACCGCCGTCACCGGCCGCCTGGACAACGAAGTGGTCGAACTCGACGTCGACGACACCGGCCCGGTCAGGATCGTCACGGACGCCACCACCGCGTCCGACCCGATCCGCCTCGGGGAGATTGCCGACTACATCCGGGACCGGCACAAGCAGACCGAGGAGCTTCGGGGCATCGCAGAGGTGAGCGGGCTGCCCACGGACTTCTGACGGGCGGCGCCTCTCGCCCCCGGGGCGCCTCTCACCCCTTGGGTGCCGCAACCGGCACGCCCAGCGGCCGGGCCAGGCCCACCACGGCCTCGTCCAGCCGCTCCAGATGCCGCAGCACGCGGTCGGTGATGCGGCCGTAACGCGGTGTGCCGGCGTCGGACCCCAGCAGGGAGGCGATGCTCGGCCCGGTCTCGGCCTGCACGTCCGCGTGCTCGTCGGCCACCCGGGTCGCGATGGTCTCGATGTTGCGTACCGTGCGCCCGGCGGCCCCTCGCAGCCGCGGGTCCGCCGCGATCGAGGGATGCGTGGGCAGCAGCTCGGCGGTCGCCGCCAGCGTCCGCGCGTGATACGCGCACGTCTCCAGCAGGGCCACCACGTACCGGGCCGTGTGGCGCCGGGTGCGCAGCGGTGTGACCGGGTGGATCAGCGGCTGGGTCGCGGCCCGAAAATCGGCCAGCGCCTGGTCCAGGTCGCGCGCCTTGTCCAGCAGGTCGTCCGCCGGCCCGCCGCTGAGCTGGCCGACCGCGGCCTCGGTGACCTCGGCCAGCCGCTCCAGCACGGTGCCGAGCAGCTCGTTCGTACGGCGATCGGTCTGCACCGGCAGGACCAGCGCCGCCGCGACCACCCCGCAGGCCACGCCGAGCGCCGTCTCCTCGATCCGCAGCACGAGCACGTCGAGACTGTAGGTGTGCAGCAGCGTGTACAGCAGCCCCAGCATCGCGGTGACGAAGAACGACATCAGGGTGTACGACAGCGGCGCCGTGTAGAACATCGCGAAGATCAGCACCAGGACCAGGGCGAACGCCGTCCAGGTGTGCCGGCCCACCAGCCCCGCCAGGACGATGCCGGCCACCACGCCGAACACCGTCCCCAGCAGCCGCCGGTAGCCCTTCACCAGGATCTCGCCCGTCGACGCGGTGTTGAGGAAAACGATCCAGCACGTCAGCACCGCCCAGTACCAGCGCTGCGTGGACAGCAGCTCTCCGCCCACGATGGCCAGTGAGGACCCGACGGCGACCTGCACGGCCGCACGCGTGGTGGGTCGGCGCAGCCCTGTCTGCTCCTCCTGCGCCGCTTCCTCGCCGCCACCGTCGATCGCGGCGTCCTCGGCGTCCAGTTCCTCGCGGGAGCGGGCCGTCGCGGGGGTGTCGTCCGACTCGTCCTGCGGGCCGTCCAGCGCGATCCGCAGCCCGAGCACGGCGCGGGCCGACTCGCCGATGCCGCGGAAGACGTCCTGGACGGCGGCCGACGCCGGCGGCAGGTTCTCCTCGTCCCGGTAGCCGAGGAGACGGTTGCGCACATGGGCCAGCCCGGTGCCCGTCTCGCCGCTGCCCGCCCGCAGCACCAGGGCGTGCAGCGCCTGCAGATCGCGGTGGAGCGTGGCACCCGTCTCGTCCGGCACGGCCGGCCCGGCCACCGACGGGGCGGGTGCGCCGGGCAGGTGCAGGGTGAGCGTGTCGGCCCGTTCGGCGCTGCGGGCGGACAGCAGCAGCAGGCCGAGCCGCTCGGCGGCGACCTCGGCGTCCGCGATCCTGCGCTGCACCAGCCGTGCCGCCGACTCGTCCGGGGTGCCCTCCTCCAGCCGGTCCTGGATCATCATCGCCGTCTCGTGGAGTCGCGCGGTGCCCTCGCGTACGGCCTCCAGCGCCTTGTCCATCTCGTCGGCGGGGGCGTCGAGGAGTCCGAGCTGCGCGGACACCAGCTGGGCCAGCCGCGCGCGGAAGGCCAGCCGCATCCGCAGCAGGACACCCGTGGGCGTCGCCGGCACGATCGCGAAGCGCATCAGGGCGCTGGAGCAGAACGCCACGGCCATGGCACCGCACAGCGCGGGCAGCGTGGCGACGGTGGCACCGACGAACAGGGACAGGAAGTAGACCTGGAAGCCGATCAGTCCGAGCGCGGTGCCCCGGTCGCCGAACCGGCGGCCGTAGACCGCGCAGAAGATCAGGACGACGAAGAAGGCGTCACCGACGACGAGACGCGCGTTGAGCACCGCGCCCAGGGACAGCGAGGCCAGGGCCACCGGCAGCCCCAGCGCCAGGGTCACGGCCTGCGCGGCCGGCTGCTTCTCCCGGATGGCGAAGGTGGCGACCATCGCCGCCATGGCCCCCGCCACCAGGAGGTGCACATCGGCGCCCAGCAGGGAGAGCACGGCCAGGGTCAGGGCGATCGCGCCGACCGTCCGCAACCCGGCCGTCAGACGCAGCAGTCCGGGGTCGGACGCCGCGATCCGGTCCCGCAGCCGTGCCCGCACCGCGCGTCCCGCTGCCCTCACGCCGCCGCACTCTCTCCCGACTCACACCAAGATCCGTATCTCAGCATGACATGCCACGAGCGGGCACTCCCCTCCGGCCCGGTCCTGAGCGGTGTCCGCACGGTCCCGCCTGCCCCGCGACGCCGGGCACGCACGCTCGCACGCACCAGATGCCGCGGGGCCCCGCCCTCCGGCGGACGACGGGACTGTGCGGCACTAGTCCGGCAGGCCGGACCCCTCGACCTGCGCCCGCACCTGCTCCGGCGTCAGATAGGCGTCGGTGTACTCGAAGTCCTTCAGCCGAGCGGCCTTGCGGGCCTGGAACCCGGTCCGCACGAAGTCGTCACCGGCCACCGCGTTGAGCAGCCAGTTCGTCATCACCCGCGTTTTGGCCACATTGGTGCGCAGTGCCGACCAGTGGTAGCCGCGGGCCACGGCCTGGGCGGGCAGCCCGCGCAGTTCGATGCCCAGTGGCTTGGAGACCGCGTCGGTGCCGCCGAGGTCGACGACGAGCCCGAGGTCCTTGTGGACGTACGGCTTCAGCGTCTGGCCCCGCAGTGACGCGATGACGTTGTCGGCGACGTGCCTGCCCTGCCGCAGGGCGTGCTGCGCGGTGGGCGGGCACATGGCCCCGTCCCCCTTGGCCAGATCGGGCACGGCGGCCGAGTCGCCGAGCGCGAACACCCCGTCGTCGCCCGGCAGGTTCATCTCGGGGGCGACCGCGAGCCGCCCCTTGACCGTCTCCGCGCCGAGCGTGGCGATGAGCGGACTGGCGACGACCCCGGCGGTCCAGATGAGCGTGCGGGTCGGAACCACCCGCCCGTCGGTGAAGGTGACCTCCTCGGGGCCCGCCTTGGCGATGGAGGTGCCCAGGGAGATGTCGATGCCCCGCCGGCGCAGGATCTCCTGCGCGCTGCTGCCGAGCTTGTCGCCCAGCTCCGGCATGAGTTTCGGCGCGATGTCGATCAGATGCCACTTGATCAGACCCGGGTCCAGCCGCGGGTAGCGCTTGACCGCCGCGTGGGTCAGCCGCTGCAGGCACGCCGCGGTCTCGGTCCCCGCGTAACCGCCGCCGACCACCACGAACTGCAGCCGCGAGGCCCGCTCGACGGGGTCCTGGCTCGCGTCGGCCAGGTCCAGCTGCGAGATCACGTGGTCACGGATGTACGCCGCCTCGGCGAGCGTCTTCATCCCGAACGCGTGGTCCGTGAGCCCCGGGATGTCGAAGGTCCGGGTGATGCTGCCGGGCGCCAGCACGATGTAGTCGTACGGCTCGTTGACGATCTCGTCGGTGATGGTGCGGATGACGCAGACCTTGGACTTCAGGTCCACTCCGATGGCGCCGCCCGGAATGATCCGCGTGCGGTACTTCTTGCTGCGGCGCAGGGAGACGGCGATCGACTGCGGCGTCAGCACGCCGGAGGCGACCTGGGGGAGCAGCGGCAGGTAGAGCTGGTAGGCGAACGGCGTCACCAGCGTGACGTCGGCCTCGTCCGGGGAGAGTTTCCGTTCCAGACGGCGGACGCACTCCACGCCGGCGAAGCCTGCGCCAACCACCAGGATCCTGGGTCGTGTCACGGTGTTCATCCCTTTCTGCGGCTCCAGGCGGTCTGCCTCGAACGCCTTCCGACTGCCCTTGGATCGGTGGTTCGCACCCTTTCGATCCCACCGTGTGTCCCTCCGGTACGCCAGTCCAACACGGCAGGCAGACGAACGCGTCGATCACCACCATGCCCGCACCGTGGCCGAAAAGCACCAGGCGGGAGTGAAGAACGCGTGCACACCCGGCCTGCCGGACCCGCCGTCAGGATCCGGCGCGGCCTTGGAAATGACACAGCAGCAGACACACGTCGTCGTCCCGCTCGGAATCGCTCAGCAGCGGATGCAGGAGCCGGTCCGCCGAGCCCTCCAGGTCCGCGTCCAAATCCGCGGAGCGAAAGCCGCCGAGTGCCGTGGCCAGCCGATCGATGCCGGGGTCTATGCCCTGCGCACGCCGCTCCACCAGCCCGTCCGTGTACAGCGCGAGGGTCGAGCCGGGCGCCAGCTGCTCCGTGTGGTCGGCGATCTCCTGGGTGAGCGGGATGCCGAGCATCGCGCCGGGTTTGGCGTCGAGGGTGCGCACGGTGCCGTCGGGCAGGCGCAGCACCGGCGGCGGATGCCCGGCGGCGGCCCAGGTCAGCGTGGGCTCGTCCGGGTGGAACCGGGCGATGACGGCGGTGGCGTACAGGTCCGGCTGGAGATGGTGCAGGAACCGGTGCAGCCGGGTCAGCAGCCGGCCCGGGCTGTCGCCGTCGACGGCGTACGCCCGCAGTGCGGTGCGCAGCTGGCTCATCATGACCGCCGCGTGCAGACCGTGTCCGGTCACGTCGCCGATGACGGTGATGAGACCGCCGTCCCGCTGGGGGAAGGCGTCGTACCAGTCGCCGCCGATGTTCAGCCCGTGGGTGGCCGGAAGATACCGCGCGGCCAGGCTGAGGCCCGGCGTGGCGGGCAGATCCGTCAGCAGGGCGCGCTGCAGTGTCTCGGCGATGTCGCGGTTGTGCTCGAAGCGCCGGGCGTTGTCGATCGCGATGCTGGCCCGCCGGGTGAGCTCGATCAGCATCACCGCGTCGTCCGGGTCCCAGCGGGCACCGGGCGGCGACAGAGTGAGGACCCCCAGCGGCGCCCGTCGCGTCGGCAGCGGCACACACAGCAGTGGCCGGCCGGGATCCAGCGCCGACGGCGGCTGGTCCTCGACGCCGGGCAGGTTGCCGGGGTGGTCGGCGGCGTACTGGGGCCGCCCGGTCCGGGCCGCGACCACGGCGGCGGCCGGATGCGGCGCAGACCGGTGTCTGTCCTCCTCGTGGTCGAACAGCCACACGTCGACGCTGCTCGCGTACTCCGGCACCAGCAGGTCCGGCAGCCGGCGCACGATCTCCTCGTGGTTGAGCGACGCCGTCAGCACGGCACTCGCGTCCGCGAGGAACGTCAGCCTGCGCCGGGCGCTCTCCGCCTCGTTGCGGGCGCTGCGCTCGGCGGCGAAGGCCTCGCGCTGGGCCCGCCCGGCCGCGTCCAGCTCGGCGTGCAGGGCCAGGACGCCCTGGTTGGTCTGGTGGAGCTCCTCGCGGTGGAAGGAGACCAGGTTCTCCTGCTCGGTGAGCTTGTCCAGCACCACGGCCGTGTCCTCGTCGGCGCCGAGCAGGGCCTCCGACAGGGCGGCGGGGTCGTCGGCCACGGTGCCGTCCTCGGCGGCCTCGGCCGTCTCGGGGCAGGGGACCGTGACCTCCCAGAGCGGCTTCCCGGCGGCGCACGCCTCCGGCGACGGGGTCACCACGACGTGCAGCAGCCCCTCCTCGGCGGGGGAGCCCGCCAGGTCCATGGTGAGCCGCCAGGTGCCGCCCTTGGTGAGGCACTGCCGCAGATGGGCGCTGAGGGCGGCGGCGAGCCGGGTCCGTTCGACGGTGGGCATGCCGTACGCGGCGGCCAGGCGCGCCAGGGAGATGCGGGCGCGGGCCGCGTCGGTGACGGTGGTGATCTGCCAAGTGCGCATCATGGGCGTTCCGGCGGGGTCGAGGTCAGCACGGCCACGGCGGTGTCGTCCCGCACCGGCCGGGCGGGACTGCTGGCGTCACGTATCGTCACGGCGGCCGTCACGGCCGGGTCGGCCGCGGGCAGCCCGGGGCCGGACGGTGGGGCCCAGCGGCTGGGCAGGCCGTCGGTGTGCAGGATCAGCAGCGGGTCGTCCGTCCAGTCGGCCTCCTCCTCACGGAGAGTGGCCGGCCGGTGGAGCCCCACGATGCCGGGCCGTGACAGCAGGGGGTTCCAGGTGCCGGAGGTGCGCAGCCGCGCCCCCACGTTCCCGATGCCGGCGAACCGCAGCCGCCCGGCCGACAGGTCGACCTGGGCCAGGGCGACGGCCGCGCCCCGCGTGCTCTTCAGCGCATCGTGCAGCCGCCCCAGCGACTCGGCGGGGGAGAGGTGGGCCCAGCGGTGCAGCGCCGCGACCGCGGCGGACGAGGCCCGCGCGGCTTCCGGCCCGTGCCCCAGCCCGTCCGCCAGCATCAACGTCACCCGGTCTCCCGCCCGGACCCAGGCCCAGGCGTCTCCCGAGTACTCGGCTCCGCCGTAGGGGATGTTCACCCCGCCGGCCCGCACGCCGGGGACCGGCGAGGAACGGTCGTGTGTGACGGCCCCGGGGTTCGGCAGGCCGCGGGCAGGCGCCGCGCTGTGGTCCTGCGGTTTCGTCTCCGCGCCGCTTCCGGTGGCCGCGGCGTTCGCCGGGCCGTGGGCCGGCGGAGCCTGGTGACCGGTGTGGCGGCCGCACGCCCCGGTGCCGGCCGGGCGGTGGGCCGGCGCCGTCCGAGGACCGGTCTGGGTACCGGGCGTGACGGCGTCTGCCGGGCCCTGGGCCGGTGTCGTCAGGGAGGCCGGGCCGGTCCGGGATGCGCCGGCGTCCGCGAGGCCGTGGACCGGTGTCGCCCGGGGGCCGGGCCGGCTTCCCGGCGTGCCGGAGCCCGGCAGATCGTGGCCCGGCGCTCCGTACGGCCCCTGCCCGGTCCCCTGCGCACGGCCGGCCGCGGGTGCGGAACCACCGGCGGCGCCCCGGGCCTGTTCCGCGGCTCCCGGCGTACCTGCGGACACCGCCGCGTGGCCCGTCAGGCCACCGCATGCCACCGTGCCGAACGGCGGTTCGCCGCCCGGCCACCGTCCGCCGGCGGAAACCCTGCCGTCGGACCGCACCGCCGCCTCACCGCCCCGGGGCGTCGCGCTCACGCGGGCGACCGCGACCGTGCCGCGTCCGGGGACGCTGTGCAGGGCGAAGTCGTCGGCCAGGCGCAGACACGTGCCGAGGCCCGCGCCGAGCGAGCGGGACGTGGAGAAGCCGTCGCGCAGGGCCGCGGGCACATCGGTGATGCCCGGGCCGTGGTCGATCGCGGCGATCTGCACCACCCGGGGCTCCTCCCGGCCCTCCCGCAGAACGGGCGGGGCCACGACGTCGATGAGCACCTGACCACCCTCGGCATGCTTCAGCAGGTTCGTGGCGAGCTCGGTCGCGACCAGCGCGGCCGCCGCGGTACGCCGCTCGTCCAGACCGGCCTGCGCGGCAGCGCCCTCCGCGGCGACCCGCGCGTCGCGCACCCGGGTCGAGTCGCGCACCGGCACGTCCCACACGCGCGGCATCAGACCTCCTCGCGCGGGCGCGGCGGCCGACCCACCCAGCAGGTCACCCGGACCGTGGTGCCCGAGCCCGGCGTGGTCTCGATGTCGAAGTCGTGCACCAGACGCCGTGCGCCGCTCAGCCCCATCCCGAGACCGCCGCCGGAGGTGTAGCCGTCGGTCAGGGCCTGGTCCAGGTCGGTGATGCCCGGCCCCTCGTCGGTGAAGGCCAGCCGCAGCCCCTGCGCACCCGCCCTGCCGACCTGCGTCGCCTCCATCTGTCCGCCGCCGCCGTGCACCAGGGTGTTGCGGGCCAGCTCGCTGGCCGCGGTCAGGAGCTTGGTCTGGTCCACCAGGCCGAAGCCGAGCCGGGCAGCGGCCTGCCGTACATGCTGTCGCACCCATACCAGGTCCATGTCCGACCGGATGGGCAGGCAGGCCTCCACGCCCGCGGCGGTGTGCATCACGGACTCTCCTGACGCGGGCTGCCGGGACGGGGCACCGGTGCCCGCCGCGCGAGGAGCTCCATGCCCGCCTCGGTACTGAGCGCGGTGCTCAGCCCCGGCAGCGTCAGACCCAGTTCGACCAGGGTGATGGCGACCGCCGGACGCATCCCGGCCACCACGGTGCGTGCTGCCAGCAGCTTGGCCTGCGCGGCGATCTCGGCCAGCACCCGGCCGAGGAAGGAGTCGACGATCTCCACGCCGGAGATGTCGATGAGGACCCCGCGCACCCCGGTACGGGAGATGGTCTCGGCGAGATCCTGCTGGAGCTGCTGCGCCGTGCTGTCGTGCAGGTCACCCTGGAGTGTGACCAGCAGGACGTTGCCGAGCCTGAGGACCGGCACGTGGCCGGTCACGGGACGGGGGTACGCGTCGTTCACCGCTGACCCGCACCCGGGTTCACGATGTCCGCGCCGAGCTCGTGCAGCGCGTACCCGAGTGCGTCGGCGAGACTCGCTCGGGTGATCACGTCCAGGTCCAGGCCGAGATGCACGATGGTCTGCGCGATGGCGGGGCGGATGCCCGAGACGATGCACTGCGCGCCCATGAGCCGCGCCGCGGCGACCGTCTTCATCAGGTGCTGCGCCACCAGCGAGTCCACCGTCGGCACCCCGGTGATGTCGAGGATCGCGAACCGCGCGTGCTGCTCGACGACGGCGTTCAGCAGCGTCTCCATGACGATCTGGCTGCGGGCGCTGTCGAGCGTCCCGATGAGCGGCACGGCCACGACGCCGTCCCACAGCCGGATGACGGGCGTGGCCACCTCCATCAGCTGGAGCCGCTGCCGGTCGCTGAGCGCCTGCCACTCGCTCAGCGCCGTCTGCATGGCCACCAGCCGCAGGGTGCCCATCAGCACCGTCAGCGCGGTCGAACAGGCCCGCAGGTGCTCGGGTGGGGCCTGCTCCAGATCGGCCGCCAGCAGGTTCTCCACGGGCGGCCGGAGGGCGGCCAGCTCGCTGGAGACCTGGGTGTTGGACAGCCCGGCGCGGGAGCGGGCCACTCCCATCCGGGCCAGCTGCTCGCGCACGCCGCTGAATCCCGCGGAGTCCGGGTCCTCCACCTGCTCCGAGTCGGCCACCTGGGCCAGCGCGTCCACGACGACCTTGCCCGCCTCCACCGCCTCGTCGCGCGAGACGGTGAACACGGTGCGGAACAAGGGCTCGTCCGCCCACCGCTGGGCGATCTGCTCACGCCGGCGGTACAGGAAGTCCCTGACCTCATGGGTGGGCGTGGCGAGCTGTCCGTCCGCTTCGTGCTCCGGCACCTGGGTTCTCTCCTCATCCGCGTTGCGTCGACCGAGCCCGCTTCTGGCAACGAGACGGCGATGTGACACTTGCCGGGCGACAACTCTAACCATGCGCCGACCTCGTACGACACCTGCTCCGGTGCAAGCGATCCGGTTCAGGGAAACGGCGGTTGGCGCCGTCGGCGTGTGACGGGTGAGCCGTCGTTCGGGCGGGGCGGAGCGAGGGCACCGGGCGCCCATGGTCACCGGTGCCGTGCCCGAGGGGGCACCCGGACCGTCAGAGGCTCTGTTCCCCGGCCTCCTCGGGATGGTGCGGCCCTTCGTCGGCACGGGTCAGGGCCTCGTCGACGCTCTCCGATATCGGCACCGTGATGCTGACGCCGGTCAGATCGAGGATGCGCCGCACGGCCGGCGCCGGGCTGATGACGTGCACGCTGCCCTCGGTCTTACGGGTCTCCTGGTACACCCGCAGGATGATGTTCATCCCGGACGAGTCCATGAAGGGCACGGACGAGAGGTCGAGCAGGAAGTGCCGTCGGCCGTGGTGGAGTTGGTTGGCCAGATGGGCCTGGAACTCGGTCGCGGTGTCGACGTCCAGGTAGCCGTCGACCGTGATCAGGGCCACGTCCTCCCGGGGCAGTTCGACTTCCACGGACAGCGGGTTCTGGGCGAGGGGCACGGATACCTCCAACAAGTGCTACGGCCTGGGCTGGTCACCTCTGGGGATGACCGCGGTGCGAGGGGATCCCGGTCGTCGTTCTCCGGACTCGAATGCCGTTTCTCATGCGCCTCCCTTCACTGACGGGCTTCGGATGTCACCGCGCCCCCGCGATTACCCCGGAAACCGCCCTCCATGCCCCCTCGGCCGGACATCGTCGGGAGCGGCCGCCGGAAGTCGCGTGCGGGAGCAGGTGTGTGCGCCGAATGCGCTTGCGGCAGGAGGGTAATTGCTGGTGTGGAACGGGGCGGGCGCGAGGCGCTCGCCGGAGGAAGGGCGATCCGCGCATCGCCAGGGAGGATGGAGCAGCGTGGCCATCGACAGGATCTGGTCGTACGCGCCGGACAGCGGTCACAGTGAGGGGCAGGACCTGACCGGTTTCGCCGTCGCTGCGACCGACGGCACGATCGGGCACGTGGACCGGGAGGCCGCCCCGCACGACATGCGGCACCTGGTCGTCGACACCGGCGTCTGGGTGTTCGGCCGCAGCGTCCTGGTACCGGCCGGAGTCGTCACCGGCATCGACATACAGGGGAGGAAGGTCACACTGGCCTGCAGCAGGGGGGACGCCAAGGCGGCGCCCCGCTTCCAGACCGACAGCGAGACCCGGGACCGGGAGTACCTGCGGGCCGTGGGTGACTACTACGGCCGGCTGCCACCCCGCGAGACGGCCTCGGCCTGAGCCGGTCACGGGCGCTTCGCGCCCGTGACGCTCCCGGCTCACCAGGGCAGGAACACGTGCACGTCCTTGCCCCGGTGGTCGGCCACCACGCTGACCTGGTCGCACAGCGTGTGGATCAGGTGCCACCCGATGCCCCCGCCGCCGCTGCGTGGATCGAAGGGGCGTGGGGCGGGCTCCGTCGTGCTGGTGTCGTGCAGCACCACGTGCACCCCGTCGAACGTCCGGCGCATCCGCAACGCGAACGGGCCGGGGGCGTACTGGACCGCGTTGGCGGCCAGTTCCGTCACCACCAGCAGGATGTCGTCCCAGTACTCGGGGGCAGAGGGCGGGGAGGAGCGTGCCAGATCACGCAGGAACTCCTCCGCGGCCAGCCGCGCACCGGTCACGTCATGCGGCTCGCCCACGAAGCTGTTCGTGCGGCTCGGGATCTCCTCGGAGGTCAGGGCGTCGTCCCCACGCGGCTCGGTTGACATATCGCCTTTCCGGCCCGGGCGTCAGCAAGGGCTGTCGTCAGGGCTGTCGTCCTTTCTCTTGCGTCGCCACTGTTGCGTGTTCCCGACCGGGACAGGCCTACGCGTCCGGCCGCACGCTCAGCGGAACACGTTGTCCGAATCGTCCCAATTCGGCGGTTCATCCGGGCTGCTCGGCCGCCCGGGACGCCTGCGGGACCGGTACATCGCGTCGATCTCGGAAGCGTAGTGCCGCACGATCTCGTCCCGGCGCAGCTTCATCGACGGCGTCAGCAGCCCGTTGGCCACGTCGAACGCCTCCGGCAGGACCCGGAACACCCGGATCGACTCCGATGGCGACACGACGCTGTTGGCCGCGGCCACGGCCCGCGCGACCTCCTCCCGCAGCGCGTTCTCCTCCCGCGCCTCCCGCATCTCGCCCTGCATCGCCAGCCCGGCCCGCCAGTGCGCCAGGAACTCCGGATCCAGCGTGATCAGCGCGCCGACACAGGGCCGGTTGTCCCCCACGACCACCGCCTGGTGGATGAGCGGGTGCATCCGCAGCCGCTGCTCCAGGGCCAGCGGGGCGACGCTCTTGCCGCTGCTGGTGATGATGATGTCCTTCTTGCGGCCGGTGATCGTCAGATAGCCCTCCGAGTCCAGCTGTCCCAGGTCCCCGGTGGCGAGCCACCCCCGGCGCAGCGCGGCCCGGGTGGCGGCCGGGTCGCCCACATACCCCTGGAACACCGACGGGCCGCGCACCAGGATCTCCCCGTCCTCGGCCACCTGGATCTCCATGCCCGGCAGGGCCTGTCCGACCGTCCCGGACTTCTCCCGGCCGAGCGGCTGCATCGTCACCCCGCCGGCGGTCTCCGTCAGGCCGTAGCCGTCGTGCACGTAGATGCCGATGCCCTCGTAGAAGAGGGACAGATCGCGGCTGAGAGGGGAACCGCCCGACGTCGCCCGCTGCACCCGTCCGCCCAGCGCCGCCCGCAGCCTGCGGTACACCGTGCGCTCGTACAGCGCGTGCTGGAGCCGCAGGTCGAAGCCGGGCCCGCGGCCGCGGCCCAGCCGCTGACGCTCCAGGGCCGCGGCGAAGTCCCGGGCGGTCTCCGCGGCCCGCTCGAACAGTCCGCCGTGCCCCCTCTGCTGAGCCGTGCGGAGGAAGTTCTTGTAGATCTTCTCGAGGACCGACGGGACCGCGTAGAGGTACGTGGGCCGGAACGAGCGCAGCGCCGACGACAGCGCCTCCCCGCTCAGATCGGCCTGGTGCCCCATCAGCAGCCCGCCGCGCACGCACAGCCCCTGGATCATCAGCCCGTACACATGGGAAAAGGGCAGGAACGCGAGCACGGAGCCCTGCTCCCCGCGCGGCGCCGCCGTGTGTCCCCAGCCCGCCAGCAGCGTGTCGCAGGGGCCGGCCAGGTTGCGGTGGCTGAGCGCACAGCCCATGGCACGGCCGGAGGTGCCGGAGGTGTAGGCGATGACGGCCGTCGAGTCCGGCAGCACGATGCGGCGCATCGAGTCGACCGTGGCGAGCGGGATGAACTCGCCGCGTACCGTCAGGTCGGCGAGCGCGCCCGCGTCCAGCTGCCAGACGTGGCGCAGCAGGGGCAGCGACGCGCACACCGAGCCGACGGTCATGATGCCCTGTTCGTCCTCGACCACCACGGCCACGCACCCGGCGTCCCGCAGGATCCACTCCACCTGGTCGCGTGACGACGTCGGGTAGACCGGGACGACCTCGGCGCCCACGGCCCACAAGGCGTAGCACAGGACCGTCCACTCGAACCGGGTGCGCGCCATGATCGCCACGCGGTGGCCCGGCGCGATCCCCGAGGCGATCAGTCCCTTGGCCACGTCCACCACCTCGTCGCGCAGCTCGATCGCCGTCACCTCCTCCCAGGCCGCGGAGGCCGGGTCGGCGCGGCGGGCGAGCATCGGGCGGGTCGGTTCCCGGTCCGCCGTCTCGAAGACGCTGTCGGCGAGCCCGCCGGTCAGGGGCGCAACGGCCGGGGGAGCGAGGGCGAGGTCGCGCATGCACTGCTCCTGACGTGTACGGGGTGTGACGTTGCCGACGGGTACCGTCATCGGCGGTGCTCGAATGTAGTCGAGTCGGGACCCTTCGGGGTCGGAAAATACGGAAGTGGAATCCCCTGATGATCTCGGGGTGACCGGGGGACCCGGACGGCATGACTCACATCAGCCCCGATCCCGAACCCGAACGCACCCCCGGTCTGGAACCCGGCGGCGGTGTACCGCCGGGCGAGACCCCACCCGCGGAGAGCAGCATGCCGGAGACGCTGCCCCGGGAGACGCACAACCCGCCCAAGGGCTGGGCCAAGGCGCCACTGACCGTGATCATCGTCCTCGCGGTGCTGATCGCGGCGTTCTTCCTGGCCTACGCCCTCGTCCTGATCCTCTGAGCCCCGGCCCGGAACGGACGGGACGCCTCACGCCTGCGTGTGGCGGACGCACTCGGTGACGACGTCCCGCAGACTTCCCGTGCGCTCCATCAGGGCACGCTGCACCTGGGCGCCGTTGCCCTCCCGCAGCAGCTCGTCGCAGGCGGCCCGGGCCCGCTCCAGGTCACCGGTGCCCGCGAGGGCCTCCTCGACATGGTCCAGCAGGGCACGGACAACGGCCTTGGCGGGCATGCGCCGCATGGTCTCGGGGTGCAGCAACTCGCCCGAAAGGCCGGAGCGGGCGGCCTGCCAGTCGGCCAGCCGCAGCAGACTGACACCGTGGCCGAGCGGCTCCCGGCCGGCCCGCCACTCCCGCGCGGCCGTCTCGACCAGCCCGCGGACGAGGGTGGCGATCAGCGCGGCCGTGCCGGAGTGCAAGCAGACGTCCGAGACCCGGATCTCCACCGTCGGGTACTGCTGGGACAGCCGCGCGTCGAAGTAGATCATCCCGTCGTCGAGGATGACGCCGGTCGCCACCATGTCCGAGATCAGACGGTGGTACCGCTCGGCCGAGCCGAAGATCTCCACAGGACCGGCCGACGGCCAGCGCCCCCACACCCTGCTGCGGTAGCTGTTGTACCCCGTGTCCTTGCCCTGCCAGAACGGCGAGTTCGCGCTGATCGCCCTCAGCACCGGCAGCCACGGCCGCAGCCGGTCGACGACCGCGACCCCCTCCTCGTCGGTCTCGACGGACACGTGCACATGGCAGCCCATCACGAGCTGCTCCTGGGTGGCGATGCCGTACTGCTCCTCCATCCACTGGTAGCGCCGGTTGACTCCGACGGCCGGGCTGACCGGCAGCGGCGAGGTGGCCAGCGCCGCCACGGTGCAGCCGATCTCCTCCGCGTGCCGGGCGGCCTCCTTGCGGCAGCGGACGATCTCCGCGCGCAGGCTCTCCATGGACGACTGCGGATGGGTGGCGAACTCCAGCATCTGCTCGTGGAGTTCCTTCTCGAACACGTCCTGATCGGCGTCGTCCTTCTCCGCCCGGGCGAGTACCGCTGCGGCCAGCGCCCGCGGTTCCCCGGTCTCCGGATCGACCAGGAGGAGTTCCTCCTCCACTCCCACGGTGCGCACCTGATGCCTGCCCTTCTGTGCCCTGCCGCGTCGTACCACCGGGTGCTCCCGGTGGTACGACCCCCAGTGCCCCGCTCAGGCGGTAGGACACCTGGCGGGCCGGCAGGACTTCACGCGGCGAACGGCGTCAGCCACACCGTGGCGAGCGGGGGCAGCGTGATCCGGACCCGGCCGTCCTCCGGCTTGACCGGCTCCGGGTTGGTGACGCCGCCGCCGCCGTAGCGCGTGTCGTCGGTGTTGAGACGTTCCTCCCAGGCGACGACCTCACCCGGCACCCACAGGCCGTAGTCCTGCCGGACGACGGGGGAGAAATTCGACACCGCCAGCAGCGGATTGCCCTCGCCGTCGTAGCGGAGGAACGCGAAGACGTTGTCGTCGGCCGAGTCCACCGCCACCCACCGGAAGCCCTCCGGGCGGGTGTCGCACTGCCACAGCGCCGGAGTCGCCCGGTATGCCGTGTTCAGGTCGCGGACCAGGTCGCGCACGCCCCGGTGGTCGCCCGCCGAGTGGTAGCCGTCGTCGAGCAGCCACCACTCCGGGCCGTGTTCCACCGACCACTCGGCTCCCTGCGCGAACTCCTGCCCCATGAAGAGCAACTGCTTGCCGGGGTGGCTCCACATGAAGCCGAGGTAGGCCCGGTGGGTGGCGCGCCGCTGCCACCAGTCGCCGGGCGTCTTCGACACCAGCGCCTGCTTGCCGTGCACGACCTCGTCGTGGGAGATCGGCAGGACGTAGTTCTCGCTGTAGGCGTACACCATCGAGAACGTCATCTCGTGGTGGTGGTACTTGCGGTGCACCGGCTCGTGCGCGATGTACTCCAGCGAATCGTGCATCCAGCCCATGTTCCACTTCAGCCCGAAGCCGAGCCCACCGGTGTCGGTCGGCCGGGTCACCCCGCCCCACGCGGTGGACTCCTCCGCGATCGTCACCACGCCGGGAGCGCGCCGGTACACGGTCGCGTTCATCTCCTGCAGGAATCCCATGGCCGCCAGGTCCTCCCGGCCGCCGTAGGCGTTGGGCTCCCACTGGCCGTCCTCGCGCGAGTAGTCGAGGTAGAGCATCGAGGCGACGGCGTCCACGCGCAGCCCGTCGATGTGGAACTCCTCGCACCAGTACACGGCGTTCGCGACCAGGAAGTTGCGCACTTCGGTGCGGCCGAAGTCGAACTCGTACGTGCCCCAGTCCGGGTGCTCCGCGCGCCGGTCGTCCCCGGGCTCGTACAGCGGTTCCCCGTCGAACCGGGCCAGCGCCCAGTCGTCCTTCGGGAAGTGCGCCGGCACCCAGTCCATGATCACGCCGATGCCGGCCCGGTGGCAGGCGTCGACGAAGAACCGGAAGTCGTCCGGAGTCCCGAGCCGGGCCGTCGGAGCGTAGAACCCCGTGACCTGGTAACCCCAGGACCCGTGGAAGGGGTGCTCGGCGACCGGCATCAGCTCGACGTGCGTGAAGCCCATGTCCTTGACGTACGTCGGGAGTTCCTCGGCGAGCTGCCGGTAGGTCAGCCCCGGCCGCCAGGAGGCAAGGTGCACCTCGTACACCGACATGGGCGCCTCGTGCACCGGCGTGTCGGCGCGATGCGCCATCCACTCGGTGTCGCCCCACTCGTAGTGCGAGGCCGTCACGATCGACGCCGTGTTGGGCGGCTCCTCGCAGCGACGGGCCATCGGGTCGGCCTTGAGGAAGCGCCGGCCGTACCGGGAGTGGATCTCGAACTTGTACGCGGTGCCCTCGCCGACGCCAGGCAGGAACAGCTCCCACACGCCGGACGCGCCCAGGGAACGCATCGGGAACTGCGTCCCGTCCCAGTGGGTGAAGTCCGTGGCGACCCGCACGCCCTGCGCGTTCGGCGCCCACACGGTGAACCGGGTGCCGGTGACGCCCTCGTGGGTCATGGGCTGCGCACCGAGCGCCTGCCACAGCTCCTCGTGCCGTCCCTCGCGGATCAGGTGCAGGTCGAGCTCGCCGAGCGCGGGCAGGAAACGGTACGGGTCGTGCGTCTCCTGATCGCCCTCCTCGTACGCCACGTGCAGGGTGTACTCGGGGACCGCGTCCAGCGGCAGCACGCCCGAGAAGAGGCCGTCACCCTCCGAGACGAGGGCCGTGCGCCTGCCGCCGATCACCACGCTCACCGCGCGGGCGAAGGGGCGCAGTGCCCGGAACGCGACCCCGCCGGGCACCGGGTGGGCGCCCAGCAGCGCGTGCGGATCGTGGTGGGCACCCGCCAGCAGACGTCCGCGGTCCTCCGGACTCAGTGCGGGCGCGGTCGTGCTCGGGACCGGGCCTGACGGCTCCGGGATTGAGGTGTCTCGCAGGGCCACGGCTCAGTCTCCTCTCACAGCGAGGCGCTCGATCGCCGCCATCGGTACAGGCAGCCAGTCGGGGCGGTGCCGTGCCTCGTACAGCACCTCGTACACGGCCCGGTCCGTCTCATAGGCCCGGAGCAGTCCGTGCTTCTTGCGCGGGTCCCAGCCGGCGCGGGCGGCATAGCCCGCGCAGTAGGCCTCGCGGCAGCGGCGGGCCCACTGCGGGCGCCAGGGGCGGCGCTGCCGGGCGGCGTAGTCGAAGGAACGCAGCATCCCGGCGATGTCCCGCACGGGGGAGTGGGCGCTGCGTCGTTCCGAGAGCGGCCGGGACGGCTCGCCCTCGAAGTCGATGACGAACCACTCGCGCCCGGCCCGCAGCACCTGACCGAGGTGCAGATCGCCGTGGATGCGCTGCGCGGGAGGTCCGGGGTCACAGCCGGTGAGGGCGGCGAACGCGGTCCGCAGACCCGGCACGAAGGGCTGCAGCGCGGGCACGCAGTGCGCGGCCGCGTCCAGCCGCTCGACCATCGCGGCCGCCGTCTGCCCGTTCTCCCCGGGTCCGCCGACGGGGAACGCCGACGCCAGCGCGAGGTGCACCTCCGCCGTGGCCGCGCCCAGCGCCCGGGCCTGGACCGTGAAGTCGTCCCCGGCGGCCAGCGCGTGCAGCCCGAGCGTCCAGCCGTCGGAGGCGTCCCGCAGATACGGCTGGAGCACGCCGAGGGTGGCCTTGAACGGGTGGTTCGTCTGGAACCAGGCCACGGGGGCGGGCACGCGGTGGCAGCCCTGACGGGCCAGCGCGCCCGGCACCTCCAGGTCCGGGTTGACGCCCGGCTGGATGCGCCGGAAGACCTTCAGGATGTACTCGTCGCCGTACACCAGCGAGGAGTTGGACTGTTCGGCGTCCAGCAGCCGCGGCACCAGCCCGGCGGGCACCCGCTGGTCCGGGGCGCAGTCGAAGCGCAGGGGGCCCGCGGTGCCCGGGTGCCGCAGCCGGTCCAGCAGCAGCTGGGCCGAGCGGGGGTCGTGCAGCGCGTCGTAGACCGTCAGTCCGGCCAGCGGCCCGTCCTGCACCCGCCCGATCAGCGCCCGCCCCAGCCGCGGCGACGGCTGCTCCCGGACGCCGAGCAGCAGCTGGTAGCAGTCGCCGGCCGGGGGAGCCCCGCCGGGCGAGGGCACGCCCGTGTGGCCGGCGTGACCGGCGTGGACCAGCAGATGCAGACAGCCCGGGAAGAGCTCGGTCATCGACAGCAGACCGAGTTCCGTGACGGGCCGGTCCTTGCCGGCGAACCAGCGCTGCCGGGGCAGCCAGTCGCGCAGCAGCCCGCCGAGCGACTCCATGGGCTCGGCAAGGCGCGGGAGGTCCGGGCGGAGGGATGCGGTCTTCGGCATGGTCACGCCTCCTTTCGTCGGCGCAGGCTCACAGTCGCCGGCCGATGCGGGATGCGACTCGAGTGAGCCTGAACCAGTAGAAGCCGTGGCCCCCGAGGGTCAGCAGGTACGGCAGCTCGCCGATGGCGGGGAAGCGGA
>NZ_JBHVCP010000061.1:0-42593 GCF_042803315.1 Streptomyces sp. NPDC057424
GAGGGGAGCCGGTGACCGGCGCCGCCTCCGGCAGCACGCCCTCTCGGCGTGAGGTGCGGCACAGCATCACCAGGTAACACGGGGTTCACATTCGAGCAATGGCCGGGAAATCGCCTGTTGCGAGGCTGCCGGGCGGCAGCAGACGCGGCGCCTCGGTGCCGCGGCGCCGCAGCACCCGCGATACGCGCCCAGACACACCCCCGAAGGATGTGGCCCGTGACCTTCAAGGCTGAGTACATCTGGATCGACGGCACCGAGCCGACGGCCAAACTGCGCTCCAAGACCAAGATCATCGCGGGTGCCCCCGCCGGTCTCGACGCGCTGCCGATCTGGGGCTTCGACGGGTCCTCCACCAACCAGGCCGAGGGCCACGCCTCGGACTGTGTGCTCAAGCCGGTCTTCACCTGCCCGGACCCGATCCGCGGCGGCGACGACGTCCTGGTGCTGTGCGAGGTCCTGAACATCGACCTCACCCCGCACGCCAGCAACACCCGTGCGGCGCTGGCCGAGGTCGCGGAGAAGTTCGCGGCGCAGGAGCCGATCTTCGGCATCGAGCAGGAGTACACGTTCTTCAAGGACGGCTACCCGCTCGGCTTCCCCAAGGGCGGCTTCCCGGCCCCCCAGGGCGGCTACTACTGCGGTGTCGGCGCGGACGAGATCTT
Organism: Streptomyces sp. NPDC057424; assembly: GCF_042803315.1. NCBI lineage: Bacteria > Bacillati > Actinomycetota > Actinomycetes > Kitasatosporales > Streptomycetaceae > Streptomyces > Streptomyces sp. NPDC057424. The sequence goes on from NZ_JBHVCP010000061.1 coordinate 663, forward strand.
CGGCCGTGACGTCGTCGAGGCCCACCTCGACAACTGCCTGAAGGCCGGTCTGGCCATCTCCGGCATCAACGCCGAGGTCATGCCCGGCCAGTGGGAGTTCCAGGTCGGCCCGGTCTCCCCGCTGGAGGTCTCCGACCACCTGTGGGTGGCCCGCTGGCTGCTCTACCGCACCGCCGAGGACTTCGACGTCGCCGCCACCCTCGACCCCAAGCCGGTCAAGGGTGACTGGAACGGCGCCGGCGCGCACACCAACTTCTCGACCAAGGCGATGCGCGAGGGTTACGACGCGATCATCACCGCGGCCGAGTCCCTCGGCGAGGGCTCCAAGCCGCTCGACCACGTCAAGAACTACGGCGCCGGCATCGACGACCGCCTGACCGGTCTGCACGAGACCGCCCCGTGGAACGAGTACTCCTACGGCGTCTCCAACCGCGGCGCCTCGGTCCGTATCCCGTGGCAGGTCGAGAAGGACGGCAAGGGCTACATCGAGGACCGCCGTCCGAACGCCAACGTCGACCCGTACGTGGTGACGCGTCTGCTCGTCGACACCTGCTGCTCGGCGCTGGAGAAGGCCGGCCAGGTCTGACCGGCACGCTGCACGGCTCCCGAGGGGGCGCTCACCGTTCGCGGTGGGCGCCCCCTCGCGTTGTCGGTGGGGTGCGCCGTGATGGGGCATGGAGACCGACGCCTCGCGGTAGGTGCCGGCAGGTGTCCGAGCAGTGAGAGACGGCTCCCGGCAGGCCGCACGGCCCCCGGCATCGGCTGCGTGCCGTCGACCGGGAGGAAGGGGTGACCGTCGCGGACCTGCTGCGGGGTGCCACCTGGCTGCCGGCGGCGCACCACACCCTGCCCGCGCTGCCGGGGCAGCCGCCGATGATCGGCTACCTGGTGCTCGTCCCGGCCGGCCGGCAGCCGCCGTTCCCGGTGGCGGTGCCCGACCTGCCGCGGAACGCCGGCCCGGAATCCGGTGCCGAGCCGGGCGGCGAGCCGCTGATCCGCGTCGACACCGTGCGGCGCACCGCCCGGGTGGCCGGGCAGCCGCTCGACCTCACGTACCTGGAGTTCGAGCTGCTGGCGCACCTCGTGGCGCACCCGGGCCGGGTGCACACCCGCGACCAGCTGGTCGGCACGGTGTGGGGTTACGGGCACGTGGGCGACGGCAGTACGGTCGACGTCCACATCGCCCGCCTGCGCCGCAAGCTGGGCGTGGAGCACCGCGACACGATCCGCACCGTGCGCCGCGTGGGCTACACGTACGGGCCGCCGACGGCGTACCGAGGCGCGCCCAAGTCCCGTCCCGCCCCCGTCCCGTCGCGACCTGTCTGCTGACAGCAGATCCCCGTCCCCTCCCCTCGCCCCACCGGGCAGAGTCACCGGCATGAGGATTCTGATGCTGGGTGGGACGGAGTTCGTGGGGCGGGCCGTCGTGGAGGCGGCGCTGGGGCGGGGCCGGGACGTGACCGTCTTCCACCGGGGGCGGCACGACGCGCCGCCGGGCGTGCGGTCACTGCTCGGTGACCGCACCGCGCCCGGCGGACTGGCCGCCCTCGCCGACGACCCGGGCGAGTGGGATGTCGTCGTCGACACCTGGTCGGCGGCGCCGAGTGCGGTGCGGGACACGGCGCGGCTGCTGCGGGGCCGCGCCGGACGGTACGTGTACGTGTCGAGCTGCTCGGTGTACGCGTGGGCCCCGCCCGCCGGCTACGACGAGGACGCGCCCCTGGTGGAGGGGGCGTCGGCCGACGCGGAGCAGACCGCGTACCCGCAGGACAAGCGAGGCGGTGAGCTGGCCGTGCTGGACGCCTTCGGCGCGGACCGGTCGGTGCTCGTACGGTCCGGGCTGATCCTCGGCCCGTACGAGAACGTCGGCCGGCTGCCCTGGTGGCTGGGCCGGACGGCGCGCGGCGGTCCGGTGCTGGCGCCGGGCCCGCGTGAACTGCCCCTCCAGTACGTGGACGTCCGCGACCTGGCCGGGTGGATCCTGCTCGCGGCCGAGCGGGAGCTGAGCGGGCCGTACAACCTGGCCAGTCCACAGGGGCACACCACCATGGGCGAGTTGCTGGACACCTGTGTCCGGGTCACCGGCGGTGGCGCCGAGCTCCGCTGGACCGAGCCCGGGGTGATCCTGGAGGCGGGCATCGAGCCATGGACCGAGCTGCCGGTGTGGGTGCCGCCGGGCAGCGACCTGCACGATGCCCTGCACAGCGCGGACGTCTCCCGGACGGTCGGGGCCGGGCTGGTCTGCCGGCCCGTCGAGGAGACCGTGGCGGACACCTGGCGGTGGCTCCAGGACATCGGGGGCGTGGCGCCCCAGCGCCCGGACCGGACGGGCAAGGGTCTCGACCCGGAGGTGGAGGCGAAGGTGATCGCGTCCGGCGCCGGTGGCTGAACCACCGCCCGCTTTCCCCCGAGAGGTGTACGTAGCACCACCCCCGACCGGGTGTCCCGGCCCCGTGACCCGGCAGACGTGCTCGACGAGACTGACGCCATGACCATGGACACGAAGAACGGCAACGGGCGGACGGCGGGGCGGGGCATCGGACTCGCCGCTTTGCGGGGGCTCGCGCTGGCCCTCGTCTCCCTGCCGGGGGCGGTGCTGTGCTTCTGCCTGTCCCTGCTCTCGATCGCGCTCATCCCGATCGGGGTCGGGATCGTCACGACGCCGTACGTGCTGACGGGGGTGCGAGCGTTCGCCAACTCACGGCGGGTGCTCGCGGCGGAGTGGGGCGGGGTGCGGATTGCTCCGGCGTACCGGCCGCTGCCGGAGGACGCCAACCCCTGGGCGCGCACCTTCGGGATGCTGCGCGACCCGGCGACCTGGCGGGACCTGCGGTGGCTGCCGGTCGACATGACCGCCGGGTTCGTCACCGCGCTGCTGCCGGCCGTGCTGCTGATCTATCCGCTGGAGGGGTTCGCGCTCGCCATCGGGCTGTGGCGGGTCTTCCCCGACGGGTACTGGTACGGGTTCGTGCCGGTGACGGGTCAGGCGTCCGCCTTCGGCGCGGCGGCCCTGGCTCTGGTGCTGCTGTTCCTCGCGCACTTCCTCACCCCGCGCCTGCTGGACGTCCACTTCCGGCTCACCCGGGCGGTGCTCGGCAGCAACCAGGGCGAACTGGCCGAGCGGGTGCGGGTGCTGACCGAGACGCGGCGCGACGCCGTGGACACCTCGGCCGCCGAACTGCGGCGCATCGAGCGGGACCTGCACGACGGGGCCCAGGCCCGGCTGGTCGCCGTCGGCATGGACCTGGGCACCATCGAGGCGCTCCTCGACAAGGACCCGGCCCAGGCCAGGGAGCTGATCGCACAGGCCCGCAGGTCCTCGGTCGAGGCACTGTCCGAGCTGCGCGAGCTGGTGCGCGGCATCCACCCGCCGGTCCTCGCCGAGCGCGGCCTGGGCGACGCGGTACGGGCGCTGGCGCTGCGGCTGCCGGTGCCCACCGAGGTGGGCGTGGATCTGCCCGGGCGGGCTCAGGCGCCCGTGGAGTCGGCCGCGTACTTCGCCGTGAGCGAGGTGCTCACCAACGCCGTGAAGCACTCGGGCGCCGACCGGATCTGGGTCGACCTGCACCGGGCGGACGGCATGCTGCGGGCGACCGTCACGGACAACGGCAAGGGCGGAGCGGTGATCGGGGCCGGTTCGGGGCTGGCCGGGGTCGAGCGGCGACTGGGTACATTCGACGGCGTCCTGGCCGTCAGCAGCCCCGCGGGCGGCCCCACCATGGTCACCATGGAGATCCCTTGCGCGTAGTCCTGGCCGAAGACCTCTTCCTGCTGCGCGACGGACTCGTCCGGCTGCTGCAGGCGCACGGCTTCGAGATCGCGGCGGCCGTCGAGACCGGGCCCGAACTGGCCGCCGCGCTGGCCGAGCTGGACCCGGACGTCGCCGTGGTCGACGTACGCCTGCCACCCACGCACACCGACGAGGGCCTGCAGTGCGCGCTCGACGCCCGCGGGAAGCGGCCCGGGCTGCCGGTGCTGGTGCTCTCCCAGCACGTGGAGCAGCTGTACGCGCGTGAACTGCTCGCCGACGGCACCGGAGGGGTCGGCTATCTGCTGAAGGACCGGGTGTTCGACGCCGAGCAGTTCGTGGACGCCGTACGGCGGGTCGCCGACGGCGGTACGGCGATGGACCCGCAGGTCATCCAGCAGCTGCTGGCCCGCCGTTCGGGCGACGACCGGCCGCTGGCGCGGTTGACGCCCCGGGAGCGGGAGGTGCTGGAGCTGATGGCGCAGGGCCGGTCCAACGCGGCGATCGCCGGGAAACTCGTCGTGACGGAACGGGCGATCGCCAAGCACACCGCGAACATCTTCGCCAAACTGGGTCTTGAGGTCTCGGACGACGACAACCGTCGTGTGCTGGCGGTTCTCGCTTATCTCGACCACGGCCGGTGAAACCGGACTCTCTCCCTCACCCACTGTGGGTGATCAACAACTCCCCGTGCTCCAGGGGTTGTTGAGAACACAGAGTCCTCACGAATCTCGCATCAATTTCCGGGACCTCTGAACACCCTTGGGACGCCCTGCGTATGGAAGGGAGCCGCTTCACTCCTGTCGGGCGCCTCGATGCCCCCGAAAAAGGAAGTCAGAGGAGTTCCATGGGACGCAACACAAGAAAACGCCGTACGCCGCTGGCCACCAAGGCCGTAGCCGCATCGGCGGCCCTAGCGCTCGGTGGGGGCGGGCTGATCTGGGCGAACTTCTATGCCTCGGCGCACGAGGAGAACTCGGCGAACCAGACGAAGTCCGCGGGCGCACAGATCGCCACGATCCAGTGTCCGGACGTAGGACAGAAGCTGACCGATGTGCCGGACGGTGCTCGCCAGGGGGTGGACAAGGAGCTGGCCAACCTGGACAAGCAGATCACCGAGGCGTACTCCCGGCTCGCCTCCACGCGTCAGGCCCAGGCCGGTGACGCGGGCTTCGTCAACAACGCCATCCTCGGCCCGCTGAAGTCGAAGCGGGTCGCGGTCATCGACCGGATCGGCATCAACATCCGGCGGGTGGGCGGACAGGCCCCGGGCAATCTCGAGCAGCTCGCCGAGTGCCAGGGCATGGCAGCCGACGCCAACACCAACGACGGCCAGGGCGGGGGCGGTCAGAACAACGACGGCCAGAACAACGACGGCCAGAACAACGACGGCGGGCAGGACCAGGGCCAGGACAACGGCGGCCAGGACAACGGTCAGGGCCAGGTCGGCGACAACGGCAACGGGGCCGCGGGCCCGGTGGCTGACGACTTCGTCAACATCAACGATGTCCAGCCCAACTCCCGTAACCTGCCGAACGGTCTCGCCGCGAACGGTGACTCCGGGTCCACCGGCTCGTTCACCGCCAAGTGCGGTGTCAACGAGAACAACCTGTTCAACAGCGACAACCTGATCGTCGCCCCGGGTGTCGACAACGGCGCGCACCACACGCACGACTACGTCGGCAACCAGGACAACGACGCCTTCTCCAGCGACGAGGACCTGGCCAACGCCGCCACCTCGTGCCAGAACCAGGCTGACAAGTCCACCTACTACTGGCCCGTGCTGCGCCTCCAGGACGGCACTCAGGAGTTCGACGCGGGTGACCTGGGTGGTGGCGCCGAGGGCAACGTCGGCAAGATCCTCAAGGCCAGCCAGGCGGACATGAAGTTCGTCGGCAACAAGGCGAGCGACGTCGTCGCGATGCCGAAGTTCCTGCGCATCATCACCGGTGACGCCAAGGCCTTCACCAACGGCCTCGCCAACGCCAACACCTCGTTCAGCTGCACCGGCTTCGAGGACCGGCAGGTGACGGACAAGTACGTGATCTGCCCCGAGGGCAGCCAGGTGGTGCGGACGTCCAACTTCCAGAGCTGCTGGGACGGACAGAACATCGACAGCGCCAACCACCGTGACCACGTGGCCTTCGTCCAGCAGGACGGCAGCTGCGCCAACGGCTTCAAGGCGATCCCGCAGCTCCAGGTCCGCCTGGTGTACGACGTTCCCGCGCCGACCATCGAGAACGGCCAGATCAAGAGCCCGTACGCCGTGGACGGCTTCCCGGAGCAGCTGCACAAGCCGATCACCGACCACAACGACTTCATCAACGTCATGGACGAGAACCTGATGAACAAGGTGGTCCAGTGCATCAACAGCGGCCAGGACTGCCAGTAACGGCCCGCTAGAGAAAGCCGGCGGTGGGAGATCCCACCGCCGGCTTTCTCATGCGTCCGGCGAAGCGGCGCGGTCAGTTGTCGTGGTGACCGGAGTGCGCCGGCTTGTCGTCCTCACCTCCGCCGGGGGCGTGACTCGCGTGGTTGAGCCCCACCTCCACGGTGCCGCCCAGCGTGCCGCGCAGCGTCTGCAGCACATCCTCGTGTCCGACGGCCACCCACTTGCGGCCGACCAGGTAGAAACCGCCGTAGTCCTTGGCCGTGTTGATCCACTCACGCTGGCCCCGGTCCGTGGAGAAGGTCGCGAGGACGTACTTCTCCTTGCCCTTCTTGCAGAGGGCCTGGCGGATGGTGTCGGCGTCGGTCTGCATGTTCGGCTTGCAGTCGGCCTCGGCCGCGATGTGCTCCAGGCTGCCGGTCACCGCCTCCGGAACGGCCGCCGCCTCGTCCTTGTCGCCGGATCCGCCGCAGCCGGCCAGCGCCAGTATCGCCACCGCGCCGCTCAGCGCGAGCATCGGTCGGGTCACCCTCATCTGTTCCTCCGGTCCTTTTCGGCACGGTCCCTGCCACGGCACGATCCGGACGCATGCCGCACGGAGCCCCGGCAGGGGGCTCTCGCCTTCGATACGGCTGCGGCGCCCGCCCTGCTCAAATCGCGCTACCCCGGTGTGCACTCCTGTGCGAGGGTGGTCCGGTGGATCAGGACTGGGAAGACCGTGTGGCCGCCCTGTGGGACCGTTTCGACGACTACGCCGAGACGGAGGAGGACGAGGCCCGCTTCCGCGCCGATGTCGACGCCCTCGTCGCCGAGCTGCCCGAGGGCAGTCCGCTCGGCCCGTTCGAGCAGGCCTGCGCCTGGGACTCCACGGGCCACTCCGAAAAGGCGGTCCCCCTCTACCGGGAGGCGCTGAGCAACGGCCTCGCCGACGTCAGCCCCTACAAGGCCCGCCGTACGGCGATCCAGCTGGCCAGCTCGCTGCGGAACATCGGCCGGGCCGAGGAGGGCGTCGCGCTGCTGACACCCGAGCTGGTCGCCCCGTCCGACGAGCTGGACGACCCCGTACGGGCCTGCCTCGCCCTGTGTCTGTCGAGTCTCGGCCGCGACCGGGAGGCACTGGCGCTGGCCCTGGGCGCCCTGGCCCCGCATCTGCCGCGCTACCAGCGGTCCATGGCGAACTACGCCCGGCTCCTCGTGGAGCCCGGGGAGCACCCGGGGGCGTGACGCTCCGCAGCCAGGTGACCATCCAAGGATTCGCTCGTTCTGCTGAACGTGCAGTCACAGGATGTCGCCCAGCGCCCCGCACCCCCCTCCCCCGCCGGCCCGGTCGTCGACGTCGAGCAGGCCGAGGCCGCGCTCGTCGAGCACTACCCGCGGCTCGTCCGGCTGGCCTACCTGGTGCTGCCGCCCGGACTGGGGCGCAGCCGCCGCGTCCTGACCGCACACGCCCTCACCCAGCGGGCCCTCCCCCGCAACCGCACCCCGGCCCCGGTGATCCCGGCCCAGTCCACCGGCCGGGACGGCGACCCGGGCTACGCCTTGGTCCGCCTCCAGGTGCTGCGCACGGCACTGGAGGCGGGGCTGCCGCTGAAGGCGAGGGCGTGGCCCAAGAGGTCCCAGTTGCCGCCGCTGCTGCCGCACGTGTGGGGCCTGAAGCTGTTCCCGCGCTCCGGCGGCGCCGACGAACTCGCCCTGGACCAGCGGCTGTCCAGCCTGTCGGGACCGGCCCGGGCCGCCTACGCGCTGCGCGGCCTGGAGCGGCTCACGGCCGACGGGGTCTGCAAGGTCCTCGCGGCAGCGGGCGTCGCCGACCCGGAGGGCGCCGTCCTGGAGGCCGACGGGATCCCCGCCCAGTACGGGCTGCTCGACTCCCCCGAGTTCGACCCCTGCTCGCTCCAGGCCCGCCCCACCGACCTGATGCGCCGCCGCCAGCACCTGCGGGCCGCCCTGGCCGCCGGTGCCGCCCTGCTGGTGTGCGGGGCGCTGCTCGGCCTGCCCGGTGAGGGCTGGGGCCCCGAGGGTGCCGCAGCACCCCCGTACGCGCGCAACCCCGCCGCGCAGGCCGCGCTGGACCCGGCGAAGCTGACCCGGGTCCCGCCCACCGCGTGGCGCAGCTCGGCGCGCACCGACTTCTCCGTGTGGCCGGCCCGCGGCGACCGCACCAGCGACCAGGCCCTGCTGCGCCGGGCCCTGGCCGTGTGGGCCCGCCCCGGCGAGACGGTCCAGGTGTCGGCGACCCCCGGCACCCTCTCCGGGGGCCCGGCCGGACCGCCCCAGCTGCTGTACGCGGGGACGGTCGACGCGGCACGCGTGGTGATCCTCTACGACGGTCTGCGCATCGCCCGGTACGCCGAGCCGAAGGACGGCACACAGGGCGCCGCCCTCGACTTCGCCCGGGTCGACGGGGCCGGCCGGGCCGAGGCGGGCGCGGTGGTCCTGGGCCGGTCCGACGGCAACGTCCGCTATCTCGTGGCCCCCTGGGTGAAGAAGGCGGGCGAGCGTGACCTGATGAAGCCGGGCTCCGGCACGATGGACCTCACGCTCACCGACGGTGTCACCGCACCGCTGGCCAGCCCGGCCCTGCGGTCCGGCCCCTGCACCTCGTGGAACGTGCTGCACGTGACCGACGGCGGCAGGACGCGGCTGCTGACCGACCTCGGCGAACTGGTCCCGGCCCGGCTCACCGCCGGACGGCCGGGCTCCCCCGGCGAGGTGTCCGGCGCCGCCGCGCTGCGCACCTGGCAGCCGTTCGCCTGCTCGCTGGGCACGGTGCGCTCGGCGGGGGTGCGGAGCGTCAACGCCTGGGCGTTCAACGAACAGCCGCTGCCCGACGCGAGCGGCTCGGGGGCGTGGGTGTGCACGCGGGCCGAGACCTGGCGGGGCGGTGGGGCGCGGGTGCTGGCGCAGTTCCACACACCGGGCGGGACGTACGGGGCGGTGGCGGCCAAGGCCGAGAACGTCCCGTCGTGCGGGGTGCGTGACCCGCATGTGCTGGCCGGGGTGCTGTGGAAGTCGAAGGCCGGCGACTGGTACCTGCTGGCCGCCGGAAGCCGGGAGACCGCGTCGATCCGGGCGACGGGCGGAGTGGACGGAAGGTCGCGGAGCAGTCTGCTGACCGTGCCGGCCGAGCAGGGGGCGCAGGCTCAGCTCAAGGGGACCCTGAAGGACGGGCGTTCGCTCCGCGGGCTGCGCTGACGGGGGCGGGTTTCCGGGCCCGTTCCGGTGAGTCCGGTCGAGCCCGTGATCGGTCCGGCCCGTTCGAGGCCGGAATCGATCGGTAAGGTGTTCGTATGACTATCGGGGTTCGCCGCAGAATGGGAGTCGAGGAGCGGCGGCAGCAGTTGATCGGCGTCGCCCTCGAACTGTTCAGCCGCCGCTCGCCCGACGAGGTCTCCATCGACGAGATAGCGTCGGCCGCGGGCATTTCACGCCCGTTGGTCTACCACTACTTTCCCGGCAAACTCAGCCTGTACGAGGCCGCGTTGCAGCGGGCCTCGGACGATCTGGCGGCCCGTTTCGTGGAGCCGCACGAGGGTCCGCTGGGGGCGCGGCTGCTGCGTGTGATGCGCCGCTACTTCGACTTCGTGGACGAGCACGGTCCAGGTTTCTCCGCCCTGATGCGCGGCGGCCCGGCGGTCGGCTCCTCGACGACCAACGCGCTCGTCGACTCCGTACGGCAGGCCGCGTATGTCCAGATCCTTTCGCACCTGGGCGTGACCGATCCGCCCGCGCGTCTCGAACTGGTCGTCCGTTCCTGGATCTCGCTCGCCGAGTCGACGGCGCTGATCTGGCTGGACGGCCGGCGCATCCCGCGCGAGGAGCTGGAGTCCCAGCTCGTCAACGACTTCGCCGCCCTCGCCGCGGTCAGTGCCACCTACGACGAGGAGATGGCCGCGCTGCTGCGCGGCATCGTCGAGGACGAGCCGGCCGACGGCCCGTTCGCGCATCTGGCCGGCCGGCTGATCGCCCTGGCGGGCTGAGCCGGCTCAGCTCTCGAACTTCGCGTACGACGGGTCCAGGTCGCGGACCTCGGCGGAGGCGTGCAACGCCAGCCCCTCGGCGGGCTTGAGGTGGCTCCGCAGCAGCTCCAGGGCGGCCTGGGTGAGCCGGGCCTTGGTCTCGTCGGTGCGGCCGGCGAGCAGCGCGATGTGGACGTGCACATGGGCGTGTCCCCCGGCCTCGGGCCCGACCACGATGTCCTCGGTCGGGCGGAACCGGGTCTTGCACGCCGGGGGCTTGGCGGCCGCGATCTCGACCGTCGCCTCGTGCAGCGCCTTCGCGAAGCCGGGCCGGTCGAAGTCGTCCGCGAGGTCGGCGGAATAGTCGACGGTGATCTGCGGCATCAGTACTCCTATTCTAGGCCAGTGGGCTCACCCTAACCGCAGGGCCCGGCATCGCCATGTCGTCCTCGCGGTCGCGGCCGAAGCAGCCCGGCAGCACGTCGCACGGGGCGCCGAGGCCGGCCGGGGGCGTCGGCGGCGGCCGTGCGGAGCTTCACCGAGGGCCGCTCCAGGCCCGGCCCGAGCTGGACCGCAGGCGCCGGCGTACGGGGCGCCGCCCCCGTGGCGCAGGATCGGCGGCGGGATGTGGTCGTCGACGCAGGAGGCGCGCAGGGCGTGTGCGGATCTCGACCGTGAGAGTGGTCTCTCAGTCCGCTCGGAGACGAGGTCCCGCGGGCAGCGGGCCGCTGGTGGTGCGGCGGGCCCCGCGTACGGCGGCCCGGACGACGGCCCCGGAATCTCCGGGGGTCGGCGCACCGTCATGGAGGCCTGCGTCCCCGCCCGAGCCCAGACCCCGGCACCGGTCGCCGGGTGCGGTCACGGCGGCGGGGAAGTGCGGGGACGCAGGGGGCAGACCGTGAGGCACGGCCTGCCCCCCACGGAATGCGCTATCCGGCGGCCCGGGTGAAAACGGCGACCGTGCGCCCCGGAACGGCGAACGTGCCCGATCCGGCCGCGTAGGAGGAGGACTTGACGGTGGAGTCCGCCCCGGCCGCCTGTACCGGATGCAGCCGGTACCCGGCCCCGGCGAGGGCGGGGACGCGCTGCTCCTGCCGCTGGGGCGTGGCGTTGAAGACGACGACGAGGTCACCGAGGCGCATGGTGATCACGCCGGGCGTCTCGTCCTTGCCGGACAGCGGGAAGGAGAGCCGGGACTGCACCTGCCCGGCGGTGCCGAGGGAGAAGTCCTTCTCGGTGCTCCGGATCCGCAGCAGGTCCCGGTACACGGCCGAGGTGCCCTCGATCTGCTCGCAGCCCACCTCGACCTCGGTCAGCAGCGGCTTGGCGTACGGCCACTTGTCGGCGTTGTCGGCCGCCAGGGGCAGGCCGCGGCCGAAGCCGTTGCCGTCCTCGCACCTCCAGTGGACGGCGTTGAACCAGTCGCCGCTGTCGTAGGAGTTGCGGTCCAGGGACTTGGAGCGCAGCAGGTCGGTGCCCGCCTGGGAGAGGGCCGGGCCCTGCGAGAGGGTGGCGGTCGCCATGGCCAGGACCTGCATCCGGGCCCGGTCGGCGGCGCTCGTCGAAGCGGGCAGCTTGAAGGCGAGCGCGTCGAACAGGGACTCGTTGTCGTGCGCGTCGGCGTAGGCGAGGGCGTCACCGGGGGCGTCGGCGTATCCGGCGGGGGCGCCGTTGTAGTCGACCTCGGAGCCCTTGACCACCTTGCCGGCGGTGCCGGTGAACCGGTAGCCGGCGAGGTTGCCGGAGAGCCCGACCTTGATCAGGTCCTGGTAGTGGAGCAGGCGGGCCTTCTGCTCGGCGGCGGTGCCGTTGTTCTTCGAGGAGTTGGGGTCGGTGTACAGGCCGGACGCGAAGCCCTGGACGCCGGGGTCCTCGTCGAAGGGGCCGCCACCGCGCACCGCGTCACGGGCGCGGTCGGAGAAGGTCGCGATGCCGGTGCCGGCCATGTTCTCCTGCGTGGCCTGCGTGAACCGGACGTCGTCGGCGATCTCGCCGAAGTTCCAGCCCTCCCCGTAGAGGATGATCTTCTTGCCGTCGACGCCGTGCTCGGCGAGGGTCAGCGCGTCCAGGGCCTTGCGGACGGCCAGGATGTTGGCCTTGGGATGGTGGCCCATGAGGTCGAAGCGGAAGCCGTCGACCTTGTACTCCCTGGCCCAGGTGACGACCGAGTCGACGACGAGTTTGCCCATCATGGCGTTCTCGGTGGCGGTGTTGGCGCAGCAGGTGCTGTTGGCGACCGAGCCGTCGGCCAGGAGGCGCTGGTAGTAGCCGGGCACGATCCGGTCCAGGACGGAGGTGTCCGCCTGGCCGCTCGCGGCGGTGTGGTTGTAGACGACGTCCATGACGACCCGCAGCCCGTCGTCGTTGAGGGCCTTGACCATCCTGCGGAACTCGACCGTGCGGGCGGTGCCGTCCGGGTCGGTGGCGTAGGAGCCCTCGGGGACCGTGTAGTGGAACGGGTCGTAGCCCCAGTTGTAGGCGTCCTTCGCGGCGATCTTCCCGACGCACTCCTGCTGCCGGTCGGAGTCGGCCGGGAAGGAGGCGAGGTCGCAGTCGGTCTTCGCCTGGTCGGCCTTCTTCTCCGGGATGGTGGCGATGTCGAACGCGGGCAGCAGGTGCACGTACGAGGTACCGGCCTTCGCCAGCTCGCGCAGGTGCTTGCCGCCGTCACTGTCCTTGTCGGTGAAGGCGAGGTAGGTGCCGGGGTGTTTCGCCGTGCGGTCCTCGACGGAGAAGTCCCGGATGTGCAGCTCCTGGATCTGGGCGTCGCGCAGCGGTACGGCCCTGGGCTTGGTGTACGCCGACCAGCCGGAGGGCTTGAGCGCCTTGTCGTCCAGGTCGACGACGAGGCTGCGCTTCGAGTCGGCGGTGAGGGCGAGGGCGTAGGGGTCGGTGACCTTGTTGGTGACGACCTTGCGGACGCTGGGAGCCCAGACCTTCACGACGTACCGGTAGGGCTTGCCCTTCCAGGACTTCGGGCCGGTGACGGACCAGACGCCGGTGGCGGCGTGGCGCTTCATCGGGACGGTGGAGTCACCGATCTCCAGGGAGACCCGCTGTGCGGTCGGCGCCCAGACGGACAGCACGGGGCGGCCTTTGGCGAACGTCGGCCCCAGGTCGGCCTTGGTGGCGCCGGAGTACAGGGCGTCGAGGACTCCAGCGATCTGGACGCCGGTCGCCGCGAGCACGGCCCCGTTCGCGGCGTGCTGGGTGGCGACGACCTGGCCGCGCAGGGCCTCGCGGACCCGCTCGCGGTCGCGCGGGTCGACGGTCCAGGCGTCGTACTCCTTCAGATGCGGGAACGTCGCCTTCTGGGCGTCGGTCAGCTCGCTCTTCGACAGGCGCAGCCACTTCGCGTCACCGGTCAGGGCGCCGTCCCGGACCGCGATGGAGCCGTCGCGGGCGTAGAGCAGCTGGGTGGAGGCGGCGGCGTCGGAGCCGTTCCAGGCGAGGGTGTTCCGGTCGATCCAGACGGCCTTGGACGTGGTCAGGTCGAGGGCGGCCGCGCTGCCCGCGGGCTGCGGGAGCAGGTACTTCTCCTGGCCGCTCACCAGCCACACCTCGTGGCCGTTCGCCTTGAGGTCGAGCGACTGGTCGGTGGGCAGGTCCTTCTCGTCGCCCTTGTGCAGGATGTAGCTGAGGCTGGTGGCTCCGTCGGTGAGCGGTACCTCGAAGACTGCGCCATAGGTATCAGTCTTGACCGGCTTCAGGGGTTTCGACCAGTCGGTGGGGTTCGCGGCGCCTGTCCAGACGTGCAGGCCCCAGCCGTCGTAGTTCCCGTCGGCTCGGTGGTAGTGCAGGACGGCCTTGCCCTTGTCGGGCGCCGGGTACTCGGGCCGCTCGGTGGTGACGGTCTCCTTGCCCTGCTCGATCCAGATCTCGCCGGTCTTCGTGACGTCGATCGTGCGGTCGGTGTCGACGTCCTTGGTGCCGTCCTTGTCGATGACGAGGAAGCCGACGTTCGAGGCGCCGGGCTTGAGCTTGACCCAGGCGAAGGCGCCGTAGGCGTCGCGGCCGGTGAAGGGGTGGCTCTTCGGCCACTCGGTGGCCTCGCCCTCGGCGAGGTCGCCCCAGGCGTACAGGCCCCAGTCGGCGTAGTCCCCGTCGGCGCGCTTGTAGTGGACGACGGCGTAGTCGCGGGAGGACGCAGAGGGCGGCTCCTGAGCGGGCGGGGTGCCGGTGGTGGAGGCGGCCAGGGCGCTCGCGGTGCGGCCCGCCGAGTCGGCCACGACCGCCTTGTAGCGCAGGGCCGTGCCGGGCGCCACGTTCTTCCCGATGGTGTGGGTGACCTTGTACGGGGCGTGGTCGGCGGAGCCGAGGACCCGCCACTTTCCGTTGCCGGTCCGGGCGGCGAAGACGACCCGGTTGAGCCCGCCACCGTCGGCATCGGCGGAGAGCTCCACCGTGCCGGTGGCGCCGGCCGCCGGGGCCTTCAGGGTGATCGTCGGCGCGGTGGCGGGCTTGGCGAGCCTGCCGGACGCCTTGAGGACGATCGCCGAGCCGGCCGGGACGGTGACGGTGAGCTTCTTGTCGTCGTCGCTCTTCGGGGAGGCGTCGGTGCCGTGGATGCCCTGGAAGGTCATGCCGGCCGAGCCGGTCGGGAAGGTCACCGTCTTGTTCTCGCCCGCGTTGTTGAAGGCGACGACGTACTCGGTGCCCTTCTTCGGGTCCGTGCGGGAGAAGGCGTACACGCCCGGCCCGTCGGCCGCGTACCGCTGCTGCTGGACGCCGTCGGTGAGCGCCGGGTTGGCCTTGCGGAGCTTCGCGAGGGCGCTGATCTGCCGGTAGAGCGGTGCCCGCGTGTCGTAGGCGTCCTCGGCGTGGGTGCGGTCGGTGCCGATGCGGTCGTCGTCGAGGTAGTCGGCGGTGCGTGAGGCGAACATGCTCTGCCGGGCGTCCTTGTCGCCGCCCGGGCCGGTGAAGCCCTGCTCGTCCCCGTAGTAGACGACGGGGTTGCCGCGGCTGAGGAACATCAGTTCGTTGGCGAGCTTGTCCTTGGCGAGGATCTGGGCGTCGGTGGCCTCGGGGTTGTCCTGCTCGAGGAAGGACCCGATCCGGCCCATGTCGTGGTTGCCGAGGAAGGTGACCTGCCCGTACGCGTTGGCCTTGCCGGTCGTGTACTTGTAGTCGTCGCCGAAGACACCCGCGAGCTTCTGCGCGCTCGCGCCCTGCGAGGCGTACTGGCGGGCCGCCTCCTGGAAGGGGAAGTCGAGCGTGGCGTCGAGCCGGCCCTGGGTGACGTACGGCGAGGTGACGGACGTGTCCGCCGAGTACACCTCGCCGAACATGAAGAAGTCCTCTCGCCCCCGCTTGGCCGCGTAGGCGTCGAGGGCGGTGGCCCACTGGGTCCAGAACTCCATGTTGACGTGCTTCACGGTGTCGATCCGGAAGCCGTCGATGTCGAAGTCACGCACCCAGCGCTGGTAGATCTTCGCCATGCCCCGCACGACCTCGGGCCGTTCGGTCCACAGGTCGTCGAGTCCGGAGAAGTCGCCGTGGGCGGAGCTCTCACCGGCGAAGGTGGAGTCGCCCCGGTTGTGGTACATCGTCGGGTCGTTGAGCCACGACGGGACCTTGTTGTTCCGGGTCACCCGGGGCGTGCGCGGGAAGGAATCGCGGCCGACCTCGGGGAAGTCCCGCTTCCCGTCCGCGTAGTCGGCGTCGTCGAACGGCTTCCCGTCCTTCGCCAGGTACGGGAAGGCCCCCTTGGAGAGGTAGTCGTACGACTTCTCCTCATAGTCGACGACGTCCGCCGTGTGGTTGGTGATGACGTCGAAGAAGACCTTCATGCCCTTGGCGTGGGCCTTGTCGATGAGGGTCTGGAGGTCCTTGTTGGTGCCGAAGTGCGGGTCGACCTGGGTGAAGTCCGTGATCCAGTAGCCGTGGTAGCCGGCCGAGGCTCCCCCAGTGCTAGACGCCTGGGAGGTACCCCCAGCCCCCGTGCCCTGCACCGGCTGGTTCTTGAAGATCGGGGCCATCCAGAGGGCCGTGGTGCCCAGGCCCTTGATGTAGTCGAGCCGCTTGGTCAGGCCCTTGAGATCGCCGCCCTGGTAGAAGCCCTTGTCGGTGGGGTCGTAGCCGGTGGCGAGGCGGGAACCGGTCAGACCGCCCTTGTCGTTGCGCCGGTCGCCGTTGGCGAATCGGTCCGGCAGGACGAAGTAGAACTGCTCTCGGGTGGCGTCGTGCCGGGCGGGCTCGGCGGCCAGCTCGGCGTCGGACGGAGGCGCCGGCGGGGTGGCCGCCCCGGCGGCGAGCGGCTGGACGAGCGCTGCGGTCAGCGCGGTCGCCATGACCGCGGCGACCCGTCCGGCACGGGCGGTTCGGCGCCTTGAGGGCGCACGCCATCTCGGTATCACTGACGTGGACTCCTTGCATCGCGGCTCTCTCGGGTCCGACCCCGCGCGACCGTATCGCCGCCGAAACGCTTACAGCAAGAGTCTTGAAAGCATGGGAAAGAACTTTCAACAACCCGGGGTTGGACACGCACCCTCGCCCCCCGGAACTCCCGGGGGGCGAGGGCTCGGGGCTCTCCGGTTCAGCAGGCGGTCCGGTCCGCGTGCAGGGCGAGAGCCGTGTCGGCGCCGAGCGTCGCGGTGAACCGGCCGCTGGAGTTCACGGTCACGGTCGTGTTGTTCTGCACATTGCAGTACGTCCCCGCGGGCAGCGAGGTCTGGTACGTCCGGGACAGGGAGCCCGACTCGTGGTTGATGGCCACGAAGCCCTTGCCGCCCCGGCCGAAGGCGATGGCGTCGGCGCCGTTGTCCCACCAGTTGGTGACCGCCTGACCCCGGGTGGCGTTGCGGAAGCCGACCATGGCCTTGATCTCCGGCCAGTTGTGCTGGCACTTCCAGCCGTCCTGCCAGCAGGCGTTCACCCGGCCGCCGTTCGGCGGGCCGGCGTCGTGGTCGGTGAACTCGTAGCCGGAGTTGACGTCGGGGGCGCCGTAGGGCCAGGCCAGCATGAAGACGTTGGCCAGGGTGTAGGTGGCGCCGTCCTTGTAGCTGAGCGTCGAGCCGTTGCGCTCGGTGTCGTGGTTGTCGACGAAGACCCCGGAGAGGCCGCTGTTCAGGTAGCCCCAGCCCTCGCCGTAGTTCTTCAGGTAGGCGAGGTTCTCGTTGTTGAAGACCCGCTTGAGGTCGTAGGCGTAGCGGAACTCCTGGACGTCGCCGTTGCCGGTGTACTCGGCGGGCTGGACGGCCTCGCCGGCGCCGTGGATGACCTCCTGCTTCCAGTACGCCGACGGGTCGCTCAGCCGGGACTTGATGTTCGCGAGGTCGGCGGTGTCCATGTGCTTGGCCGCGTCGACGCGGAAGCCGTCGACGCCGAGGGAGAGCAGGTCGTTCATGTAGCCGGCGATCGCGCCGCGGACGTGGTTCTCGCCCGTGTCGAGGTCGGAGAGGCCGAGCAGTTCGCAGTGCTGGACGTTCCAGCGGTCCTGGTAGTTGCCGATCCGGCCCGTGCAGTCGTCGAAGTCGGGCGCGGAGTACAGGCCGGGGTAGTCGTACTTGCCGTACGACGACCCGCCGGTGCCGGTGCCGCCGCCGGCCGCCATGTGGTTGATGACGGTGTCGACGACGACCTTCACTCCGGCCGCGTGACAGGTGTGCACCATGTCGCGGAAGGCCGTGCGGTCGCCGAGGCGGCCGGCGATCTTGTAGCTGACCGGCTGGTACGAGGTCCACCACTGCGGGCCCTGTATGTGTTCCGCGGGCGGGGAGACCTGGACGTAGCCGTATCCGGCGGGCCCGAGGGTGTTGGTGCACTCGCGGGCGACCGAGGCGAAGTTCCACTCGAAGAGGACGGCGGTGACGTCCTTGGTGCCAGGTGGGGAGGCCTGCGCACCAGTCGGGTTCATGACAATCGAGGCCGCGGCGAGCGCGGCGGCGGAGGCGAGGAATCTGCGTGCCATGTGGGGTTTCCTTCTTCGTTGAAGGCTCTTGCAGCAAGGTTCAGAAACCTTGCGGTGACGCAGATAGTAAAGGCCCGCCACCCGAAAGGGCAGCGGGCCGTACGAAATTCAAAGGAAAATCAGGCGCGGGCCCCCGCGGCCGCGGTGGTCCACCACACCGTGGTGTCGGCCGGCACCTTCGCCTCGTCGTCGACCTCGACGATCTCCCCGCTCGCCACCAGCACCCGGCCGTACGCTGGCATCGCCACCGACTCCCCGGTGGTGTTCGCGACGCACACGAACTCCCCGCGCCGGAAGGCCAGCACACCCTCGGGTGCCCGCAGCCACTCCACGGACGTCCCGGCGCCGAGGTCGGGCTGCTCGCGGCGCACCGCGAGCGCGGCCCGGTACAGCTCCAGGGTCGAGCCGGGCTCGCCGGTCTGCGCCTCGACGCTCAGCTCGCCCCACCCGTCGGGCTGCGGCAGCCAGCTGCCGCCGCCACCGAAGCCGTACGAGGATCCCGTCCGGGTCCAGGGGATCGGCACCCGGCAGCCGTCGCGGAAGCCGTCCTGGCCCGCACCGCGGAAGTACGCCGGGTCCTGGCGCACCTCGTCCGGCAGGTCGACGACGTCGGGCAGACCGAGCTCCTCGCCCTGGTAGACGTAGGCCGAGCCGGGCAGCGCCAGCATCAGCAGGCTCGCGGCCCGGGCCCTGCGCAGCCCCAGTTCCCGGTCGCCGGCCAGGCGGATCTGGGTGCCGAGGCCGGGCGGGTTGGCGAAGCGGGTGGCGTGCCGGGTCACGTCGTGGTTGGACAGCACCCAGGTGGCGGGGGCGCCGACCGGGCGCATGGCCTCCAGCGTGCGGTCGATGACCTCGCGCATCTCCTCGGCGTCCCAGTGGGTGCTGAGGTACTGGAAGTTGAAGGCCTGGTGCAGCTCGTCCGGGCGGACGTAGTGGGCGGTGCGCTCGATGGTCGGAGTCCACGCCTCGGCGACGAAGATCCTCTCGCCCGCGTACTCGTCGAGGACCAGCCGCCACTGCCGGTAGATCTCGTGCACGCCCTCCTGGTCGAAGAACGGCATGACATCGTTGCCCAGCAGCTTCACCTGGTCGTGGGATCCCAGGTCGGGCAGCCCCTCCGCCTTCACCAGACCGTGGGCGACGTCGATACGGAAGCCGTCGACGCCGATGTCCAGCCAGAAGCGCAGGATGGAGCGGAACTCGTCGCCGACCGCCGGATGCTCCCAGTTGAAGTCGGGCTGCTCGGGGGCGAACAGGTGCAGGTACCACTCGCCGGGCGTGCCGTCGGGTTCGGTGACCCGGGTCCAGGCCGGGCCGCCGAAGATCGACTCCCAGTCGTTGGGCGGCAGTTCCCCGTTCTCGCCCTTGCCGGGGCGGAAGTGGTAGCGCTCCCGCAGCGGGGAGCCCGGACCTTCGGCGACGGCCCGCTTGAACCACTCGTGCTGGTCGGAGGAGTGGTTGGGCACGAGGTCGACGATGATCCTCAGGTTCAGCTCGTGGGCGTCGCGGATCAGCGCGTCGGCGTCCAGGAGGTTGCCGAACATGGGGTCGACCGCGCGGTAGTCGGCGACGTCGTAGCCGGCGTCGGCCTGTGGCGAGGCGTAGAAGGGGCTGAGCCACACGGCGTCCACGCCGAGGTCGCGCAGGTACGGCAGACGGGTGCGGACACCCTCCAGGTCGCCCATGCCGTCACCGTTGCTGTCGGCGAAGCTGCGCGGGTACACCTGGTAGATCACCGCGTCCCGCCACCAGTCGCGGCGCTTGGCGACGGCCACGGCGGACGTGGGAGTGGGGGCAGGTGCAGCTGAGTGCTGGCTCATGTCGTCCTTGATGCGTAACGAAGGTGTGGTCATGTGAGGTCTGGGCGGGGTGACGAGGTGGCCGCGGCACAGCGGGGTCGGATGGGCGCCGCGGCCACCTCGGGCTTGTGAAGTGCGGTTCGGCAGCGCCCCGGGGGACGCGGGGTCACCCCTTCGTGCCGCCGGCGGTCAGGCCGGTCACCAGGTTCTTCTGCACGACGTAGAAGAACAGGGCGGCCGGTATCGCGATCAGCACAGCCGTCGCGGCCATCAGGTTGCGCTGCGCGTCGTGCTCGCTCACGAACGTCTGCAGACCGACGGCGAAGGTGTACTTGTCGTCGCTCAGCAGGAACGTGGAGGCGAACGCGACCTCACCGAAGGCCGTGAGGAAGCTGTAGAACGCCGCGACCGCGAGGCCCGGCTTGGCGAGCGGCAGGATGAGCCGCGCGAACGTGCCGAAGGGGGTCAGCCCGTCGACGCGCCCGGCCTCGTCGATCTCGAACGGGATGGTGTCGAAATAGCCCTTCATCAGCCAGGCGCAGTACGGCACGATCGTGGTGCAGTTGACCAGGATGAGACCAAGGTAGCTGTCGATGAGCTGCAGATCCGAGAGGATCTGGTACATCGGCACGATCAGTACCGCGATCGGGAACATCTGGGTGACGAGCAGCACCCACATCAGCTTCCGGTAGCCGGGGAACCGCATGCGGGAGACCGCGTAGCCGGTGGACGCGGCGACGACGACGCCGATGAGCGTCGTGCCCAGCACCACGACCAGCGTGCTCTTCAGCCAGTCGAAGAAACCGGTGTCCTGCAGGACGAACGCGTAGTTGTCGAGCGACATCTTGCCCCAGATGCGCCCGGGGTGGAGGTAGTCGTCCTTGTCCGGGCCGAGGGACAGGAAGACCAGCCAGGCCACCGGGAAGAGCGCGGTCAGGCTCGCCACGATCAGCACGGCGTGCGAGGCGAGGGAGGCCCGGCGGCTGCGTTCGCCGCGGCCGCGGACCTGTCCGGGGGTGTTCGCGGGGCGCCGCTCGGCCGCCGGGGCGGAGGTCTCGACGGTGGTCGTACTCATGGGGGACTCCTGCCTCAGATCGCGAGCTGCTGCTCGTTGCGGTTCAGCCAGCGGCGGTAGAAGGAGGTGAAGACGATCAGGATGGACAGGAGCAGGATTCCGTAGGCGGCGGACTGGGCGTAGTCGCGCGGCTGCTGCCCGAAGCCCAGCTGATAGGCCCAGGTGACGAGGATCTGGGCGTCCGGGGCGGTGTTGCCGAACAACAGGAAGATGATGGCGAACTGGTTGAAGGTCCAGATGACACCGAGGAGTACGACCGTCGTGCTGACGGACCTCAGACCGGGCAGGGTGACGTAGCGGAACCGCTGCCAGGCGTTGGCGCCGTCCATCTCGGAGGCCTCGTACAGGCTCGCGTCGATCGACTGCAGTCCGCCGAGCAGCGAGACCATCATGAACGGCACACCGCACCAGGTGTTGACCATGATCGCGGCGAACCGCTGCCAGAAGGTGTCCTCCAGCCACAGCGGCGCGGGCAGGCCCAGGCCTTCCAGGGCGGTGTTGATGACGCCACCGTCCGCGAGCATGAACCGCCAGCCGAAGACGGTGACGAAGGTCGGCACCGCCCAGGGCAGCACCAGCAGCATCCGGTAGAGGGTGCGGCCGCGCATCTTCTGGTTGAGCAGCAGGGCGAGGCCGAGACCGATGCCGTAGTGCAGGGCGACACAGGCCGCCGTCCAGAAGACCGTCCACAGGAAGTGCGACCAGAAGCGGTCGTACGCCGTCGGGCCCCACAGGATGTCGGCGTAGTTGTCCAGGCCGATGAACTTGTAGGTGGCCTCGATCTCGTTGGCGCCGATCGTGCGGGCGGTGTTGAGGCTGGTGGCGTCGGTGAGGGTGAGGTACAGGCCGTACACCAGGGGATACAGCACGAGCACGCCGAGGACGACCGCCACCGGGGCGATCATCGCGTAGGCGTACCAGTGCTTGTGGAAGCCGTTCTTCAGCCGCTGGGCCGGCCCGGGTCGCGGTTCCCGCTCACCGCGCCGCTTGCCGGTCGCTCGGTCGATGGCGACTGTCATGGTTCGACACCTTCTGGAGGTTCAAGGAGGTCAAGGAGGCTGCCGGGCGGCAGACGCGGGCCGGTGGCCGCCGGATCCCCTCCCCCATGGCTGGGGGATCCGGCGGCCACGCGGCGGTCACTTGGAGAAGTCCGGCACCAGCTTGGCGATGGCGGTCTCGGCGTTGCCGAGGCCCTTGTCCAGGGACTCCTTGCCGCCGGCGATCTTGAGCAGCTCGTCGTCGAGCGGCCCCCACAGGGAGCTGTACTCGGGCAGCGCCGGGCGCGGCTGGGCGCTGGAGAGCACGCCCTGGTAGCCGGCGATGCCGGGGTCGGCCTTGACCTTGTCGGTGTAGGCGTCGTCGCGCGTGGGGAGCGTGGAGTTCTTCAGCGCGATGGTCTCCTGGGCCTTGGCCGAGGTCATGAACTTCACGAACTTCAGCGAGGCCTCCTGGCGGGCCTTGTCCGAGCCCGCGTACACGGAGAGGTTGTGGCCGCCGGTCGGGGCGCCCGCCTTGCCGGTGGAGCCGGCCGGGACGGTGGCGATGCCGAGGTTGTTCTTGTCCTTGAAGGCCGAACCCTTGTAGAAGTTCGTGATCTCCCACGGGCCCTGGACGATCGAGGCGACCTTGCCGCTGACGAACGCCTCCTGGATGTGGGCGTAGGCGTCGGCGGTGGTGTCGGCCTTGTGCAGGCCCTTGCCCTTGAACAGGCTCTGCCAGGTGCCGTAGGCCTTCTTGGCCTCGGGCGAGGTGACGGTGATCTTCTCGGCGTCGGCGTCGACGGTGTCGGTGCCCTCGCCGTAGAGGAAGGACTGGGCGTAGTAGGCCTGGGTGGAGCCCCAGTAGCCGTCGGTGCCGGTCTTGTCCTTGATCGTGGCGGCGGCCTTCTTCAGGTCCTCCCAGGTCTTGGGGGCCTCGACGCCCGCCTTCTCGAACAGGGCCTTGTTGTAGACGAGGGCGAGGGTGTCCGTGGTGAAGGGGACGCCGTAGGTCTTGCCCTCGTATGTGGCCTGCTCGATCAGGCTGGGCTGGAACTCGTCCTGCTCGGCGAGGGCCTCGGTGCCGTCCAGCGGCGCGAAGAAGCCCTTCTTGGCGAAGGCGGGGGTCCAGCCGACCTCGGAACGCAGCACGTCCGGGGCGCCCTGGGAACCGGCGGCGGTGTCGAACTTGTTCTGCGCCTGGTCGAAGGGGACGTTGACGTAGTTGACCTTGATGTCCTTGTTGGCGGCCTCGAACTCCTTGACCAGGGCCTTGTACGTCGGCGCCTCGTTGGTCGCGTTGGAGGTGTCCCACCAGGTGATGGTGACCGGGCCGTCGGCCTCGTCGCCGCTGTCGCTTCCGCCGCAGGCCGTCGCCGCCAGGGCGAGGGACGCCACCAGCGCGGTGGCCGCTATGCCACGCCGCATGAGTTCTCCTTGAGGGTGAAGCCCGTTGTGCTGCCGACTGCGCCGTTGGCGGCCGGGCGTCGGTGACATTAACCGCGCCGCAACGTCTTGCGAAAGACCTTGCAGCAAAAAGATGCAAGAGATGCGGATGGTTACCCCGCCGTGACCTCACGTCGACTCGCCTGACGCCCGGGGTTCCGGCTGTTCGACGGGTACTCGGACAGCTGTGCAAGACTCTGCAAGCACTTGCTATCCGCTTCCGCCGGGGGAATCATCCGTTGCGGACCGGACGCCGACCACAACTCTTTTTGGGGACCCCGATGACCCAGCAACCCGCAGCGGGCCGTGCGACGGCGCGCACCAGGCGTCCCGTCGGTGTGCAAGGAGAACCCCGGCCGCTACAGTCCAGTGCTGTGACCACACGGCTTGCCGACATCGCTGTGCAGGCGGGGGTGAGCGAAGCGACCGTCAGCCGCGTCCTCAACGGGAAGCCGGGCGTCGCCGCCACCACCCGCCAGTCCGTGCTGGCCGCTCTCGACGTGCTGGGCTACGAACGCCCGGTGCGCCTGCGTCAGCGCAGCGAGGGGCTGGTGGGGCTGATCACCCCGGAGCTGGAGAACCCGATCTTCCCGGCTCTGGCGCAGGTCATCGGCCAGGCACTGACACGGCAGGGCTACACGCCCGTGCTGGCCACCCAGACCCCGGGCGGCTCGACCGAGGACGAGCTCACGGAGATGCTCGTGGACCGCGGGGTCGCCGGCATCATCTACGTCTCCGGGCTGCACGCGGACACCACCGCCGACATGCAGCGCTACGACCGGCTGCGCGCCCAGGGCGTGCCCTACGTGCTGGTCGACGGTTTCTCGCCGAAGGTGCAGGCACCGTTCATCTCCCCCGACGACCGCGCGGCGATGAGCCTCGCGGTCACGCACCTGGTGTCCCTGGGGCACACCCGGATCGGGCTGGCCCTCGGCCCGAAGCGGTTCGTGCCGGTGCAGCGCAAGATCGAGGGGTTCGTGCGCACGGTGCAGGACCAGTTGGGCCTGGGCGCCGAGACCGTCGAGTCGGAGCTGGTGCAGCACTCCCTGTACACCCTGGAGGGTGGTCAGGCGGCGGCCACGGCGTTGATCGAGCGGAACTGCACGGCCGTGGTGTGCGCCAGCGACATGATGGCGCTGGGTGCGATCCGGGCGGCCCGGCAGCTCGGTCTGGACGTGCCGAAGGACATCTCCGTGGTCGGCTTCGACGACTCCCCGCTGATCGCCTTCACCGACCCGCCCCTGACCACGGTCCGCAAGCCCGTCCCGGCTATGGGGCAGGCGGCCGTGCGCACGCTGCTGGAGGAGATCGGCGGGACGCCCGCACCGCACAGCGAGTTCGTGTTCATGCCCGAACTGGTGGTGCGCGGTTCGACCGCTTCGGCCCCTGGGGAACGCGGGCGCTTCTGAGTCCTGCGGCCTGATTTCGCCGCAGGACATGCGGCTCGGACCGGGCCGCGGGATGATCGGTGGAGAAGTCCTTTTCTGGCAGACTTTGCGCCTATGGGTGAAACGACCGTAACGAAGCCGGAGAGCCTGGAAGCGGCCCTCCCGGACCCCGTTGCGGCCGATACGGGGCGTGGTCCACTGCGTCGGCTGCGCACCCCGCGCCGGCCACGGTTCTGGTTCGAGATCCTGCTGATCGCGGTGAGTTACTGGACGTACTCGCTCGTCCGCAACGCCGTGCCCGAGCAGAAGGCCGAGGCGCTGCGCAACGCCGACTGGATCTGGCGGGCCGAACACCATCTGGGCATCGCCTTCGAGGAAGCGGTCAACCACGCCGTGAACTCGGTGCATTGGCTGATCGTCGGGATGAACTACTACTACGCGACGCTCCACTTCATCGTCACGCTGGGTGTCCTGGTGTGGCTGTACCGTCGCCATCCCGGCCGTTACGCGGCAGCCCGCATGGCGCTGTTCGCGACCACGGCCGTCGCCCTGGCCGGTTACTACCTGTATCCGCTGGCGCCCCCACGGCTGATGAACGGCGGCGGCTTCATCGACACGGTCATGGTCCACCAGACCTGGGGCTCGATGGCGTCCGGTGATCTGAAGCACATGTCCAACCAGTACGCCGCGATGCCGTCGATGCACATCGGCTGGTCCGTGTGGTGCGGGCTGACGATCTTCGCGCTGGCGAGGGTCCCCTGGGTGCGGGTCCTGGGGCTGCTGTACCCGGTGCTGACGCTGGTGGTCATCGTCGCCACGGCCAACCACTTCTGGCTGGACGCGGTCGGTGGCTTGCTGTGTCTGGCCTTCGGGTTCACGGTCGCGCGGCTCTGGTACGGGAGGACACCGTACGCGCTGCCGCAGACGGTGCCGGCGCGCGCACCGGACGTCTCCCGGGAGAGGAACGGGCCTGATCCGCGCAGCAGGCGTCAGCGTTCGGCCGCCCCGTAGAACAGCTCCTCCACCACGCCCCGCGCCCTGCGCGCGGTGCGCCGGTAGCCGTCGAGCATGTCGCCGACGTGGCCGGGGCCGTAACCCAAGTACCGCCCTACGGCGGCCAGTTCCCGGGGGTCCGAGGGGAAGGTGTCGGCGGCCCGGCCGCGGACCAGCATCACCGCGTTGCGGACGCGGGTCGCGAGGACCCAGGCCTCGTCGAGGATCGCCGCGTCCTCGTCGGCGAGGAGCCCGGCGATACGGGCCGCGGCCAGGGCCTCACGGGTGCGGGTGGTGCGCAGGCCCGGCTCCGTCGAGCCGTGCCGCAGTTGCATGAGCTGCACGGTCCACTCCACGTCGGACAGACCGCCCGGCCCGAGCTTGGCGTGCAGCTTGGGGTCGGCGCCGCGCGGCAGCCGCTCGGACTCCATGCGGGCCTTGAGCCGCCGGATCTCGCGGACAGCCTCGTCGGCGAGCCCGTCCGCCGGGTAGCGCAGCGGGTCGATCAGCTCGATGAAGCGGCGGCCCAGCTCCTCGTCGCCGGCGACGGGTTCGGCCCGCAGCAGCGCGTGCGACTCCCAGGTCAGGGCCCAGCGGCGGTAGTACGCCTCGTACGACTTGAGGGTCCTCACGAGCGGCCCGGACTTGCCCTCGGGGCGCAGGTCGGCGTCGATGAGCAGGGGCGGGTCGGCGCTGGAGATCTGGAGCAGGCGGCGCATCTCGGAGACGACCTTGCTCGCCGCCTCGGACGCTTCCCGCTCGTCGACGCCGTCGCGCGGTTCGTGCACGAACAGCACGTCCGCGTCGGAGCCGTACCCCAGCTCGTGGCCGCCGAAGCGGCCCATACCGATGATCGCGAACCGGGTGGGCAGGTCGTCCCCCCAGCCGTCCCGCACGACCGCGCGGAGCGTACCGGCCAGGGTGGCGGCGGTCAGGTCCGACACCGCGCCGCCGACCCGGTCCACCAGGGCGCCCTGATCGGCCTCGGCGGGCTGCTCCTCGGTGCCGTAGGAGCCGACGATGTCGGCGGCGGCCGTACGGAAGAGCTCGCGGCGACGCACCCCGCGGGCGGCCGTGACCGCCTGGGCGCCGCCGTCGGCGCGTTTCACCGCGGCGAGTATCTCCTGCTCCAGATGCGCCCGCGACCGTGGCTCCAGGCCGCCGCCGTCCCCGTCGCCGAGCAGCGCGACCGCCTCCGGGGCGCGCATCAGCAGATCGGGCGCGAGCCGGCCGGCGGACAGCACGCGGGCGAGGTTCTGCGCGGCGGCGCCCTCGTCCCTGAGCAGCCGCAGGTACCAGGGTGTCTTGCCGAGCGCGTCGGAGACCTTGCGGAAGTTGAGCAGGCCCGCGTCCGGGTCGGCGGAGTCGGCGAACCAGCCGAGCAGCACGGGGAGCAGGGTGCGCTGGATGGCGGCCTTGCGGGTGACGCCGGAGGCCAGCGCCTCCAGGTGGCGCAGGGCGGAGGCGGGGTCGGCGTAGCCGAGGGCGACCATGCGCTCGCGGGCCGCCTCGGTGCTGAGCCGGGCCTCGCCGGTGGCGAGCTGGGCGACCGCGTCGAGCAGCGGCCGGTAGAAGAGCTTCTCGTGCAGACGGCGTACGACGCCCGCGTGCCGCCGCCACTCGCGGTGCAGGTCGGCGACCGGGTCCTTGCGCAGGCCCAGGGAGCGGCCGATGCGGCGCAGCTCGGCCTCGTCCTCGGGGACGAGGTGGGTGCGTCGCAGCCGGAACAGCTGGATGCGGTGCTCCAGGGAGCGCAGGAAGCGGTAGGCCTCGTCGAGCTGGGCCGCGTCGGCCCGGCCGACGTAGCCGCCGGCGGCGAGGGCCTTGAGCGCGTCCAGGGTCGTGCCGCTGCGCAGGGAGGTGTCGGCCCGGCCGTGCACGAGCTGGAGCAGCTGCACGGCGAACTCGACGTCCCTGAGGCCGCCCGGGCCCAGCTTCAGCTGGCGGTCGACCTCGGCGACGGGGATGTTCTCCACGACCCGGCGGCGCATCTTCTGCACGTCGGGGACGAAGTTCTCGCGCTCGGCCGCCTTCCACACCAGGGGCTGGACGGCGGCGACGTACTCCTCGCCGAGGTCGAGGTCGCCGGCCACCGGGCGGGCCTTGAGCAGCGCCTGGAACTCCCAGGTCTTGGCCCAGCGCTGGTAGTAGGCGAGATGGCTGGAGAGGGTCCGTACGAGCGGGCCGTTCCGGCCCTCGGGCCGGAGGTTGGCGTCGACGGGCCAGATGGAGCCCTCGACCGTGGTCTCCGAGCAGATCCGCATCATGTGCGAGGCGAGCCGGGTGGCGGCGCGTACGGCCTTGGTCTCGTCGGTCCCCTCGGTGGCCTCGCCGACGAAGATGACGTCCACGTCCGAGACGTAGTTCAGCTCGTGGCCGCCGCACTTGCCCATCGCGATGACGGCGAGCCGGCACAGGCCGGCATCCTCCGGCGCGGCCGCCTCGGCGATACCGAGGGCGGCGCGCAGGGTGGCGGTGGCGAGGTCGGCGAGCTCGGCGGCGGACTCGGCGACACCGGTGGTGCCGCACACGTCCCGGGCGGCGATGGACAGCAGGCAGCGCCGGTAGGCGACCCGCAGGGAGACCGGGTCGGCGGCTTCCGCGAGGCCGGCCTCGAACTCCTCCACCCCGGGGTGCAGGTCGTACGCCTCGTACATGACGAGGGCCTGCCAGTCGTCCGGGTGCCGCGTGAGGTGGTCGGCGAGGGCGGTGGAGGCACCCAGGACGCCCAGCAGCCGGTCGCGCAGCGGCTTGGAGGAGATCAGGGTGTCCAGCAGTTCCCGGCGTGCGCCGGGGCTCTGCTGGGCCTCCAGCAGCCGGACGAGCCCGAGCAGCGCGAGATCGGGGTCGGCGGTGGCGCCCAGCGCCTCCAGCAGCACCGGGTCGTCGCGCAGCAGCGCGAGCTCGGGGCTGTCCAGAAGCCGCTCGGCGGCGGAGGCGTCGGTGAAACCGTGCCGCAGCAGCCGCGTGAAGGTACTGCTCCTGCGCCCCGGCGCGGCCGTCATCCGGGCCTCCCTCGCACTGTTCCTCGGACATGCTTCGGATCAAGGTCCTACGGCTTTGAGCCTAACCGCACGGGCCGGCAGAAGCGCCGGTGAGTTCGCCAGGAGGACGGGGCCGCGCGTGGCCACGGGCACTGGCCGCGACGTGGGAGGCGAGGTACGGCGCTTTCTGGCCACACGGGGTACGGGAAGGCCATTTCCACCACGGCACGGGCCGTGCGGCCGTCCACTCGGTGGCGCCGCCCACCGTTTTCGGCTTCGGTGAGGGGGAGCCGTTCAGCCGGACGAGCCGGCGGTTCGCACGAGGCCGGACGAAGGAGTCACGCCATGGACATCACCCTCGAAGTCATCCCGCTGCCCGTGACCGACATCGACCGCGCCCGGGACTTCTACCGGGACAAGGTCGGCTTCCACGTGGACATCGACCAGGAGGTCATGCCCGGGATGCGGATCATCCAGCTGACCCCTCCGGGTTCCGGCTGCTCGATCGCCCTGGGCGAGTCGATCTGGCAGATGACCCCCGGCCCCACCCCGGCCCCGGGCTCCTACCAGGGCCTGCAACTGTGCGTCGCCGACATCAAGGCGGCCCACACGGAGCTGGTCGCCCGCGGCCTCGACATCTCGGAGCCGGTCCAGTACTCCCCGGACGACGGCGCCACGTTCATGCACTTCCAGGACCCGGACGGCAACGGGTGGGCGGTGCAGGAGTACCGGCGCCGGGCCACCGAGCCACTGCACCGGCTGCTGGCGGACCTGAAGCGGCAGCAGGCCTGAGGACCTGGTCAGGAATCGAGAAGCACGGTACCCGGAGCGCGATTAGCGTCGTTGTCATGACTTCCCTCGCATCCGTCACCCTCGAGGTGGCCGACCCCGCCGCCGCCGACCGCTTCTACTCCGCCGCCTTCGGTCTGGGCGACCGGCTGCGCCTGCGGGCGTCGGAGGCACCGACCTCCGGCTTCCGCGGGTTCACGCTGTCGCTCGTGGTCCCTCAGCCTGCCGATGTCGACGCCCTCGCCGACGCGGCCGTGCGGGCCGGGGCGACGACGCTGAAGCCCGCCGCCAAGTCGCTCTGGGGCTACGGGGGCGTCGTGCAGGCCCCCGACGGGACGATCTGGCAGCTCGCGTCGTCGTCGAAGAAGAACACCGGCCCGGCGACCGGGCAGGTCGACGAGTTCGTCCTCCTGCTCGGCGTCGAGGACGTGAAGGCCAGCAAGCAGTTCTACGTCGAGCACGGCCTGGCCGTCGGGAAGAGCTTCGGCAGCAAGTACGTCGAGTTCGCCACCGGGCCCGGTCCCGTCAAGCTGGCCCTCTACAAGCGCCGCGGCCTCGCCAAGGTCGCCGGCGTCTCCCCCGAGGGCACCGGCTCCCACCGCCTCGTCATCGGCAGCGACGCCGGGCCGTTCACCGACCCGGACGGATTCGCCTGGACGACGGCGTCGGAGGACGCGTCGGTGTGAGCGCTGCCGCGGCAGGCCCGCCGGCCCCGGCCGAGGGACCTACAGCGCCGGAAGGTTCTTCCGCAGCTCGAACGCCGTGACCTCCGAGCGGTACTCCTCCCACTCCTGCCGCTTGTTGCGCAGGAAGTGACATTGGCATGGAGCGACCTCACGCGATCGACGTCAGCCCATCTCTGACCTGTGCTCGGACGGTCGTCATTGGTCGTCGTTGGGCGCTGGGGGCCACCCTTCGACGGCCCCCAGACGGCCCGAGACCTGAGCGGGGACCATGCCTGTAGCCAGCCCAAACGAGACCTCACGCGCTCTTGCCCGCCTCGGCAAGTGCGGCAACATGCCGTCGCGCCGGAGGCTCCTTGTGTGCGCCGGCCTTGAGGGCGGCAGGTAGCCATGCCGCGCCCTTTGCCACTCCGAGAGCAGGTGCGAAACGCTCCAGCTCTCCAACGCGCGCAAGCACAATGCCCAGTTGTTCAAGTTTTGACAGAAGACGCTGTAGGGCCTGCGCCGCTTCTCCCTTGAAGGCGAGCTCGCCATATTGCTTCACGTCCGACCATGGACTTTCCTTTACCCGCAGCTGAGTAACGAATTCGCCACGAACCTCGGCGGTGAAAGGCTCGCCCCCGCGATCAGCAAAAACCGCATTAAGGGTAGAGATGATCTGCGAAACCAGCACCTTATCGCGCGGTTGGCGAAACGGAGCTGTAGCCAAATTATAGTCACGCTCATATTCGGCCCACGCTCCGCCGAGAGACTGGACAAGCCCTTTCAACGTGTCCCGGTCGTTCAAGAGGTCCATATCTGGACTCGCTGCGACTGGAACGTTCACAGCCCGCAGAGCCCTTGCAAGCTTTGACATGCCAGCCTTCCCGCCGCTTGGAACGAAAAGTACATCTCCCGGAGGAAATGGCAACCCAAGATCGGACGCCGATTCCTCCAGCGCCGCCGAATAAAACCGGCAGTCGCCGTCAGCCTCCGCCAGGACGACGAGCCGATGAAATAGGCCATCTAGGGCATTTGAGTAACGGAGCACCGGGTCATTCCAGATCTCTCGCAAATCGCCCACATTGAGCTGATGCATAGATGTCTCGTCATCGACGGACCTATTTAGGCGGACAATGGATACATCGGCCTTGGATGCAAGTAGTCCTGAAAGCATATTCCGGTCATGCGTAGCCAGGATTACCTGGACGCCTCTTTCCTTTGCCTGTTCACCCAGAATCCTTCCAAGCGCCGCCGCCTGCGGGGGGTGCAGGAATGCTTCGGGCTCATCAATGAATACGATGGGGTAGGCGGAGGTCACCAAGGGCACGAGCAGGCCGAGGAGACTCCGCATACCGTCACCCTGCTCCATCAATGCTGGCAAGGATGACAAGGCTGTCGAGTATTCTTCAGTTACACGATCGATCCTTGGCGTCGGAACTCCCGGATCCCCCACCCTAAGGTTCACCCGCTTACTAAGGCGGTCCAATGTCAGCGGCTGGCGGAATACCTCCAGGCTGATCCTATTGAGTTCCTCGAACAGCTTGTAGTCGTCTTGCAGGACATGAAGTGGGGATGATGGCGGTGTTGAAAAGGTATCTCGCATCTCCACGGGCGTAGCACCCTGGAGACGCTGCCACGCATCCCCATAAAAGACGAGCAAATTATTCAGCTCATGCAGCCCCAACCCGAAATCTCTTAGTCTGGTCGCAATAGCTTCCAGCCGGACCCCTTCAACACCTGGACCATAGAATACCCGTTGACCACCCCGGTCCAGTTCCACCGCATGCTCACGCACCCAAGCCAGACCATCATTGACCGTGCCAGATCGCTCGAAAATTACCCGACGCACCAGAAACGTTCTATCCAGCTCTGCCGCCTGCTGCCCACGAGCTATGTGCGCAGTGAGCTGACGAAGCAATGTTGACTTGCCAGAATTATTCGAACCCACAATGGCAGTTACGCCCGATCGCGGAAAGTCGATTCGATCACCCGTCGTCAACTCGACACCCGCGATCGAGATCGAGAATTCCTTCGAGTCGCCATCGGAGTCAGCCGCAGTCTGCATGTGCGCCTCACATTGTTCGAGAAAGTACTTCCTTGGTTCTATCACCAACGTTCGTCCAGTGAGGGTGAAAGGTTCATCTCGGTGCCACTGAGCTTGGCTGGGGTCATGAGCTCCAAGGCAGCCGGACACTCTGTCCGGGCCCGTTCATGTCAGGACCACCACTCTCGTACTTGCATGTAGCCGCCAGAAGGCCGGCTACCCGCTTGGGGAGCTGCTCTGTACGGTGAGACGGGCCCCTACAACCAGCAGGAGGCAGCACGGAATGCGTGGTCTTGGAGATCACCTCACCATCGGTGAGCGCATCGCGTTCTACCGGAAGCGTCGCGGCTACACGCAAGAGGTGCTCGCCGGTCTGGTCGGGCGTAGCACGGACTGGCTGGCAAAGATCGAGACGGGGCGCCGGAAGCCTCCCCGGATCGACATGCTGGCGGAGCTGTCGCGCATCCTGCGAGTGCCCCTCGGGGACCTACTCGGTCAGACAGTGCTCATGGAGGACGAGAAGCAGCAGGACGATGTCCCGGCCGTGCGTGACGCGCTCATGAGCCCGCGCCGACTGTCTCGTCTGCTCTTCGGCCCCGAGGCTGAGGTGCAGCTCCCCACACCTGCGCCAGTAGCCGTGCGCGTGGAGCAGGCATGGAACGACTACCAGGGTGGGCGACTCGGCAGCGTCATCGCCGCACTTCCGGCGCTCCTCCAGACCGCGCAAGAGCTGGAGGAGCGAGCCGCACGGCGCGGCGAGGACCGTAGCGACTGCTGGGCAGTGTCGGCCCGTACCCACCATCTCGCAGCAACGACCCTCGCGAAAATCGGCGAATCGGATATCTCATGGCTCGCCGCCGAGCGGGCGATGCGTGCCGCAGACGAGTCTGACGACCCTCTCGTGTTGGCGTCCGCCGCGCGGTCCGGCACGCACGCCCTACTGGCCAACGGTCGGTACGACGACGCCTTGGAGCTTGGTAACACGGCCGCCGCCTGGCTCGCGTCTCAGGTGACCGACAACGACCCTGCGGCACTGAGTTTGCTGGGGATGATCCACCTGCGGGCCGCAGTCGCAGCGGCCCGCCACCAGGACCGGCCCACGGCAACCAGCTTGTTGGACCGAGCCGAGGAACTCGCGGATCATCTCGGCTCTGATGAGAACTACTGGCAGACCGGCTTTGGACCCACGAACGTCCTGCTTCACCGTCTGTCGGTTGAACTGGACCTCGACAACGTGTCGTACGTGGTGGAGCACGGCCGGATCAATGTCGACCACATGCCACAGGAACGCAGCGTGTCGCACCGCATCGACTTCGCGCGCGCTCTCTCACTCAGCGGACAGGGCGATGAGGCGTTCACTGAGCTCCGCACGGCTGAGCGCACATCGCCGCAGCTCGTACGCAACAATCCGAGGGTGCGCGAGACGCTGCGGGACCTGATCAAGCAGTCGCCAGTCACCAGCGGCTCGCGATCGTCCGAGGTGTTCGTGATGGCTCAACGGTGCAGGGCGGTGCAGTGAGTTCAGGCAAGCGTGCGGTGCTCGGAGTCGTCGGGTCGGCGGCCGGAGGCGTAGAGGCGCTGCGCACCGGTCTGGTTGAGCCGGCGATGCAACGTGGCTGGCAGGTGGCTGTCACTCTGACGCCGACCGCAGGTCAGTGGCTACGGATGAGTGGCGAGGTCGAGCAGTTGGAGAAGCTGACTGGCCTGCCCGTGCGCGATGAACCACGCCTGCCTGGCGAGCTACGGCCGCACCCGCCGGTTGACTGCTATGTCGTAGCCCCGGCATCGGCCAACATGGTGGCCAAGCTCGCCACGGGCCTTATGGACAACCAGGCACTGACCCAGGTGGGCGAGGCGATCGGAACACTCGGGTTGCCCGTCGTCGTCTTCCCTCGGGTGAACGCGGCGCACGCCCGCCACCCGGCATGGCAGCACCACATCGACACCCTTCGGGCGGGAGGCGTGCGCGTCATCTACGGCCCGGAGGTGTGGCCGCTGTATGAGCCGCGCGAAGCACCTAAGGGGCGTGAACTCCCGTGGGGGGCAGTGCTGGACGCTGTGGACGAAGCCACCCGATGACGAGTCGTCAACCATCCTGACCTGCAAGGAAAGAGGACCCGGACACTCTGTCCGGGTCCTCCGCCGTTCACGGCTACATGCTCATTGGCATGCCAGGTATCAATGAGCGAAGCGGCGAGCTGGAATGCATGACTCCTGCTGAACTCGCTTTTTATAAAAGCGAGTTTGAGGGACGCACGCATCAAGGTCGAACGACTTCTGAGGCGTGCAGACACCCTCACGGCGACGGTGGAGTCTCGCTACCCACAAGCCGCTCAAGCCGGTCAAGTCGCTCCCCGAGCAACCGGAGAGCGTCGTGAATCGTGCTGAGCTCTGCGGCCAGGGCCGCGAAAGCGGGGCTGCTGCCCGGCTCGGTGCCGAGGGGCGCCGCAGGGTCGCGGACGAACGTCCCGCGCCCCTGCTGAGTGAGGATCAACCCCTCGTCCCGGAGTTGGCCGTATGCGCTCTGCACAGTCATGAGCTGCACGCCAAGTTCCTTGGCGAGCGCGCGAGCTGCTGGGAGCCGGTCCCCCGCTTCGTACTCACGATCGGGGCCCGTGATCTTCTCGCGGAACTGCGCCGCAATGTCTTTGGCCGTCGGCGTGGGCTTGGGCACCTCGGGGCTCTGATCCATGCCCCCGAGCCTAACCGGACCTAGGTCAATCTCACGTCGCACCGCAGCGCCCCCTTGACAGTCAGATTGACCTAGGTCAATCTGAAGCCATCGCCAGAACGCGAGGCCCGGAAGGGCTTCATTGGCCGTGTCAGTGCCCGGAAGCAAGGCCCGGATTCAGCACTGCTGAAGAACTCAACAGAGTGCCGACCCAGCCACCTGAACTCGGGTGGTCGATGGGTGCGGGCCACCATCCCGACCGCCCATGTCGGGCCGGGTGACCTGCCCTGATCCGCCGCATTGGCGGTGACGGCATACGTGATTCGACTTCCGCAGCACATCCGCTGCGCTGGTTGCCTCCGCTGCTCGTCTCGTACGAGCAGCGCTGAGGGGAGCCGCGAGAGCTCCACCACCCTTCCGCCAAGGAGAGGACTGTTCATGGACCGCTTGAAGAGGCAGGCCGAGAGGAACCGCGAGGCGGCGAAGGTTCTGCGCAGCCGCGGCAGGGACGAGGCCGCCGCGCGGGTCGATGCGCGTGCCGTCGACCTGGAGTCGGGCCGTGTCACCGACGTCACCGACACGGTCATCGGCTTGTACCGCTGGGCGCAGGGCCGCTGACCTAGGACTTGCCCATCCCGTAAACGACGCGCCCCCGGAGCTGGCACTCCGGGGGCGCTGTCGGGCCGTACCTGTTGAGAGGAACCACGACCCAATGAAGACCATCGTCACTGTTCAGGACGCTGTTACCGCGTTCGCCGACTGGATCGAGCCGACGGACGCGGAGCTGGACGCGATCGAGCTGGAGATGCCCGTCATCCTGGCGGACGTCGACCTGGTCGACGCCGAGATCGCCGCGCTGGAGCACAACCCGGCCGAGCTGGACGCCCGCCGGGTTCGCCGGGCCCGCCGTCGGGTGCTGGCCGCGCGCGTCGCGCTGCTCAACCAGACGGCCCCGACGAGCCTGCCGGGGGACGCGGCATGACCGGCACCCTCACGTTCGACAGCCTCACGGTGCCCCTCCAGGCGCTGCGGCTGCTCGCCGTCGACTTCCCGCACCTGCCCGCCCCCGACATCGACCTGACCCGCATCTACCCCGACCGGCTGACCCTGTGCTTCCACGACGGGCTGCACGTGTTCGAGGCGTGGCGGGAGGCGCTGGGCGTGCCGCCGGACACGGTGACGCACACGGTGCAGGGCGGGACGCGCCTGTTGAAGGCGTCGACCGTCTACGCCGGCGCCGAAGTACACCTGCGCGGCTTCACCGACGTGGCAACTGACGGGGGTGCGGCATGATCCGGATCGTCACGGCCGGCCGTCTGCACCAGCTGGAGCAGGACGCCGAACAGGCCCGCTCCGGTGCCCGGGAGGTGCAGGCGCAGGCGGATGCCGCCTTGGGACGCCACGTGCGGGAGCTGCAGGCCGCCGCAGACCGCGCGGAGAGGGCGGATGCGGCCACCTCTGAGGTGAGCGCGATCCTGTCCCGCGCGTTGGAGGAACTGTCCGCCGCGCAGCAGGAACTTCTGCTGAAGGACATCAAGATCCGCCGACTGAGGGCCGAGCTGGAGGGCGAGTCGATGGAGGGGCGGACGCTGACGGTGCTGCTGCACTACGGCGAGCCGCACACCGTCTACGCCTCCCGTGAGGACGCCTACGCCGACACGGCCACCCACGGCGCTGACCCGGACGGGTGGGTGCCCTCCGGTGAACGCCCGGCGTCCGCGGCCATGTGGCGGTGTGAGGCGTTCATCTACAACGCCGCCTCCAACGGCTTCCGCCGCGCTCACATGCCCGCCCCGAAGCCGGTCGGGGAGGTCGCGTGAACACTGTTCAGACCCGTTCAGCAGAGCGCGCCCTGTCGGGCGGCACGTGGCTGATCGTGTGCGGGGCGATGCTCTACTCCATCCTCACCGTGACGCCGCTGATGGCCGCACACACGGCAGAGGAGTGGGACTGGACGGCCCCGATCCTGCCGCTCGTGGTGGACGCCGCGGTCGTCATCGTGGTCAAGCTCGATGACGTGCTGGCCCGCCTGGGCGGCAACGGCGGACGCTGGCCCATCACCCTGCGCTGGATGACCGGCCTGATGACCCTCGCGCTCAACACCGCCGACTCCGCGCTGAAGAAAGACCTGGTCGGCGTGGCCGTCCACTCGGTGGCGCCGCTGCTGCTGATCGTCACCGCAGAGACCAGCCTGGCCTACCGCCGCGCCATCGCCTCCGCCGTGGCGGCCCTGGAAGAGCAGCAGCGGGCCGAGCGGGAGCGGCGCGAGCAGGCAGTGCGGGAGCGGGAGGAAGCTGCCCGCCTCCAGGCCCGCGAGGAGCGCGAGCATGCCGCGGCGCTGGCGCGTGAACAGCGCGAACACGAGGCCAGCCTCGCCCGCGAGCAGGCGGAGCGGGAGGAGCGGCACTGGCGCGAGGAGCGCGAAGCCCGGGAGCGGGCTGAGGCTGCCGAACGGGCCGAGCGTGAACGCCGTGAACACGAGCGTGAACAGCGTGAGCAGGAGCGTGAACAGCGCGAGCGGGAAGCCGCCGCACGCCGTGCCCGCGAGCGGGCCGAGCGGGAGGCACGTGAACGCCGTGAACAGCAGGAGCGTGAGGAGCGGGCCGAGCGTGAACGGGCCGCGCTGCTGGCGCGCGGGCCGGCCGACGGCAAGCTTCCCGAAGACGAAGCCCGCCGGATCGTGACTGCCGCGTTCGGCGCGGAACTGTCCGTGCGCTCTGCCGCGGAGCTGTGCGGCTGGTCGGTGGGGTGGGTGTCCGCCCGCTACGCCGAACACCGCGACCCCGGCACGGGCGGGGTTGAGTTGGCCATCGCGAGCAACTAATGGCCGCCGTCCCCACCTACCGGTGGCGGCTGGCCCCCGACGGGTTGGCCACGCGCCGCCAGCTCCGGGCCCTCGGGCTGCGGCCCGGCGGCCAGGACGTAGCAGGCCAGTTGGAGCGTCCGCGGCGCCGCCGTGGCCCGCTGGTCGCCTACCTCTACGCGATCGAGCAGGCCAAGCCCGTCCGGCCGATGACGCCCGCGAAGTGGGCGGCCCTGGCCAAGGCCAACACTGCTCGCCGCATCTGCCCGAAGTGCCGGCGGGATGCCGGATACGTCATCCCGCCCTCCCTCGGCATGTGCACCCCGTGCGCCTACCCCGACGAACAGCACGCCGCGTAGCCCTGTTGGCAGGCCCGGCCAGCAACCTTCCACAGCCCTGGCCGGGCCCTACTCCCCTTAAGGAGTGCTCTCAGCATGACGGAACTCAGCACCGAGCCGGTAGCCGTCGAGGCTCCCGCACCCGCACCACCTCCGCCGCCACCTGCGCAAGCGGAGCAGGCTCCGGCCCCGGCCGATGCCGAGGTGGAGCACACGCCCGGCGGCTGGCCGGTCGTCCCGCTCGCACTGTCCGGGGCGAACAGCACCGTGGGCATGGTCGCCACCGCGGCCCTGGCCGGTGGCCCGGTCGCCGCGATGGTGGCCGCGACCGGCGCCGCCGTACTCGGCACCGTCGCCGCCACCCGCAGCCGCACGGCCAACCCCCGCAAGGAAGTCCGCCGGGCCGCCGCCCGTACCGCCGGCCGGGCCGCTGCCCGTAGCGCGGGCCCGCGCCGCAGCGGAACGAGCACGGCAGCAGGCGGCAGCCGCGCCGGTGGCCGTTCGTCTGCTGCTCGCAACGCTCGTACCGGCGGCCGCTCGGGCAGCGTTCCCAGTCAGCACCGCCGCGGATCCGGCTCGTCTGCCCAGCACGGCAGCACCGCCGCGGCCGGGAAGACCCGCGCCAAGACCGGTCAGGGGGCGTCCAAGCGCGCGGCCGGCGCCCTGGGTAAGGCTGCGGGCCGGGTTGGGCAGGTCAAGGCCCTGCGGTCGACGCAGCAAGCTGCGGCCGGATCCCGTGCCGGGCAGCGGGCGCAGACCACCGCCGCCCGCCGCGCGGTCGCGGACGCCCGCCGCAACGCCAAGGCCCGCGCCGGCGGCGGAGTCGGGAACGCGTCCCGGGCCGGGCGCCGGGGCGGCCTGGCCGGCCGGTTGCTCGGGAGTGCCGTCCGTAAGGCCCGCGCCGCGCGAGACTCAGCGGTCGCCAAGAGCCGCGGGCAGCGAGACGCCAAGTCGGCCGGCACGGTCGCGGCCAAGCGCGCCACGGTCCGTAAGGCTCCGGCCCGTAGGGCGGCCCGGCAGGCGCTGCGTCGGTCTGCGGCCCGCTTCCACGGCCGGCGCCTGCTCGCCGCGCTGCTCGCCCTCCCGGCCGGGCTGCTCGGGCTGGTCACCAGCCCGATCGGCCGCAAGCTCAACCTGCCCTGGCTGATCCACCCCGGACGGCGCCTGTACCGGTGGCTGGCCGGTGTGGCCGCCGAGGAGCGGGCCGCGCGAGATGAGGCGATCCGCCAGGAGCAGGCCGAGCAGGAAACCGCCGCCGAGGCCGAAGCCGCCCAGGACGGCACCGACGGCATCGCGGACGGCGTCGAGCGGCCTACATCCACCGTCCCGACCAGTACGAACGACTCGTCGATTGAGGGAGAGCACGTGTCCGGATTCCGGTTCGAAGAGGCCGCCGCCGAAATGGAGCAGGCCGCCACCTCCTACGACCCCGATGGCTGCATGGAGATCCTGGCGATGGTCGAGAGCCTGCCCGCCGCCCTGGCCAGCGTGGCGAACGTGATGAAGATCCTCGCCGAGCGCTCCGACAGTGAGTTCCCGCTGGAGAAGCAGATCGCCGACAACTTCAACGACATCTTCGGTGCCCTGATGAGCGCCGTCGCCGTGGCCGAGGACATGGGCCCGGTGTTCCGCCAGGTCCACGCCCAGGACATCGCCCGGCACGAGGACCCCCGCAACGGCCACGAGGCAGAGAAGGGCTGGAACGTCTGACATGAGCAGCACCGCCACCGCCAAGCAGAACGCGAGCAGTGGCCCGGTGCTGGACTGGGCGGCCGGTCACGGACCCGTGACCGGCGCCCTGTCCGCCACCACCGGAGCCTTCGCCGTCGCCACCACCGGCGCCGCCACCGCCATGCC
Organism: Streptomyces sp. NPDC057424; assembly: GCF_042803315.1. Lineage (NCBI taxonomy): Bacteria > Bacillati > Actinomycetota > Actinomycetes > Kitasatosporales > Streptomycetaceae > Streptomyces > Streptomyces sp. NPDC057424. Next base: position 40,497 of record NZ_JBHVCP010000061.1, read on the forward strand.
CCCGGGTTGGGCCCTGGCCGTCGGCGCGGCCGGCGCCCTCGGACACACCGTGGTCGGGCTGCGGGTCCGCAACGCCGGCCGGACGCTCGCCACCCGCGCCGCCTCCTGGCTCGTCGGCGCCGGATGGACCACCTGGGCCATGACAAATGGTCCCCTGACCTGGGCCGCCCTCGGCTCCCTGGCCACCATCGGCGTCGGAATCGGTGCCGCCGCCCGCTCCACCGCCCTGTTCGAGGAGGCCCGCGAGGAAGAGGCCCTCGCCGCCGAGCAGCGGCAGATCGCTGCCGAGCTGTCCGCGGATCGGCGGGCCATCGCCGCGGAGTGGGTGGACCGTATCCAGCGGGTCTGCTCGATCACCGTGCGCGTGGTCGGAGTCGAGCAGTGGGAGACCGGCGCCGGGTACTCCATCGACGCCGAACTCCCGCCCGGCGGCGCCACCTGGAACAGGATCGCCGCCGAGTCCCCCCGCCTGTCCGCCGATGCGAAGCTGCCGCACGGCTGCACCGCCACCGCCTCCCCCGGCATCCACCAGGGCCGCGTCATCATCGACGTGACTACCGTCAACGTCCTGGAGCAGGAACGCACCTACCCCAGCGATTACGGACCGCTCTCCGTGCACACCGGTATCCCGTGGGGCTACCGGACCAACGCCGAGCAGATCCTCACCTACCTGCGCGAGCAGTGCGCCCTGATCGTCGGCCCGACCGGATCGGGCAAGACCAACATGGTCCACTCGATCCTCGCCGGGTTCGCCCGCGCCGACGACATCCTGACCTGGGTGATCGACCTCAACGCCGGGTCCGCGGGCCTGCCCTGGGTGCTCCCGGCACTCAACGGCGAGATCAGCGCTCCGGACGGCAGGGCGGTCCGGCCCGGTATCGACTGGCTGGCCGGGACGCACGACGAGGCCATGGCCATGTTGGACACGGCCGTGCGCGTGGCCAAGCACCGCAAGATGGGCTACCAGGACGTCCTCGCCCGCGCGAACACGGACCTGCTGCCCATCAGCGCGAAGATTCCGCAGATCATGCTGGTCATCGACGAGGGCGCGGAGATCCTGTCCAGCCCGGACCGGCAGGTGCGCAAGCTCGGAGAGAAGATCCTGGAAGTGATCCGGATCGCCCGCGCCATGGGCATCCGCACCGTCCTCACCGCTCTCGGAGCGACCGGGAGCGTGCTGAGCAACCTCATGATCCGGCGGGAAGCCAAGGTCCGCGTCGCCCTGACCGGCGGTGAGACCGAGAGCATGGACCTGTCCAAGATGTTCCCCGGCTCCCGCGGACTGCGCGTCGAACAGGCCCCCCACAAGGGCGCCGGGTTCATGGGCACCCCCGAGTCCCCGGCCGCACTGTTCAAGGCCTGGCGCATCCTCCCCAACCAGATCCGGGAGATCATCGCCGCCACCTCCGACCGGCACCCCACCCTCGACGCCGTGTCCGCCAAAGCCGCCGGGCCTGCCTACGCCCGACGCTGGGACACCGACCGCACCGCCTGGATGCGCGACCAAGCCTCCAGCGACGAGGCCAGCACCACCGGCACGGCTGGAGCAGGGCTGAGGCTGTCCGCCCTGAACAGCTCGGAGCAAGCTCCGGGCTCGCCGGAAGACGAGATGCTGCGCCGCTTCCGCGAGCAGATCGACGCACAGTTCGGCACCGCCCCTGAACCGCAGACCCCCGCGGGAGGCGACCGGCCGCCCGCCGCAACCGGGTTGAACCTGTCCGCGCTACGGGGCGAGCAGGACAGCCCCGCGCAACAGGCCGCGCTGGCGCTGCTGCTCGCCGCCGGCCCCGCGGGCACCGGAGCCTCCGCGATCGCCCGCGCGCTCGCCGACGAGCACGGCACGTCCCGTCAGACCGTCGTGGGCTGGCTGAGGGACTGGATGAAGGACGGCACCGCCGTCCGCGTCGGAGAGGGTACCAAAGCCCGCTACGTCCACCGCCAGCACGCCCCCGAACAGCCCCCCGAGGACTGATCACTTGTCGCTTGTCGGGCCGACCACAGCACGTCTCGCCCCGGCGGGTCTGAGGGACCCGAAACGCTTATGACCTGCAAGGCGACAAGCGACAAGACAAGACAAGCGACAAGCCACACGACAAG
>NZ_JBHVCP010000062.1:0-42355 GCF_042803315.1 Streptomyces sp. NPDC057424
TCCCGGCGGCGTCTGTTCGGCCCCCTCACCCAGGAGGGCACGAGCCGGAGGGCGGCACCCCACCTGGAACGGGGCGGCTGAACCAGGCCCGCGGGGCCCCCCGGCCGCACGCCCCCGGGGCGCCCCGCGCGCCTCACGCCGCGTGACCTCCGTCCACCGAGAACTCCGCCCCGGTCACGTACGTCGCCCCCGCCAGGTAGGCGACCATGGACGCCACCTACGGCTGCTGAACCCCGCCGGACCCCGGGCCGGTCGTCCGTCCGCTGCTCAGACGGACTTCCGGCTCCCGGCCGCCGCGAACAGGGCGCCGCCCAGCACGAGCAGCGCGACGCTCGCGTAGATCTCGTAGCCGTCGAGGAACCCCAGTCGCCGCACCAGGCCCCAGTTCCAGTCGGTGAACTCGTGCACCAGGCCCGCCACACCCTGGACCAGGGCGAGGAGGCCGACAATCTCCAGTACCTGCTTCATGCCGGCAGCCTCGTCCCGCGGACCCCCCACGCACATCGGCCGCGGGACGGGCACCCGGGGACGGAAGTCCCCGCTCCGGCGCCCCGGCCGCATCGAAAGTCCGCGACGTGGCGACTTTGGTCGACGATCCCGCCCGACGGCGGGTGGGACTGGCCCTCGGCTGCGTAGATTTGGCGCTCGTGACTGGTGACGACGTGGGGCAGGCCCCCCGGGTGGCGGTGGGAGAGGCGCCCGCGCTGTTCACCGGGCGCAGATGGTTCTTTCCGTCCGCCCTCCTGCACGAACTCGACCCCGACTCCGCACGGGCCGGGCGGCGGCCCCGGCGCACCGCCCGCGACTGGGTCGTCGACTTCTCCTGCTTCCTGCTGGCCGTGGCGGTGGGCGCCCTGGCCATCGACGCGCTCGTCGACAACCCCCATGTGCCGCACGCGCTGGCGGTCGTCGACCAGGTGATCGGCGCGCTGGCCTGCGCGGCGGTCTGGCTGCGCCGTCGCTGGCCGCTGGGGCTGGCCGTGGCGATGACCGCCGTCGCCTTCGCCTCGGACACCGCGGGCGGTGCGGCCCTCATCGCCCTGTTCACCCTGGCCGTGCACCGGCCCTTCCGGTACGTGGCCTGGGTGGGCGGCATCAACGTGGCGCTGGTGCCCCTCTATTACTGGGTGCGCCCCGACGCGGAGCTCCCCTACCTGGTGAGCGTCCTCTTCGTCGTGGTGCTCACCGGGGCGATCGTCGGCTGGGGCATGTTCGTACGGGCCAAGCGGCAGCTCATGGTGAGCCTCAGGGACCGTGCCCGGCGCGCCGAGACCGAGGCGCGGCTGCGGGCCGAGCAGGCGCAGCGGCTCGCCCGGGAGTCCATCGCACGGGAGATGCACGACGTGCTCGCCCACCGGCTGACGCTGCTGAGCGTGCACGCGGGCGCCCTGGAGTTCCGGCCCGACGCGCCCCCGGCGGAGACGGCGCGGGCGGCGGGCGTGATCAGGGAGAGCGCGCACGAGGCGCTCCAGGACCTGCGGGAGATCATCGGCGTGCTGCGGGCGGGCGAGCCCGACGACACGGGCCGGCCGCAGCCGACGCTCGCGGCGCTGGACACGCTGGTCGCCGAGTCCCGCGAGGCCGGCATGACAGTCTCCCTCGACCAGCGCGTCGAGGATCCCGGCGCCGTCCCGTCCATCGTCGGCCGCACCGCCTACCGGATCGCCCAGGAAGGCCTGACCAACGCGCGCAAGCACGCCCCCGGCACGGAGGTCACGGTGACCGTCACCGGCGCACCCGGCACCGGCCTCATCGTCCGCGTGCACAACCCGCCGCCCGAGGGCGAGGTGCCGCACGTACCCGGCTCCGGGCAGGGCCTGATCGGCCTGACGGAGCGGGCGACCCTCGCGGGCGGCCGGCTGGAGCACGGGCACACACCGGGGGGCGGGTTCGAGGTGCGGGCGTGGCTGCCGTGGGGGTGAGCACCTGCCGTTCGGCCGTCAACCCCGTGCGCAGGAAAGGGCGTTGGCGCACCGTCGCCCGTCCGGGCCCGCCGCCCGGCCCGGCCGTGATTACGTAAGGCCCATGACTGCGATCAGACTGCTCCTCGTCGACGACGACCCGCTGGTGCGGGCCGGGCTGTCCCTCATGCTGGGCGGCGCCGACGACATCGAGATCGTCGGCGAGGCCGCCGACGGCGCCGAGGTGGAGGCCCTCGTCGACCGCACCCGCCCGGACGTCGTGCTCATGGACATCCGGATGCCGACGGTGGACGGCCTCACGGCCACGGAGCGGCTGCGTGCCCGCAAGGACGCCCCGCAGGTGGTGGTGCTCACCACCTTCCACGCCGACGAGCAGGTGCTGCGCGCGCTGCGCGTGGGCGCCGCCGGGTTCGTCCTCAAGGACACCCCGCCCGCCGAGATCCTCGCCGCGGTGCGCCGGGTCGCGGCCGGCGACCCGGTCCTGTCTCCCACGGTCACCCGACAGCTGATGCGGCACGCCGTGGGCACCGCGGCCGACACCCGCCGCACCCGCGCGCGGGACCGCATGGCCGTCCTCAACGACCGCGAGCGCGAGGTCGCCGTCGCGGTCGGCCGGGGCCTGGCCAACGCCGAGATCGCCACCGGCCTGTTCATGAGCGTCGCCACCGTGAAGACGCACGTCTCACGGATCCTGGCCAAGCTCGACCTCAACAACCGGGTGCAGATCGCGCTGCTCGCCCACGACGGGGGGCTCCTGGAGGAAGAGCGGGAAGAGCACTGACCGGCGCGGCTCGCCGTCAGGCGAACGCGGGCGGGGAACCACCGGCGATCTCCGCGAGGTGCACCGGCCTGCGCTCCCGCCGCGACAGTTCGCACGCTTCGGCGATCCGCAGCGCCTGCAGCGCCTCGCGCCCGTCGCAGGGGTTGGCCCGCTCGCCCCGGACGACCTCGACGAACGCGTTCAGCTCCGCCTCGTAGGCGGGGCCGAACCGTTCCAGGAAGCCCGTCCACGGCTTGTCCGCGGCCGGGGGGCCGGTCGGCTCGGTGGACGCGATCGGCGTTCGGTCGTCCAGGCCGACCACGATCTGGTCGCGTTCCCCGGCGAGCTCCATGCGCACGTCGTAACCGGCGCCGTTCATCCGGCTCGCGGTGAGGGTGGCGAGGGTGCCGTCGTCCAGGGTGAGGAGCGCGGCGGCGGTGTCGACGTCGCCCGCCTCGCGGAACATCCGGGGACCGGCGTCGGACCCGGCGGCGTAGACGTCCGTCACCTCCCGGCCGGTCACCCAGCGCAGGACGTCGAAGTCGTGGATCAGCGTGTCCCGGTACAGCCCGCCGGACAGCGGAAGCCACGCCGCTTCCGGCGGCGCCTGGTCGCTGGTCAGGGCCCGCACGGTGTGCAGCCGTCCCAGCCGGCCGGACCGCACGGCCTCGCGCGCACCCGTGTAGCCGGCGTCGAAGCGACGCTGGAAGCCCATCTGGAGAACCGTCCCGGCCGCCTCGACCTCGGCGATCGCGCTCAGGGACCCCGGCAGATCCAGCGCGATGGGCTTCTCGCAGAACACCGGCAGACCCGAGCGTGCTGCCCGACCGATCAGTTCGGCGTGGGCCGACGTCGCCGTCGTGATCACCACCGCGTCGACCCCCCAGCGGAAGATCTCCTCCACGCCGGGCGCCGCCGTCTCGCCCAGCCGGTGCGCCAGTTCCTGGGCCCTGGCGGCGTCCGCGTCCGTGAGGATCAGGGAGCCGACGTCGCGGTGCCGACTGAGCGTGTTCGCGTGGATGGTGCCGATGCGGCCCGTACCGATGACGCCGATGCGCATGAAAACAAAGTGCGTGCACAATGCGCCGCTGTCAATCTGTATGTCCGGACAATCTGACTACACGACTTCCCGTCAACAACGCACAGAGCTACGCTCGGCCCGTGCCGAAACCAGAAGTGGACCCGACCGTGCAGCTCGAGCTGAGCGTGGACCGCAGCTCCCCCGTGCCGTTGTACTTCCAGCTGTCCCAGCAGCTGGAGGCCGCCATCGAGCACGGCACGCTGACCCCCGGCAGCCTGCTGGGCAACGAGATCGAACTCGCCGCCCGGCTCGGCCTGTCCCGGCCGACCGTCCGCCAGGCGATCCAGTCGCTCGTCGACAAGGGGCTCCTCGTACGCCGCCGCGGCGTGGGCACCCAGGTCGTGCACAGCCAGGTCAAGCGCCCGCTGGAGCTCAGCAGCCTCTACGACGACCTGGAAGCGGCCGGCCAGCGCCCGGCCACCAGGGTCCTCGTCAACACGCTCGTCCCCGCCTCCGCCGAGGTCGCCGCCGCACTCGGCGTCGCCGAGGACAGCGACGTCCACCGCGTCGAACGCCTCCGCCTCGCCCACGGCGAGCCCATGGCCTACCTCTGCAACTTCCTGCCCCCCGGCCTCATCGACCTCGACACCGACCAGCTGGAGTCCACGGGCCTCTACCGCCTGATGCGAGCGGCGGGCATCACCCTGCACAGCGCCCGCCAGTCGATCGGCGCCCGGGCGGCGACGACGGAGGAGGCGGACCGGCTGGCGGAGGAAACGGGCGCGCCGCTGCTGACCATGCAACGCGTCACGTTCGACGACACGGGCCGAGCAGTGGAGTACGGCACACACACGTACCGCCCGACGCGCTACAGCTTCGAATTCCAGTTGCTGGTGCGCTCCTGAGGGACGCGGGGAACTGCGCGACCAGCCCCCACCGGCCCGCGCCCGACGACGATCCGCACCACCCCGCCGCTCCGCACCCTGCCTCCCCGTGAGGCAGAATCGGCGGCGATGAGCACCTACCGCGACTTCACCGCCCCCATCGGCTCCCGCCGTGCCACCGTGCTCCGCACCGTCGGCACCCGGGAGCGCCGCTCGCACCTGACGGCTCCCCGCGTGCCCACGGTCGGCATCGACATCGGCGGTACGAAGGTGATGGCGGGCGTCGTCGACGCCGACGGCAACATCCTGGAGATGCTCCGCACGGAAACCCCGGACAAGTCCAAGAGCCCCAAGGTCGTCGAGGACACCATCGCCGAGCTGGTTCTCGACCTCTCCGACCGGCACGACGTGCACGCCGTCGGCATCGGCGCGGCCGGCTGGGTGGACGCCGACCGCAACCGGGTGCTGTTCGCCCCCCACCTGTCCTGGCGCAACGAACCGCTCCGCGACCGCCTCTCGGGCCGGCTCTCCGTCCCCGTCCTCGTGGACAACGACGCCAACACCGCCGCCTGGGCCGAGTGGCGCTTCGGCGCCGGCCGCGGCGAGGACCACCTCGTCATGATCACGCTCGGCACCGGCATCGGCGGCGCGATCCTGGAGGACGGCCAGGTCAAGCGCGGCAAGTACGGCGTCGCCGGCGAGTTCGGCCATATGCAGGTCGTGCCCGGCGGCCACCGCTGCCCGTGCGGCAACCGCGGCTGCTGGGAGCAGTACAGCTCCGGGAACGCCCTGGTCCGCGAGGCCCGCGAGCTGGCCGCCGCCGACTCGCCCGTCGCGTACGGGATCATCGAGCACGTCAAGGGCAACATCGGCGACATCACCGGCCCGATGATCACCGAGCTGGCCCGCGACGGCGACGCCATGTGCATCGAGCTGCTCCAGGACATCGGCCAGTGGCTCGGCGTCGGCATCGCCAACCTCGCCGCCGCCCTCGACCCCTCCTGCTTCGTGATCGGCGGCGGTGTCTCGGCCGCCGACGACCTGCTGATCGGCCCCGCCCGGGACGCCTTCAAACGCCACCTCACCGGCCGCGGCTACCGCCCCGAGGCCCGCATCGTCCGGGCCCAGCTCGGCCCCGAGGCCGGCATGGTCGGCGCCGCCGACCTCGCCCGGCTGGTCGCCCGCCGCTTCCGCCGCGCCAAGCGCCGCCGCGTGGAGCGGTTCGAGCGCTACGAGCGGTACACACAGTCGCTGCGCAGCAGCCAGGAGACGCCGTGACCGCCTCCCTGCCCCACCAGGGATCCTGGCCCGACGAGCCGGACCGTCCGGTCGAGGACCGCCGCCGCATGATCCGCCGCAGGGCCCTCACCCTGCTGATCATCGTGCTGCTCATCGGCATCCCGGCCGGCTACCTCGTGATCTCCGCGAACCAGAGCCGCGACAGCGGCAAGGACAAGGAGGAGAAGTACTCGGCGACCGGCCTGACCGAGGGCTGGCCCTCCAAGCTCCAGCGCAGGATCTACCAGGTGCCCGTCCCGCACCCGGCCTGGCACGTCGCGTACTACGAGACCAACAACTGGAGGACCAGCCGCCTCTACACGCAGTTCGAGACCAACGCGGCCGGCCTGGACGCCTACCTGACGGGCCTGGGCGTGACCCGCGAGGACCTGAACGAGGGCGACATCACCATCAGCGCCCGGGCCCGCAAGGTCACCGGCTGGAAGTTCCCCGAGGGCGACGCCTGGTACGGCTTCGTCCACCGGCAGAAGAAGCCGGCCCCCACGCACGACGTGGTCGTCGACCTGTCCAACCCGGCGTACCCCTGGGTGTACGTCGTGTCCCGGACCGTGCCCTAGTGCCGCGGCAGGCGACGTTCGCCCCGTCGCGGCGTCCGGTGCCTCCACTCGCCGCACCGGGCACAAGCGCAAGTACGTCCAATACGAGGGCGTGCACCCGGCACGCCGAGAGCACGCACCGGACGCCGCTCCTTGACGGGCGAAGGTCGCCTGCCGCGGCACCAGCCCGCCGCCGGGGCCGATTGTCGGACCCCGCCCGTAGAGTCGGAGACAACTGATCCGACACGCGGGGCGGGAGGTGGCAGGACGTATGGGAGAGACGGCTCTGGTGGCCGAGCGGGCGGGGGACGCGACGGTCCCGGTCCGGCTCCCGGCCCTCTTCCTGCCCGCGCCGCTCCCGCGCGAGGGGCGCATCGCCTTCTGGGACCCCGAGGGCGAGTCCCTGCCCGCCGAGGACACCGAGCTGACCGTCGTGCGACGGCACGGCGCCGGAGTCCGGCGGCGCACCACTCCCGCGCTGACCCTCCCTCTCGACGCGGCCCTGCCGCTCCTCGTGCGCGCCCGGCACGACCCCGCGGCCCACCCCGCCACCGCCTGCTGGGGCGCCGCCGCCCTGCACGCCCTGCGGCTGACCGCCCGCGGCCGTCTGCTGCCCGGCCTCACCGCCACGGGCCACGACGCCTGGCGGGCCGGCCCCCTCGACCCGGACGACATCGCGCACCTGCGCGCGGTGGCCGCCGCCCTGCCCTACGAGGGCCACGCCGTGCCGCTGCCCGGCCCCGGCCCCATCCGGCTGCCCGAACCGGAAGCACTGGTGCGCGCCTTCCTCGACGCGGTCGCCGACACCCTGCCCCGCACCCCGGCCGCGCCCCACACCTCCGGCCGTCCCTTCGCGGCCCGCGAGGCCCAGCACCTGCCCACCGCGCACGACTGGGCCGCCGAGGTCGCCGCCGGCATGGACGCCGGCGTGCGGGTCTCGCTCCGCCTGGACCTGTCGGCGTACGACCTCTTCGACGACGCCTCCGACGGTGGTGCCCGCGGCGCCGGCGCCGCGATCGTCCAGGTGCACAGCCTTGCCGACCCCACCCTCGTGGCCGACGCGGCGGCCCTGTGGGCGGGCGGGGCCGACGACGCGTTCGGTCCCCGCGCGCGCGTGGACGCGGCCCTCGCCGTCCGCCGCGCGGCCCGCGTCTGGCCCCCGCTCGACCGGCTCGCCGACCAGGACGTGCCCGACGTGCTGGCCCTGACCGAGGACGAGCTGAGCGACCTGCTCGGGGTCGCGGCCACCCGGCTCGCCGCGGCCGGGGTCGCCGTGCACTGGCCGCGGGACCTCGCGCAGGACCTGTCCGCCGCGGCGGTGGTCCGTCCGGCGCCCGGCTCGGCGACCGACGGCACCGGCTTCTTCGAGAGTGAGGACCTCCTCCAGTTCCGCTGGCAGCTTGCGCTCGCCGGCGACCCGCTCACCGACTCCGAGATGGACGCCCTCGCCGAGGCCCACCGCCCGGTCGTCCGGCTGCGCGACCAGTGGGTGCTGGTCGACCCGGCGCTCGTCCGAAAGGCCCGCAAACGGGACCTGGGCCTGCTCGACCCGGTCGACGCGCTGTCCGTCGCCCTCACCGGCACGGCCGACGTGGACGGCGAGACGGTCGAGGCCGTCCCCGTCGGCGCGCTCGCCGCCCTGCGCGACCGCCTGACCGCGGGGATCCGCCCGGCCGAACCGCCCCCCGGCCTTCAGGCGACCCTCCGGGACTACCAGCTCCGCGGCCTGGCCTGGCTCGACCTGATGACCACCCTCGGCCTCGGCGGCTGCCTCGCCGACGACATGGGCCTCGGCAAGACCGTCACCCTCATCGCCCTGCACCTGAAGCGGGCCCGCCGCGAACCGACCCTGGTCGTCTGCCCGGCCTCCCTGCTGGGCAACTGGCAGCGGGAGATCACCCGCTTCGCCCCCGGCGTTCCCGTCCGGCGCTTCCACGGCCCGGACCGCACCCTCGACGGCCTGGACGGCGGATTCGTCCTCACCACCTACGGCACCATGCGCTCGGCGGCCCCCACCCTGTCCGAGCGCCCCTGGGGCATGGTCGTCGCCGACGAGGCGCAGCACGTCAAGAACCCCTACTCGGCCACCGCCAAGGCGCTGCGCACGATCCCGGCACCCGCGCGCGTGGCCCTGACCGGCACGCCCGTCGAGAACAACCTCTCGGAGCTGTGGGCCCTGCTCGACTGGACCACCCCGGGCCTCCTCGGCCCGCTGAAGTCCTTCCGTGCCCGGCACGCCCGCGCCGTGGAGAACGGCGAGGACGAGGAGGCCGTGGAGCGCCTGGCCCGACTGGTCCGGCCCTTCCTGCTGCGCCGCAAGAAGTCCGACCCGGGCATCGTGCCGGAACTGCCGCCCAAGACGGAGACCGACCACCCCGTCCCGCTCACCCGCGAACAGGCCGCGCTGTACGAGGCGGTGGTCCGAGAGTCGATGCTCGCCATCGAGACGGCCGAGGGCATGCCCCGCCGCGGCCTGGTGCTGAAGCTGCTCACGTCGCTGAAGCAGATCTGCAACCACCCGGCGCTGTTCCTCAAGGAGGGGCACACCTCGGCCGCGGGCGACCGGCTCGCCGCCCGCTCCGGCAAACTCGCCCTGCTGGACGAGCTGCTGGACACCCTGCTGGCCGAGGACGGGTCCGCCCTCGTGTTCACCCAGTACGTCGGGATGGCCCGCCTGATCACCTCCCACCTGGCCACCCGAGCGGTCCCGGTCGACCTCCTGCACGGCGGCACGCCGGTCCCCGAGCGGGAGCGCATGGTGGACCGCTTCCAGGCCGGTGCGACGCCGGTCCTGGTGCTGTCGCTCAAGGCGGCCGGCACCGGCCTGAACCTCACCCGGGCGGGACACGTCGTCCACTTCGACCGCTGGTGGAACCCGGCTGTCGAGGAACAGGCCACCGACCGCGCCTACCGCATCGGCCAGACCCAGCCGGTGCAGGTCCACCGCCTCGTCACCGAGGGCACCATCGAGGACCGCATCGCCGAGATGCTCCAGTCCAAGCGCGCCCTGGCCGACGCCATCCTCGGCACCGGCGAGTCCTCCCTCACGGAACTGACGGACCGGGAGCTGTCCGACCTGGTGTCCCTGCGGAGGTCGTCATGACACCCCGCCCTGCCGACGAAGCCCGCCGGGCCCTGCGGGAGGCCCGGGAGCGGGCAGCCCAGGACCCCGCCCCGGCCCCGGCCTGCCGCCCGGAGCCGTCCCCGGCCGGAGAACCCGCCGACCAGTCAGAAGCACCCAGGCCGGCAGACGCGGCGCGCCAGGCCCTGCGGAGGGCGGTGTCCGAGCAGCGGGGGAGCGGGCGGGGCGCGGCGGGGCCGGCGGACGAGACGGACGGTGTGGACGGGGCCGGGGATGCCAGGGCGGGGGAGGACATCGTTGCGCCCGGGGGCGCTGTGGTCTCCCGGGCTGCCGCGATCGACGGCGGGGTGGAGGGCTCAAACGCATCCGAGATCGCTGGTGATGCTGAGGCCGCCGGGCGTCAGGACGGCAGTGCGCCCGAGGGCACCGGCGCCGCCGGGGTCGCCTGTGGGCCGGAGGACGTGGGGGCCCCCGAGGCCGTCCGTGGGCCGGAGACCGCTGGTGCGCCGAAGGACACCCCGGCGGCCGCGACGCCGGAGCCGCAGGCATCCGGCGACCCGCGGACGAGCACAGCGCGGGCCACCCCGGCCGGTGCGGCCCCCGCACGGTCCTCGGCCCAGGCGGGTACCGAGGCGCGTGCGGCGGACGTCGCGCGAGAGGCGCTGCGCGCGGCGCGGGACGAGGCGCGGCGGGCCCGGGACGAGACCGAGCGGGAAGGTGCCCGCCGTAGGCGCCGGGCCCGGCAGAGCGCCGTGGACGACAGAGCGGCGGCTGCGCGACGGGCGGGCGCAGAAGCCCCTGGCGGGGGCGTGCGTCACGTACGTCAGTCGCTGTCCGACGCGTTCCGGATGCCGAGCCTGCCGGACGCGACCACCGACGACGCATGGCGGACGACCGGGCAGGGTGGCGAGACCTTCCGCATGACCGACCTGCTGCACGGCCCCGCCGACCGAAGCCCGGAGACGCCGGACGGCGAGCACGGCCTGGCCGGACCCAGCCCGGAGACGCCGGTCGGCGAGCATGCCCCAGCGGTGCCGAGCCCGGAGACGCCGGACAGGGACGGGAGCCCGGGTCCTTGGTCCGAGCCCTCGGCCGCCCCGGCGGGGACCCGCGCCCCGGCACCCGGTGGCCCGAACCCAGCCACACACCTGGACGCCCCGGCACCCGGTGGCCCGAACCCAGCCACACACCTGGACGCCCCGGCCCCCGGAGGCCCGGGCCCCGCCGTGCGCACGGACACCCCGCCGCCCGGTGACCTGGGCCCCACCCCGCACCCCGACGCCCCGGCGCCCGGGGAACCAGTCCCCACTCCGCACGACGCCGCGGCACCCCGGGATCCGGACCCCACTCCGCACCCCGACGCCCCGGTGACGCCTGCCCCGGCTCCGGTGGCGACCCCGGTTCCGAGCTACGCCCTGCCCCGCCACCCCGTGCCTCCGAGCTCCGCGACCGGCGACCCCACACCGCCGCCCCCGCCCACCAGGCCGACCCCGCCCACGACCGTGGCGTCCCACACCTCTCGGTCCCATCGCTCCGCCCGGTCCTCCCGCTCCATGGCCGCCCCCACCCGCGACCACGAACTCCGCCGCACCTTCCCGCCCTTCCCACCCCGGGACGGCGACCGCTTCGCCGAGAGCTGGTGGGGAAACGCCTGGGTCGGCGCGCTGGAGCAGGGTGCGCTGGACATGAAGCGGCTGGAACGCGGGCGGGGCTACGCCGCGCAGGGGCATGTCGACGCCATCACCGTCACGCCCGGACTCGTACTGGCCTACGTCCAGGGCAGCCGCCCCCGCCCCTACCGCGTCCAGGTACGCCTGCGCACGCTCGACGACACCGGCTGGGACCGCTTCCTGGACGCCGCCGCCGACCGCCCCGGGCACATCGCCGCGCTGCTCGACAAGGAGATGCCCCAGTCCCTCGCGGAGTGCGGCGTGCCGCTGCTGCCCGGCCCCGGTGACCTGGACCCCCGGTGCAGCTGCCCCGACCGCGGCCACCCCTGCAAGCACGCGGCCGCCCTCTGCTACCAGACCGCCCGGCTGCTCGACGCCGACCCCTTCGTCCTGCTCCTGCTGCGCGGCCGGGGCGAGCGGGACCTGCTCGACGCGCTGTCCCGGCTGAGCGCCACCCGCGCGGCGCGCGTCGCGCAGGACAGAGGCCCGGCGCCCCTGCCCGGCATGCGGGCCGCGGAGGTCCTCGCGTCGCACGTCCGTCCGCCCCTCCCCACCCCACTGGCCCCGCCCGCGCACCCCGAGCAGCCCCCGGCCTACCCGGCGGCCCCGGGCGGCCCGGACCCCTTCGCACTGGACCAGCTGGCCACGGACGCCGCCGCCCGCGCCCACGCCCTGCTCAGCACCGGCCGTGACCCGGTCGGACAGCTGACCTTCTGGCAGGACGCGGTCCGCCTGGCCGCCGCCCGCCCAGGCTCGGGACTCACCGCCGGCACTCGGTCGCTCTACTCGTCCCTCGCGTCCGCCGCGGGCCGCACCCCCTCCGAGCTGGCCCGCGCGGTCGCCGCCTGGCGTCAGGGCGGGTTGGAGGGCCTCGCCGTACTGGAGGAGCCGTGGGACCCGCCCGCCGGGCGGTTCGACCGGGCCCGCCCCCTCCTGCTGGCCGCCGATCTGCCCGCCTTCCGCCCCTGGCGCAACCACCTCACCCACCCCGGGGGCCACGTCCAGCTCCGCCTCGGCCGCGACGGTCTCTGGTACGCCTACGAGTCCGAGCCGGGCCACGACGACTGGTGGCCGAGAGGCACCCCCGACCTGGACCCGGTCGGCGTCCTCACCGGCCTCGGCCTGCCCAGCGACCACTGACCCGGGTGGCCGGCGCACATGCCGGGCGCCGGCCGAGGGCCTCGGGACAACGGGGGGCACCGGCCGGGGGCCTCGAGTCGATCCGGCGGCCCCGCGGCCTCACCGGTCGAGCACCGCCCGCAAGGCTTCGGTGAACAGCCGGGGCCCGTCGACGGTGAGGACCGATTCGGCGTGGAACTGGAACGAGGCGAAGTGCGGGCCGCGCAGCATGTCCACCTCCCCGGTGGCCGGGTCCCGGCTGACCCGTACCCGACCCACCCGGGGCACATCGCGGAAGTCGGTGTGGCTGACGGCGGCGAAGGTGTTGTAGTACCCGACCCGCTCGTACCGGCCGAAGAGGTCGATGCCGCGCTGCACGCCCTGGTTGGGCTCGGTCCGCCGCACCAGGTCGAAGCCGAGTCTGAGGCTGAGTACCTGGTGGCTCAGGCAGACCGACAGGAAACGGATCCGTTCGTCCAGCAGCCTCGCCATCGCCGCGTCCAGCGCCGCGATCTTCGGATCGTCACCGGCGAGCGGATCACCCGGGCCGGGCCCCATCACGACGAGGTCGTACCCGTCGAGGGCGTACGGCTGGTCGTAGCGCAGGACCTCCGCGGCGAGCCCGAGCGCTTCCAGCTGCTGCACGATCATCGCGGTGAAGGTGTCCTCGGCGTCGACCACCAGGACCTTCAGCCCCTCCAGCGCGGGCACGGTCAGAGACCGGGCGGCCGTTGACGCCAGCCAGAAGTCGGCGATGCCGGTGTTACGGCTGCCCAGGGCGTCCCGCACCACGGGATGATCCGCGAACCGGGGGACGGCCGGTGCAGGGCTGCCGCCGGGCCCCGGTGCCGGCCCCGGGCCGGGGTCCGCGCCCAGCGCGTCGAGCAGTCCGGCCGCCTTGGCCCGGGTCTCGGCCGCTTCCCCGTCCGGGGACGAATGGCGCACCAGGGTCGCCCCGACGGCGATGGCCATGCGTCCGTCCGGCGCGATGTCGGCGGTGCGGATCAGGATGGCCGAGTCCAGCGACCGGCTGCCCGACGGCTCCCGGCTGATCAGCGCGGCGACTCCGCTGTAGTAGCCGCGTCCTTGGGGCTCGTGCCGTGCGATGACCCGGGCCGCGCTCTCCACCGGGCTGCCCATGACGGTCGGCGCGAACAGGCTCTCGCGCAGGACCTCCCGTACGTCCCGGCGGGTGCGGCCCTCGATGAAGTACTCGGTGTGGGCGAGCCGCGCCATCTCCTTGAGGAAGGGGCCGGTGACCCGGCCGCCGTCCTCGCAGATGCGGGACATCGTCTTCAGTTCCTCGTCGAGCACCATGTACAGCTCGTCGGTCTCCTTGCGGTCCCTCAGAAACGCCGTGAGGCCGTCCAGCGTCGGACCGCCGGACGGGTAGCGGTAGGTGCCACTGATGGGGTTCATCACCGTGTGGCCCTCGTGGACCGAAATGTGGCGCTCCGGGGTGGCTCCGACGAACGCCCGGCCGTTCACGTGGACGGCGAACGTCCAGTAGGCGCTCTGCTCCAGCGCGATCAGCCGCCGGAAGACGGCCAGCGCGTTGTGCGCCGAATCGCCGCCGAGGTCCGCCAGCAGCGTGCGCTTGATGACGAAGTTGGCCCCCTCGCCACTGCCGATCTCGTCCGTCACGACACGCCGCACCACGTCGGCGTAGTCCTCGTCGGACAGGTCGAAGTGCTGCCCGGACAGGGCGACCGGGGTGTCGGGCAGCCGGGAGAGGACTTCCGGCATCGGCAGCACGGCCTGCTCCGTGACGGTGAGGGCGATCAGAGGCGCCCCGTCGTCCGGAGCGGCGAGGCCCCGCTCGGTGAGCTGCCGGTAGGGCACCAGGATCAGTGCGTCATGTGCCGTGGCGTCCCGCGGGCCGTCCGGCTCCGGCAGCGGCAGACCGCCCAGCGAGGTGGGGTGCGAGACCTCACCGAGCAGGATGTCGACCGTGCCCGGGGCGTTCGTCTCCGGCCGGTGCAGCAGCGCGAAGTCGGGCGGCGTGGGCCCGGCCAGCAGCCGGTCGAGCAGATCGGGTTCGCCCCGTCGGCCCGGTGCGTCGACGGCGTCACGCCCCGGGGCATGCCGCTCCGTGTGCCGGGCGGTCACCCGAACACCTCCGCGCTCAGGGTGACCATTCCGCACCGGCCGGCCACGTAGTCCAGCGTGAGCCGATGGTGGTCGGCGGAGAAATCGGCGACGGCGTCGGCGGCCAGAAACACCTGGATGTCGTGGCTGAACGCGTCGATCGCCGTGGCCAGCACACCGATGTGGGCGTAGACCCCGCACAACACGAGCTGGTCGCGCCCCTCGGCCCGCAGTCTCTCCAGCAGGCCGGACCGGAAGAAGGCACTGTAGCGCCGTTTGGTCAGCATCCAGTCGCCCTCGGCGGGGGCCAGCTCGGGCACGACTTCCCGGTCCTCGGGGGTGGTGCGCATGCCCGGGCCCCAGAAGTCCCGGAGCAGCCCGCGCTCCTGCTGTGTCATCCCGCCGGGCTGCGCCGAGTAGGCGACCGGGGCTCCGAGGCTCGCGGCCCGCTTGCGTAACAGCGCGGCGTTGTGGGTGAGCTGCGAGCGGAGGGCGTCGGGCAGCGGCCGCAGGAAGAAGTGCTGCATGTCGTGAACCATCAGTGCCGCGCGATCGGGGTCCGGTGTCCAGTCGGCCACATTGGCCGGCAGGCTGTCCGCCGTCGGCATGGCGTACGGGGCGATGACAGGTATGCCAACCACGAGTCGGTCCTTTCAATGACGGTGGGGACGAGGTTGGGAGACGGGAAAGGTGCCCGCGGCGCCGTCCGGGTGCGCGGGAGTGCCCGGCACCGCGGCGGCGACGCCCGGAGAGTCCCGCGACGCTCAGAGAGTCGCGGCCCACGCCGATACGAGACGCAGGGCCTGTTCCGAATTGAGCCGGGGATCGCAGAACGTGGTGTGCCGATCGCCCACCATGCCGAGTCCGGAGATGTCGGCGGCGCATTCGGTGACGTCGTCCGGGGTCGTCTCCAGATGCAGCCCACCGTTGACGCCGCCGACCGTCGCCATGACGTCGCTGAAGCCCTGGACCTCGGCGATCATCGCGTCCAGCAACCGGGTCTTGTGTCCGTCGGGACTGGTGATGGTGTTGCCGTGCATGGGGTCGCAGAGCCAGATCACGGGGTGTCCGGCCGCCCGTACCGCCTCCACCAGCGGGGGCAGCCGGCGCGACACGAACCCCGAGCCCATCCGGGCGATCAGGACGAGACGACCGGGCAGCCGTGCCGGATCGAGCCGGGCGGCCTGGGCGGTGATGTCCTCGGTCGTCACGCCCGGGCCGACCTTGCAGGCGACGGGGTTGACGATGTCGGCGAGCATGCGGGCGTGAGCGCCGTCCGGCTGACGCGTCCGCTCTCCGATCCACGGCAGGTGAGCGGAGCCCAGGAACAACTGGTCGGCTCCCGCGGGCCTGAGCATCGGTAACTCGAAGTCGAAGAGCAGCGCCTCGTGGCTGGTCCACACCCGTTCGGCGTCCGGGCGGCCCGCGTTGACCGCGGCGAGTTCGCGCACCACGTCCTGGGCGGCCCGGTAGCACATGAGAATGCGTTCCGGGTCCGGGCGCCGGAGGTCGGGGTCGGGTTCCGGCGCGTTGACCATGTGACCGCGGTAGACGGGGAGGGTGATGTCGCCGACCTGTTCCACCGGCTTGGAGCGGGGTTTGGCGAACTGCCCGGCGATCCGCCCGATCCGGATGACGGGCGCCCCGGTGACCGTGGCCGCCGCTTCGGCGAGCCCGTCCAGCAGCGCAGTCTTGCGCCGGACGTGGTGGGGCGTCGACTCCGCCGGGTCCTCGGCGCAGTCGCCGGCCTGGAGGACGTGCGCCGCGCCCGCAGCGACGTCGGCGAGCAGGCGCCGCAGCAGTGCCACACCGTCAGCGGTGACCAGCGGTGGAGAGACGCTGAGGGTGTCCCGTACTCGCCCGACCGGGCCGGGGTCCTCCCACCGGGGCTGCTGAAGGGCCGGTGACGCGTGGATGTCCTGGGCTTTCGTACGCACGGTCTCCCCCTGTGGGCTCGAGGATCGACGATCGGGCGGAGGGCATCAGGTCGGGATGCCCTCCCGGCGGACCGCGGGGACCTCGATGCCCAGTGCCCGGAACTGCTGGCAGGGGTTCATGAACTCGCGCTGCTGCTTGATCTTGCCGTTCTCGAACAGGAACGAGTGCAGGAAGTGGTTGCGGTAGTGCCCCGGCGGATAGCCCGGGAAGAGGATCTTGCCCTCGCCGTCGCATTCGACCCAGAACCGGTCGGGATCCTGGGTGTCGAAGATCTCGACGTTGATCCACGCCCAGTCCGGGAAGCACTTCAGCGACCAGACGGCGTGCTCACCGAGCCGGTCCCGGCCACGGATGACGATGGGTTCGCCGCTCTCCGTGGTCCACAGGCCGCCGGTGCCGTCCTCCGTGAACAGCAGGTGCCGTTCAAGGCGATCCTGGCCACGGGTGTTCATGTACCGCGCGACGACAGCCCGGTTGTGGTCGCGTATCTCTTTGTCGTCGGACATGGGCGGCCTCACTTTCCACTGCTCGGGTGGTGGGAGCTGCATTGATCGTGCGCGCGTCCTTGCCGGCCACCGCGCCGCCGTGGTCCTGCCGGGGAATGCCCAGGCGGAAACCGGCGTACTGCCGTGGTCAAAGGTCGGGCACAACCACGTACCACCGTGTGGCAGCGGACTTGTGAAGCTCTTGGCAGACGGACGGGTCGCTCCGGTCGTACGGGCGGAAGCGTCCGGGCGTGCGGGCGTGATGCGCGGACGGTCGGTCAGCGGTGCCCGGGCGGCCCCGTGCCGGGCAGCAGGCGACGCTCGTCAGGGCGCCCTGCGGCATCTCCGGGTGCAGCCTTGCCGGGCGGTGATACCGGCCGCTGTCGTCCTCGCACGGGCGGCGTCGGGGACGGCACGGAAAGGGCGGCGATTTCCCGCAAGCCGTCCCGGGACGGCCCCTCCAACCGTTCCCGGGCCTCCCGGCCGACGCCGGAAGGCCCGAGGCGGATCGGCCGTCACGTGCTCCTGAGAGCGGGTTCGAGGTCGGGCCCGCCCGCCGGCGACTGGGCAGGGTCCTGATTCCTGAACAGCTTGCTGGGCCACCACATCCAGCGGTCCACGTCCAGGGTCAGCGCGGTGACCAGCACCGAGCGGACGATCATGGTGTCCAGCAGCACGCCGAACGCCACCGCGAATCCGAGCTCCGCCGCGAAGACCAGCGGCAAGGAGGCCATCGCGGCGAAGGTGCCGGCCAGCACCAGACCCGCCGAGGTGATCACACCCCCCGTGGTGGACAGACCCGTGAGCGCGCCGCGCCGGGTGCCGTGCAGCAGAGCCTCCTCGCGTACCCGGGTGACGAGGAAGATGTTGTAGTCGATGCCCAGGGCGACCAGGAACACGAACGTCAGGAGCGGGAAGGAGGCGTCCGCTCCGGCGAAGCCGAACACGTGGTTGAACATCAGGCTGCTCACGCCGAGGGCCGCACCGAACGACAGCACCACCGTCGCCATGAGCAGCAGGGGTGCGACGATCGCCCGCAGCAGCGACGCGAGGATCAGGAACACCACGACCAGCACGATGGGGATGATCACCTTGGAGTCGCGGGAAGCCGCTTCCCGTGTGTCGAGCATGATCGCCGTGTTGCCGCCGACCTGGGCGTCCGCACCCTCGACGCCGTGGACCGCGGTCCTGGCCTTCTCGACGGTGCCCAGCGCGGCCGTGCTGCTGGGAGCGTCCTCGAGCTCCCCGAGCATGAGGGCCTGACCGTCCTTGACCGTCGGTGGGGAGACCTCGGCGATTCCCGGGACGCCGGACAGCGCGGTGCTCACCCGCCCGGCCGAGGATGCCTCGGCCACGACGTAGATGGGGTCGCCCGATCCGGCCGGGAAGTGCCTGCTCTGGATCTCCTCGCCGACGGCCATCTGGGGCTTGTTGGTGAACTGGTCCTTGTTGGACAGCCCGTCCGCCTTGAGCCCGAACGCTCCGATCGCCATGACGGCGAGGACGAGCGTGGTGCCGATCCACACGATCCGCGGCCGGCGGGAGACGGCGGTGCCGACCCGGTCCCAGATGCTCTCCTTGGTCTTCTCGGCCGATCCGTACGACGGCCTCACCGGCCAGAAGATCCAGCGGCCGCAGATGACCAGCAGGGCCGGCATCAGCGTGACCGTGGCGAGCAGTCCGACGAGGATGCCCACGGCACAGGCCGGCCCGAGCCCCTGGGTCGAGTTGAGGGTGGCGAGCATCAGCAGCATCAGGCTGACCGCGACGGTCGCGGCGCTGGCGATGATGGCGGGACCGGAGCGGTGCAATGCTTCGGCCATCGCCTCGTGCCGGTCCTCGTGCCGCCGCAGCTCCTCCCGGTAGCGCGAGGTGAGCAGGAGTGCGTAGTCGGTGGCGGCCCCGAACACCAGGACGGTCAGGATGAAGCTGGTCTGCGTGTTGGCGACGAGTCCGGCGTGCTTCGCCAGCAGATAGATCACCGCCTGCGCGGTGATCAGAGCGCTGCCCGCGGTCAGCAGGGGCAGCAGGGGCAGCACCGGACTGCGGTAGGTCAGCAGCAGGATCACGACCACGACCAGGGCCGTGATCGCTGTCAGAGCGCCTTCTCCGCTGAACGCCGTGATCGAGTCGGACGCGTAGCCGGCCGGTCCGGTGACGTGGAACCCGAGACCGTCGGCGTTCTCCTCGCCGACCTCGGTCATCGCGCCGACAGCGTCGTGGATTCCCTCCCAGCCACTGTCGTCGTTCTGGACCTGGACCACGGTCTGGAGGGCCTTGCCGTCCTGGGACTGCACGGGGCCCTGCGGCTGCCCCACGACCAGGTCGACGCCCTTGAAGGCTTCGGCGTCGGCCCGGGCCTTGGCCATGTCGGCAGCGGTGACGCCCTCGGGGCGGTCGTAGACGACGATCGCCGGCACGGTGCTGGCGGGCTGGAACTTCATGGCCCGCTCGACGACCGCGGTCGACTCCGCGTCACCGGGCAGCCAGGCCGCGCTGTCGTTCTCCTGAACGTCGCCGAGCTTGCCGGCCAGCATGAGTGCCGGGACCAGCAGGGCTACCCAGAGGGCGAGGATGACCCATTTGGCCACCCTGCCGCTGGGTAAGGACGTCAGTTTTCGCATCATGTGAATTTCCTCAGCGATGGGTCGACATGAGAGTGCTTGCCGGGACGGGCGACGCCGTGGATCCCGCACATGCGGTCGCCGTCGGCACCGGGGCCGGCGGTCTCGGGGACCTTGCCCGAGCGAGGACCGGCTGCGGCGGGCGGGCGGCCTCGTCCCCGCGGTGGAGCGGCCGAAGGCCACCCGCCGCCTGAGGGGAGGGCACCGTAGAGCGCGGCGGAACGTTCCTGTGGAGCGTCGGTGGGCGCCGGCCGCCGGTTCAGTCGGCCATGGCCCCCCGGAGGTTCACGGCGACGGCCTGCGGCGGCCTGCCGGCGAGGGCCCGGTGCGCCGCGACCTGCACCGGGCGGGCACGCCGGCCGACGATCCGCTCCGGGTCCGGTGCCTGAACCGGTCGTCCACGACAGCGGCTCACAGCGCTCGCCGGACACCTGTGCCGTGGTGTCTGCCACCGGATCCGCCGCTTCCCGTGGGCCGCATCAGGACAAGGCCGCTGCAAGTCTCGCGGGGGGTCGGGCACTGTGGAGCCTCCCGTCGAGGACAGGTCCGAACTGGGGGCGGTCCAGGCACCGGGAGTGTGACATCCGCTCCAGACGTCATCTATATCACTTGCGGAAGCCTGCGGTGCCGGGCCCGTAGGGCACGAACGACCCGTGGCAACTGATCCGGCCAGACAGGCAGTTGTGACGTCCGGCCGCCAGGCCGGCCCTGCTGCGGACGCCGGCCCGTGGGTGCCGGCACAGCGGGCGGATCAGGAGGAGGGGATCCAGTCCCGCTTGATGTGCGGTGTCTCGATGCTGAGGGCACGCATGTGCTCGATCGGGTTGGTGTACTCGCGGCTGGAGACGATCCGTCCGTCGCGCAGCGTGAAGCCGTGGATGAAGTGGTTGCGGTAGCGGCCTTCGGGATAGCCGGGGAACCGGATCGTTCCTTCGCCGTCGCACTCGACCCAGATGACCGCCGGATCCTGCGTCTCGTAGAGGTGCACGTCGATCCACTGCCAGTCGGGCAACACCTTGAGGGAGAGCTCGCCGTGCCGCTTCAGATTCTCCCTGCCCTCCACGAGGATGGGCCGGCCGATGTCGGTGTTGAACAGACACGCGGACCCGTCGTCGGTGTAGAGGCGGTACCTGCGCAACCGGGCTTCCGCGCCGGTCTCCATGTACTGCTCCACTGCCCGCCGGTTGCGGGCCCGTAGGTCGTGGTGGTCGGTGAACACCGCTGCGGCAGTGCCGGGCTGGGGGTGCAGTGACGAGGTCATGGCCTCTCCTCGCGGGGTCGGTGGGGGCCTCTGCGGCCTTCTCGAGGCCGGAGCCGGTCGCGCGGGGCGGAGAAGGCGGAGAGGAAAATGGCGTGTTCGAGCTGCCCTTTCCGCCGTGTGCGACCGAGGGCCGAGGCCGGGGTGGAACTGGTGAGCGGACCGTGAAGAACACAACGAGGTCCCGCGCTGATCCCCGGATCACCTCGCATCGGGTGACCGGCGCCGGTGAGAACTCCGGGAGTTCGGGGGCGGCCGCGGTCTCGGGGCTCAGGGTTGCAGCCGGGTCGCCGTCCAGCCGTCGACGTCGCGTTCGTAACTCAGCCGCTGGTGCAGCCGATCGTGCCGCGCGTACCAGAACTCGATCCGGGCGGCGGCCACGTGGTAGCCGCGGTACCGCTCGGGGCGCGGCAGCGGTCCGGGCACGTCATGCAGGCGTTCGGCCTCGGTCCGCATGGCCACCGCGTCCTCGAGCGGCTCGCTCTGCCGCGACAGCGTGGTCATCGGATGGGCGGCTGGTGGACGCGCGTGCCAGAGCGCGTCGGACTCGGCGTCGGAGAGCTGCAGGACGGGCCCGCTGATGGTGATCTGCTGGCTGGTCTCCCGCCAGTAGAGCACCCCGGACGCCCACCCCGTCTCCGCCAGCTCGCGCCCCTTCCGGCTGGTGGCATGCGTTTCGAAGACGAAGCCGTCGTCCGTGACCCGGTTCAGCACGACGATCCGGCTGGAGGCCCGGCCCGCCGCGTTCGCCGTGGCGAGGGCCATCGCCTTCGGCTCTCTGACGTTCTGCTCCTGTGCGTACGCCAGCCAGTCGCGCAGCATCGGAATCGGGTCGGCCGGCGGGTCGTCGTACTCCTTGAAGACGAAGTCCAGCGACCCGGTGATGGACTCGGTCTTGCTGGCATTCCCGATCGCGCTCATCTGAGGCACCTCCGATGCGTCATGCGCGTCACACGTAGATCGTTCCTTGGGCGATGGTCACGCCGTTGCCGCCTACATCGACCGAGGAGACCTCATCGGCCTCGCGCCGGGCCACCGCCTTCATCAGCGAGGGCCGGCCCAGTTCCACGCCCTGGAGGATCTCGATCGTCTGCCCGTGGCCGGCCAGGCCGTGCCGCGCCAGGTGCAGCGCGAGCGGCCCGGCAGCCGAACCGGTGGCCGCGTCCTCGACCACGCCGTAGGCGGGCGAGAACATCCGGGTGCGCCAGTGCCGCCCCGATCCGGCGAAGCAGTTGGTCGCCATGTCGGGAAACGTCGCCAGCCGGCGGTGGTCCGGAGAGATCCGGGACAGCGCCGCCACGCTCTCCACGCCCACGAAGACATGACGGGGGCCGTTGCGGTAGATCTCCACGGGCAGCGTCGAGGACTCGACGCCGAGCGCGGCGAGCAGCTCGTCGGCGCGGTCGAACGGCTCCCAGGTGGGGACGGGCTGACGCATCCAGGCGGCGACGACCTCGCCGTCGCGGCGTTCGAGCGTGAAGGGGATGGCTCCCATGCGGGTTTCCAGCGACAGTTCGTTGCGCTTCGTGGCCGTGCCGAGAGCGATGGCGGTGCCCAGCAGCGGGTGGCCCGCGAACGGCAGCTCGTTGACCGGGGTGAAGATGCGGATGTGGGCGTCGCCGCCCGCCTTGGCACGCAGCACGAAGGTGCACTCCGAGAGGTGCATCTCCATGGCGATGCGCTGCATCGTGTCGGCCGAGAGGTCGTCGGCATCGAAGAAGACCGCTACGGGGTTGCCCTCCAGCGGCGTGCTCGTGAAAGCGTCCACCACCGTGTACGCGTGCATGGTGATCCTCCCTGGTGGGGCGAACGGGGGGGTGGTTCGTACGGGTGAGGACCCGTACGGATCGGCACCGGCTCGGCGTGGGACCGGCCCGCCGCCCCGGCCGGTGTCCCGGCGAACGGAGCCGGCAGGCCGGAGCCGCGGACGGGCGTGACCGGAACCCGCCCGGCACGCCCGTCCGCGACTCCGGTACGCGGGCCGCATTCTCCCGTCACCGTTCCTCGCAGGCCCGGGCAAGCGCGGGCTCTACGACCGTCCGGGCGGGGTCAGGGACGGACGGGCGTTGAGTTCGGTGACCTCGCCGTCGGCCTTCTGCCGGTACATCTCGGTGATGAAGGTGAGCTGACTGCGATTCAGCAGCATGCCCCCCGCCTGCTCCATCATGCGGCCCGCGAGGACGACCTCCGTGGACGCGGGCAGGCGAGTGCGCTCGTAGGCGGCGAGCGCCGACGCCGTGTCGCCGTCCGCCTGCGCCAGCTCGTGGGCGAGAACCCGCGCGTCGAGCACGGCCTGGGACGCGCCGTTGGCCCCGGCGGGATACATGGGGTGCGCGGCGTCGCCGAGCAGCGTCACCCTGCCGCGGCCCCACGCGGGGAGCGGCTCGCGGTCGACCATGGGGTACTCCAGGATGCGCTCGCTGCGCTCCAGCAGCTCCGGCACGTCGAGCCAGCCCAGCGACCAGCCTTCGTAGTGGGCCAGCACTTCCTTCAGCTGGCCCGTGCGGTGGTCGTCGACCGCGTCCACGGTGCCGTCCTCGGGGAGGGGGCCCGGCTCTCCGACGCGCACCAGGCAGACCCAGTTCGTCCGGTCCCGGCCGATCGGGTACGCGACCAGCGACGCCGTGCCGTCATGGGCGATCGCCATGGAACGGCCGGTCAGGAACGGCGGGATTCCTTGCGCCACGCCACGCCACATCCGCTGGCCCGACCAGCTCAGTGGCCCCTCGTCCGGGTGGAGCTGAGCGCGGACCGTCGAGTGCAGCCCGTCCGCGCCGACCAGCGCGGTGGCGTCGAGCGTCTCGACGGCGTCGGTCGCACGGTCCGTCACCCGGACACGGACGGTGCCGGGCCCCTCGGTGAAGTCCAGCAACCGGGTGCCGGTGCGCACGGCGTCGGGGCCGAGCCGTTCGCGGACGCGCTCCAGGAGCATCAGGTGCAGCTCACCGCGGTGGACGGAGTACTGCGGCCAGCGGTAGCCCTGGGCCAGGCCACGCGGCTCGGTGAAGAGCTCGTCGCCTGCACTGTCGCAGAACATGTGCTCGGCCGTGGCCACGCCGATGTCGGCCAGGTCGTCGCCGAGGCCGAGCTCCATCAGCTCGCGCACCCCGTGGGGGAGGAGGTTCATCCCGACGCCGAGCGGCTCGATGCGGCGGGCGCTCTCCACCACGACCGTGTCGATGCCCGCGGCGTGCAGGCTCAGCGCGGCCGTGAGCCCGCCGATCCCACCACCGGCTATGAGGACGGGTGTCATCGCTCGCCCCCCTCGACAGCGTCAGCCCCGGGGGCTCCCGGCCGGCCTGCGGTCCGCGGCCCTACGGCCGGTCGCGGACTCTCGGTTGTGGCGGCGCCTTCGTCTGCCTCGGTCATCCTCGGTCCCTTGTCCTCACTGGTTTCCTCGCTGGCAGGCCCGCGGCCTCTGACGGATTCCCGCGGCGACTGTCGTATGTCACGTCGCGGGTCGAACCCGGTCGGACAGCTTGGATGTCTTCTGATAGAACGACGCGAGTTTGTAGAACTCCTCGCTCGGCGACAGCGCGCCGGCGTAGGTGAGTACGCGCTCGCCGGTGTACGTGTACGGCGCGTTTCTCGCGAACTTTGCGATCTGCGGTTCGTAACGAGCGGGGAGGGCCGTCGGATCCGAGCTTCGGGCGGAGAAACAGATCCGCTCGGCCTTCGAAGAATCCCAGCCGAAGGTGGTGTACATCGCGAACGACGTCCGGATGAACTCCATCATCCGCTCGCTCGGTTCCGGCAGCCCGAACGTCCGGAGCACCGACAGGACGGTCTCCGGTTCGATGAATTCAGCGGGAAGCCCGCTGAAGTACACGTTCCACGTCCTGTGGGCGTAGTCGATCGCGATGGCCGACACCCTGTCGTCCAGGCCGTGGCTCGCGAAGAAGCCGGCATGCTCGGCCAGGGCCCGCGGCATGGACGGGATGCCGGTCAGCCTCGACAGCCCCTGCAGCTCACCCAGAGGGAACGATACGTAGGTCTTCTTGAAGCCGCCGACGATTCCGTAGTCCACCCCGTAACTGTCGACAGGGCACCGCCCCCGGACGTCCGAGAACAGGGTGCGGATGGGATGGTCCGTCTCTTCGACGAGGCCGTTCGACAGCGCGATGGCATAGGGGTCACCCGCGGCCGTGGGCACCGTGAAGTCGAAGGCGAGCTCACCTTTGTAGCGCTCGCCGGTCGCCATGCTGAACACGATGTGGCCGTCCGCGAGCCCGTCCCCGAAAGCGGCCAGGGCCGGCTGGACCTTGTCACGTGAGCAGGGCACATCCAGCAGCTGAGCCGTTTCCTCGACGGCCGCGTATATGTCTGCCGGCTCAGAGACTTCGGACATTTCCCCCTCCAGAAGGTCATCCTGCTTGCTCATGGGAACAGCGGACCCCCGTGCTCCATCGCCGTGAGGCGGATCGATCAAGGAATCTGCACAGCTCGAATGGACGTCGGGATCGTCGCGCCTTCCGCTTGCCGTCAGATTGGCGTCTGCTTGGCGATCGCGTGCGCCCGCACCAGCCGGGGCCGTGCGGCTCATGCCCCGACCGGCGTTCGCGCGGCGGCGTCAGCGGTCGCGGTAGGCCACCTGCTCCGCCATCTTGCCCAGGCGCTGCTGCCAGTCGTCCGCCAGCGGCGCCTTGTCGAGTGCCGTGCGGGCGGTGGTGACGAGCCGGTCGATCTGCTGCTCGACGTCCCGGCGCACGCCGGAGGCGAGCAACGCCTCGCGCAGCTCGGCCGCGTTCCAGTCGCCCTTCTTGCCGTCCGCCACCAGGCGGGCCACTCGGGGGTCCTTGGCGGCCGCCAGAGCCAGCAGCAGGGTCATCTTGTGTTCACTGACGTCCAGCCCGGCCGGCTTGCCGGTCGCCGCGGAATCACCGAACGCGTCGAGCAGGTCGTCGCGCAACTGGAACGCCTCGCCCGCTGCGACCCCGTACTCCTCGAACGGCTCCTGCAGTTCGGGGCGCCCGGCGATGGACGCGCCGAGGGCGAGTGGCCGGTGGATGGTGTAGCGGCCGGACTTGCAGACCGCGACCCAGCGGGCGAGGTCCGGGTCCGGCGACAGCTCGGCGGCGAGGGCGATGTCCAGCTGCTGGCCGATGATCATCTCAGTGACCAGGTCCGTCCAGATCTGCATCGCCGGGGCGGGCAGCCCGCTGGTGAGGCGGCCGGCGTAACTGAGCGCCAGGTCGCCGGCGAGGATGCCGACGCCCTCCCCGAACCGGCGGGGCTCGCCGACCCAGCCGCGCTCCGCATGGACACGGGCATGGTGGGCGTGCACGGTCGGCACTCCGCGCCGCGTGGGCGAGTTGTCCATGATGTCGTCGTGGATCAGGGCGAAGGCGTGCAGCAGTTCCAGCCCGGCTGCCGCGGCGACGACCGTGTCGTCGTCCGCCGAACCACCGGCCGCCAGATAGCCGCTGATGCAGAACGTCGGGCGCAGCCGCTTGCCGCCCGCGCCGACGAGTTCCGCTATCGCCTCGACCGGCACCGCCACGCGGGCATCGACGGCCGCCCAGCGCGAGACCTCGGCACTCAGCAGTTCCTGGATGCGGGCGTCGACCCGGGCGAGCAACTCGGCGCAGGCGTCGTCGCCGACTTCGGCGGGCCCCGTCCGCTCCAGCTCCGGCGGCGGCCTGAACACGACGTTCTCGGTGGCCGTCACCTCGGTTTCGATGTCGGTGAACCCCAGGGTCCCGAGCCGCTCGACGACCTGCTCCACCAGTACCTCGGGCACGCTCGCCCCGGCACTCAGCCCCACGGTGCGGACGTCCGTCAGCCAGGCGGTGTCCAGGTGGTCCACGTCGGGCAGCAGCCGGGCCGGAGCTCCGGCGGCCTGCGCGACCTCCACCATCCGGACCGAGTTGCTGGAGTTGGGCGACCCGACGATGAGCACGAGGTCGCTGCGCCCGGCGATCGCCTTCACCGCGTTCTGCCGGTTCTGGCTGGCGTAGCAGATGTCCTCGCTGCCCGGGCCGGTCATCCCGGGGAACCGCTCGCTGAGAATGGACACGATCTCGGCCGTGTCGTCCACCGACAGCGTGGTCTGGGTGAGATACGCGGCGGACGTTCCCGGCGGCAGGTCGAGCCGCCTGGCGTCCTCCGCGTTCTCCACGATGACCGTGCGGTCCGGCGCCTCCCCGTAGGTGCCCTCGACCTCCTCGTGATCGGCGTGGCCGATGAGGACCAGCGTCTGCTTGTCGCGGGCGAACCGGCGGGCCTCCTGGTGCACCTTGGCGACGAGCGGGCACGTCGCGTCGATGACCTTGAGGTCGCGCTGCTCGGCGTTGCTGCGTACCTGCGGGGACACGCCGTGCGCGGAGAAGATGCACACCGCCCCGTTGGGTACGTCGGTCTCCGACTCGACGAACCTGGCACCCAGCGCCTCGAGTCGGCGCACCACGTAGGCGTTGTGCACGATCTGCTTGCGTACGTACACCGGCGCGCCGTGTATTTCGAGCGCGCGTTCCACGATGTCAATGGCCCTGTGGACGCCGGCGCAGGAACCGCGCGGCTCGGCGAGCAGGATTCGGCGTGGGGTGGGCGGCATGTTTTCCCCTCAAGTCGCTCGGGACGGAACGCCATCGCCGCCGAGGGGGTCGATCCCCATCTCCTCAGCGATACGCATGGCCTCTTCGATCAGCGTTTCGACGATCTTCGATTCAGGTACGGTCTTGACGACCTCACCCCTGACGAAGATCTGGCCCTTGCCGTTGCCCGACGCCACACCCAGGTCGGCCTCACGGGCTTCCCCCGGCCCATTGACGACGCATCCCATGACTGCCACGCGCAGCGGCGCGGGAAAGCCGGACAGCGCAGCGTTGACCTCGTCGGCCAGCTTGTAGACGTCGACCTGAGCGCGACCGCAGGAGGGACAGGAGACGATCTCCAGACCCCGTTGGCGCAGGCCGAGCGACTCCAGGATCTGCAGGCCGACCTTCACCTCCTCCGCGGGCGGGGCGGAGAGCGAGACCCGGATGGTGTCGCCGATGCCCTCGCTCAGCAGGGCGCCGAAGGCGACGGCGGACTTGATGGTGCCCTGGAAGGCCGGGCCGGCCTCGGTGACGCCGAGGTGCAGCGGGTAGTCGCACCGCTCGGCGAGCAGCCGGTACGCCTTGACCATCACGACCGGGTCGTTGTGCTTCACCGAGATCTTGATGTCCCGGAAGTCGTACTCCTCGAACAGGGAGCACTCCCACAGCGCCGACTCGACCAACGCCTCCGGCGTGGCCTTGCCGTACTTCGCCAGCAGACGTCCGTCCAGGGACCCGGCGTTGACGCCGATCCTGATCGGCGTGCCGGCCGCGGAGGCCGCGGCCGCGATCTCCTTCACCCGGTCGTCGAACTGCTTGATGTTGCCCGGGTTGACGCGCACCGCCGCGCAGCCGGCGTCGATCGCCGCGAAGACGTACTTCGGCTGGAAGTGGATGTCGGCGATGACCGGGATCTGAGCCTTCTCGGCGATGATGGCCAGGGCGTCGGCGTCATCCTGCGTGGGCACCGCCACGCGGACCATCTGGCAGCCGGAGGCGGTGAGTTCGGCGATCTGCTGCAGCGTGGCGTTGACGTCGGAGGTCCGGGTGGTGGTCATCGACTGCACCGATACGGGATGGTCGCCGCCCACGCCCACCGATCCCACCCGCAGCGGACGGGACCGCCGCCGCTCGGCCAGCGGCTGCGGCGCGGACTGCGGCATTCCGAGCTCAACGTTCGGCACGAACCATGCTCCTCTCGGGCGGGGAGGCGGCCACGTGGCCGTCACCGGGGTCGTCGAGGGGGCTCTGAGCGAACAGCGTGATGTCGTCGGCCAGATCCCGCGCGGTCAGGCCGATGTCGGCCAGTATCTCGGACCGGCTCGCCTGCTCCAGGAACTCCTGCGGGATGCCGAAGGTCCGCACCGGCGTGGTGACGCCGGCATCGCGCAGGTACCTGGCCACCGCGTCGCCCACGCCACCCACACGCCCGTTGTCCTCGACGACCACGACCCGGCTGTGCGCGCGGGCCGCGCCGATGAGCGCGGGGTCCAGCGGTTTGACCCATCGGGGGTCGACGACGGTGACACCGACCCCCGAGGCCGCGATCAGAGGCGCGGCGTCCACGCAGACGCGGGCCATGGACCCGGCACCGACGAGGAGGACGTCCGCCGCTTCGCCGTCGACGGGGGACGGCCCCGTGAGCCGTGCGAGCACGTCCATGTCGCCGAGCTTGTCGACGACGTCGATGTCGTCGCCCACCGCTCCCTTGGGGAAACGGATCCCGGTGGGGCCGTCGCTCACGTCCAGGGCTTCGCGGAGCAGCTCACGGAGCCGCGCCCCGTCCCGCGGGGCCGCGAGCCGCAGACCCGGCACCAGCTGCAGGATCGACATGTCCCACATGCCGTTGTGGCTCGGCCCGTCGCTGCCCGTCACGCCTGCGCGGTCGAGGACGAAGGTGACGGGCAGCCGATGCAGCGCCACGTCCATCAGGACTTGGTCGAACGCCCGGTTGAGGAAGGTGGCGTACACCGCCATCACGGGGTGCAGACCCCCCATCGCCAGGCCCGCCGCGGACGTGGCGGCGTGCTGCTCCGCGATTCCGACGTCGAACAGCCGGTCCGGGTAGGCCTCGGCGAAGCCGGCGAGCCCGGTCGGGTGCAGCATGGCGGCGGTCAGCGCCACGACGTCGGACCGTTCGGCTCCGATCTTCACCATCTCCGAGCCGAACACATGGCTCCACGACGTGGTCGGGGCCGCCCGGGACCGGCCCGTCTCCGGATCGAAGGCACCGGGCCCGTGGAAGCAGTCCTCGGCGTCCCGTTCGGCCGGCGCGTAACCCTGGCCCTTCCTGGTGACACAGTGCACGATCACCGGGCGCCCGTATGCGCGAGCCGCGCGGAGAGCGTCCTCCAGGCTGTGCACGTCGTGGCCGTCGACGGGACCGACGTACTTGAGTCCGAGGTCCTCGAACATCGCCTGCGGGGCGAGGGCGTCCTTGAGTCCCTTCTTGAGGGCGTGCAGCGCCTCGTAGACGGCCGCGCCGGCCACGGGTGCCTGCGGCATCACCCGTTTCACCAGGCTCATCGCGTTCTCGTAGTCGGGGTCCAGCCGGAGCGACGCGAGGTGACTGGCGAAGCCGCCGATCGTGGGCGAGTAGGACCGTCCGTTGTCGTTCACGACGATCACCACGGGACGTTCCTCGCATGCGGCGATGTTGTTCAGCGCTTCCCACGCCATGCCGCCGGTCAGCGCGCCGTCACCGACGACGGCGACCACGCACCCATCGAGGTCGAGCAGTTGACGCGCCTTCGCGAGCCCATCGGCGTAAGAAAGCGCGGTCGAGGCGTGGGAGTTCTCGATGAAGTCGTGCTCGGACTCGGCCCTGCTCGGATATCCGGACAGGCCACCGCGCTGGCGCAGCCGGCCGAAGCCCGCGCGACGCCCGGTCAGCAGCTTGTGGACGTAGGTCTGGTGACCGGTGTCGAAGAGCAGCTGGTCCCGAGGGGACTCGAATACACGATGCAGCGCGATGGTCAGCTCGACGACTCCCAGGTTCGGCCCGATATGTCCGCCTGTCTTGGAGACTGCGCTCACCAAGAAGTCACGGATTTCGGACGCGAGGTCCGGCAACTGCGAGGGGGCCAGCGATCGTAGGTCTTCCGGACTGTGGATCTTCTCTAGCAATTCCATGCGGATGCGGCTCTTCCGTGAGGCTTCCCGAGCTACGGCGACCACCATCGGCTGACGGGCTTGCCTGGGACTGATGAGCGGGTTGGTGCCGGCTTGGCGTCGAGCCGGCACCGACCCGGCGCACGGTCGCGCCGAGCCGTTCCGCTTGAAAGCGGGCGTACTCTTCTGAACCCGTTGTTCCGGTCACTGCCGTGATTCTCGTCGTTCCCTTGAGATCGCCGTTCTCCCGGTGAGGCCGAGAGGCCGGCCAAGGCGGAGGATCTTGGTTTTGGTGAACACGAAATCATTCCGCTTGTGCTCTTGGCGCCGACCGGTGCGGTCACGGCGTACGGGGGAGTTCACCGTGCGGTACCGGCTCGCCCCCTCGCGCATGCCACGGCAGCCAGAGGAACAACCCCCTTGACTAGTGCCGCCCATCTCGGTGAACCTCTCCTTCGAGTGGGTTCGCCGACGTTCCGCAGACGGGGGAAACGGCGGATTCACGCCAAAGGGGGAATTGTGGTCACGGGCCAGGTAGGCCGAGCTGCGCCGTGTCGAAAAGCGAGCGGAAGGGTGAGAGAGGGGCCGGGAGAAACTGGCTTCGGGCAACTATCATGCGCTGCCTGCCGTACGGGCCGAAAGTGGCGTGCTCAATCCGTCGAATCCGTCCCCGCTGTGACCCGACCGCAACTGGGGTGCGGGACCGGGGGGATGCGCGCGATACAGAAGGCGCTCGAGTGCGCTGATACCGACTCGACGAACGCTGCTGCTGCTGCCGCCGCGATGCGATCCGCCCTGCGCACGGTCTCGGCTTCCCTGACCGGCCTCGTTGCCGGAGAACGCCGAGTCGAGGTTGCGGTCCCGGACGTCCAGGAACCTCCTCGCTGCCTGTTCCGGAATGTCGAGTGGCTGATCTGCCGCCCTGCCGCAGGCGAGTTGGCGGACGAGGCCCGGGACCTGGTGAGGACAGCGCGCGCCGTCGCCCATCCGGACGACACGCGGCGACGTCGCACCGGATCCCACGCCGGCCACTCGGTCAGACAGGCTCGCGTGTCGCCGGACGCCCTCGACACCGGGATCAGGACGAGGCGGTTCCGCGGCAGACGTGACCATCTGCGGTGAGGTAATAAGCGCCCACGAGTTCACCTCTCTCACGCCGACCGGACTCGCTGCCGGGCGACTTCGTGTCCGCCGCAGGCGGGGCTGCGTCCTCTCGCGCCCCTTCAGTGGCGACGGCAGCTGCCGTGCCTCCGGCGCCCCGGGCATGTCGTACGGGTCCTGGCGCCGTTGTCCGGCACTCCCAGCAGCCTTCGGTTTACCGGGCCGCGCAATTCAGGACGCGGGGTGCCCCGGTCGTCGAGTCCGCGTTCGCCCCTGACTTGTCCATGACCTCCGAGCACGTTTCGTTGACACCAGATTTTCCGCTTCTGCACTCCGGTGGTTCCGCTGCCTCGCAGCGGTTCGACCCCAATGTCGCGCACCCGGCCGTCTCACGTCCAGGTGTCGAATGGACTTTTTCCCTGAACAAGGAAAAGAAAATGCAGAGGAGTTCAGAGATGACGAACGAAGATGCCGGTTGCGACACGATGGTCGCCGAGCCTGTGGCCGTCGACAGTCGTCGGACGTACTTCCTTCCCAGGCCACGGCCGGGAGACGGTATCGGTGATGCGCGGCGCGTCACCGAACTGAAGTGCAAAGTAGCCGAACTGGAGAGCGAATTACAGGATCTCCGGCGCACGAATGACACGCTCAAGATGCATGTGGCGAAGGCTCTTGGGCTCCATCTTGATTCTCCGATCCCCGATGCCGGCTTCGAAAGGACCGGTGGCAGGAAAAGCACGAATGCTGTTGCGGTCTCCCGGTCCATAGGGCCGGGTGCTGTCCGAGGGGCCGAGGCACAGGTCCCGAAACCGGCGGAGACGCCGCCGGCCGGGGTGGAGTTCCGGGTGCTCGGTCCGGTGGAGGCGGCTGTCGCCGGCCGACGGATTGATCTGGGGGCACCCAAGCAGCGTGCGGTGCTTGCGCTGTTGGTCAGCCAGGTGGGTCAGCCGGTGTCGGTCGATGTGCTGCTGGAGGAGTTGTGGGACGGGCGTCCGCCGCCCTCGGCGATCACCTCGCTGCACGCGTATGTAGCCAACTTGCGGAGGGCGTTGGAACCGGACCGCGCGCCACGGAAGCCGGCGACGGTGCTGCGCACGCGCGGCCGTGCCTATCTGCTGGACAGTCGCGCCGTCGAGGTGGATGTCCATCGTTTCGGTGAGCGCGCCATGGCCGGCTGGCGGGCACTGGACCAGAGCGATCCGCAGCGGGCGCTGCGTGAGTTCGATGCGGGACTGGCACTGTGGCGCGGGCAGGCCTATGCGGAAGTGGCCGATGCGACTCATGTGGCGCCGGAGGTCGTGCGGCTGCAGGAGCTGCGGCTGTGGGCGATCGAGGGGCGCTGCGCGACCTTGATAGCCATGGGGGCGCACGAGATAGCGGTGTCCGAATTAGCGGCCTTCACACAGGCCCATCCGCTCCGTGAATACGGCTGCGAGCTCTTCAGTCTGGCGTTGTACCGGGCAGGACGGCAGGCCGACGCGTTGGCGATGCTGCGAGCCCATCAGAAGCGGATGGCAGAGGAGTTGGGGATCGACCCCAGCCCGGCGCTCCAGCATCTCGAGCGGGAGATCCTGCACCAGGCCCCGAGCCTGGACTGAGGCCGACCGACTCGCCGGCCGCGAGCCTCGCGCTTCCCGCCTCCCCGGACGGTGGAGCGCGCCCGGGCCCCGAGCACCTTGTCCTGCCCGGCCGTCTACGTCACGCCACGCCCTGGAGCGGGGACGCCGTGCGCTGAACCCGGGAACGAACGTGGCCGAACGCGAGGAGCACGGAAATGTCGGTGAGGACGGGCAAGTGGTACGGGAACGGGCGGGGGCCGACCATGTCGGGCGGGCCACCGTACCCCCCGTCCGCGTTCTGGTTCGCGAGCAGCCAGGACATGGCCCGCCCGACAGGCCGGACCTCGGCCCCATAGCACAGCGTGATCAGCGCGTAGGCGGTGCTGATGGCGTTGCTGGGATCACCGGGCTGCATTCCCCAGCCACCATCGGGGTTCTGCGTCTCGTACACGGAGCGCTCGATCCGCTCGGCCATGGCGGCCGTACGGCGGTCGTGCGGGTCAGCGGTGCATGCGGCGAGACGCGCCCGGAACATCGTGTGCAGGCGACTGCGGCTCCACCCCGGCTCGAAACCGCCGTCGGACAATTGACTGTCGGCGAGGAACGCCAAGGCGCGTTCCCGCGCGGGTGCGGTGGAGGGGTGCGGCGCGAGCGCATTGATGGCCGCGGCCGTCATGCACGGCTCGGAGGAGGCACCGGCGACATAGGTGGGGAACCCGCCGTCGGAGCCCTGCACGGCCAGCAGCGCGTCCACTCCGCGTCGCACGGGGCCTGCGTGGGAGACCGGATCGATCTCCTGCAGGAACTCGAGGACGCACGAGGTGCAGTCGACATCGTTCTGCGCCACACCGGGACCGATGGACCAGCCGCCGCTGAGTGCCGCACCGCGGGACAGGGAAAGGGAGAGAGAGTGCCCCGAATCGTCGACCCGGTGGGCGGCGAGCTTCCCCGCCATCGACTGCAGCAGGGCCGGTGGGGCACCGGCGGCCGCGAACGCTATCGCGGCGGTCGACGTGCACCAGTTCTGCATCTCCAGCACGAACGGGAAACCGCCATCGTCGCGCTGGTGCCGCAACAGTGTTTCCAGGCCGCTGCGCACCGTCGCCTCCTGCCCGGGCACACCGGCGAGCGCGTGCAGCGACAGCAGGTGCAGCAGCACGTACCCCTCCCACACTCTCGTCGCCGGGCGCGTGGCCGTCAGCGTGCTCAGCGCGGCGGCGGTGGCCTCGTTGCTGACTCCTGCGGCGGAGGCGAGGATCAGTGTCACGGCGGCCTGCTGGACGGCGGCCCAGGAGTGGATGGGATCGGTGGGGGCCTCTTCATCGGCCGCCGGCACGAGGCCGGGCGGCAACGGGCAGCCGAGCACCGACAGCACGGCGTAGAGCATCCTGCGGCGCCGGGCGGAGATGAACTCCGGTGCCGCGCCGAGCAGGGCATCGGTCAGCTTGTCGATGAGGTCGGTGTCATCGGCGGGAGTCCGGCCGGCGGCCCGTCCGACGGCGAGCGTGGCGAGGACGCGGTCGAACTCCCGCGGGGTGTCGAGGTGCGTCTGGAGGAAGGTGAGCACGCTGTCCCGCGCGGGTGAGGCCAGGCCGGTACGGGTCATCAGCGTCAGCGCGAGCGCCGACTCCAGAACCCGGCTCTCGCATTCCTCGCGTATCGCGCCGTCGGGATCGACCCTGCTGCTGACATGTGCGACCAGCGCGGAAGTGGTCTGGCGCACCTGATCCGGGTCGACTTCCGAGGGCCACGGCAACGGGGCCGAACGCGGTGAATTCGGTGGCCTCATGTCATGCTCCTATCTCGATGCCTGGTGTGGGTGAGGGGCCCGAGGACGGCATTGCGTGACCGCGGAAAGCCGAGCGCCGAAACCTGCGACATACCGCTGCATGCCGTGACCATCCGCTTTCGAGGGGAATGGCAAGAAACCAGAGTCAATGCCGTAACAGGTCAAGCCGCTCGACATGGTTGGCGCATACGGATCGGAGCTCGCGCCGATTCCACCCGGTCGGGCCCAGCCGCCACACTCGTCGTGGTGTCCTCGTCCTGGCGCTCCATACGAGCAAGGTTCGGCGACGGAGCTTGGTCGGCACTGTTCCGCGACTTGGCGCCGACTTGGCTCCTCGATGTGCCGAACTCGACGTGCCGAATCGATGTCCCGAATGCGATAAGTGGAATTGCGCCCCAGCGCCGTGGAAGCACCGGCGTGGACCGGGCGAGGCTCATCGGCAATTGGCGCGGATCAGGGGACTGTAAAGCGAGTGGTGCACCTGGGGCCGATGCGGCCGGGAGCTCGTGACGCGATCATGAGGCGGCCGGCCGCGCTCAGTCACGCCGGCAGGATCCGGGGCCGCCTGCCGTGGGACGGCTGCCGGCCGGGGAGATCTCCCACGCGCTGCAGCGTCCGGCGCGGGACCGCTGCACCCGGTTTCTCTCCGGAGCACCCGAAGAGGGCGTGGGGACGACACACGTCGTCCGGCGACGGCGCCCAGAGGGGCCGGGCGGCCGGGCGAGGAGATCTTCGCCGCGCCGGAGGAACAGACCGTCACCGTCCCGGCACGGACGTACGTTCGTTCGCGCCGAACAAACCCACAGAGGCGCTACGGCCCGTTCCGCGGCCGCCCCACGAGACAGGCAACGAGCGCGCCGGCCAGCACTGCCCAGGCCAAGGCCGCCGTCCCGGCGTGTGACCAGCCCGTCACGGCTACGGCCACCGCCGCCAGCACCCCGGCGACCACGGCAGGGCCGTCGGTCGCGTACGCCCACTGCTGCCGGGCGCTGCCTGGTCGGCGCAGCTCACCGATCACGGTCCTGATCACCAGCGCGGCGACCACGATCACCACGGGGAGCAGGGACCGGGAGCCGTTCACGGGGCAGCGGCCCGACGCCGGGGGCAGCGATCAGCGAGAGCCCGGGCACGCATGGCCACCGTCCCCGTCAACTGTCGCCTGCGGCACCGCGTTCAGGGACGGCCCGCTGATAGATGTCGGGGATGCCGTCGGCGTCCTCGTCCCGCGTCTCCTCTTCCCACAGACGTCGGTAGATCCGGTTGCGGCGCTTGACCAGTAGTGCCGCCAGAACCGCGGCGATCAGCGAGCCCAGCAGCACGGCGGCCTTGATGTGCTCGGCATCGGCCGGGTCGGGGAAGGCCAGCTCGCCGATGAGGAGGGCAACGGTGAATCCGATCCCGGCGAGCACCGCCAGGGCGAACACATCGGCCCAGGCCAGGTCGGGGTTGAGGCGGGCCCGGGTGAACCGGACGGCGAGGTAGGTGCCGGCGAAGATGCCCAGGGCCTTGCCGAGGACCAGGCCCAGCACCACCCCCAGCGGCTCAGGCTGAGTGAATATCTCACCCATCGACCCGGTGGAGACCGCAACACCTGCGGCGAAGAGAGCGAACAGCGGTACGGCCACTCCTGCCGAGACCGGGTGCAGCAGGTGGGAGGTCCGCTCGGCCGGGGAGGCGTCTTCGCCCTTGTCGCGAGTGGTGCGCAGGATGAGGCCCATGGCCACGCCGGCGACGGTGGCGTGGACGCCTCCGTTGTACATCAGGGCCCAGATGGTGATGCCGAGCGGTACGTACCACCACCAGCCGCGCACGCGGTACCGCTGGAGCACGTAGAAGACGACCAGTCCGGCGACGGCGCCGGCCAGGGCGGCAAGATTCAGATCACTGGTGAAGAAGACCGCGATGACAAGGATCGCACCGAGGTCGTCGACGACGGCGAGGGTGAGCAGGAAGGCGCGGAGGGCGGACGGCAGGTGGGTGCTGAGGACGGCCAGGACCGCGAGGGCGAAGGCGATGTCGGTGGCCATGGGCACGGCCCACCCGTCCAGGCTGCCCCCGCCGACGGCGGCCGTAACCGCGTACACGGCGGCCGGCACCACCATGCCGCACAGCGCGGCGACGACCGGCAGCGCGGCCGTGGCGGGCGTACGCAGCGAACCCACTACGAGCTCGCGTTTCAGCTCGATGCCCGCGACCAGGAAGAAGATGCTGAGCAACCCGTCGGCGGTCCAGTGCTGCACCGACAGGTCGAGTCCGAGCGCACCGATGCCGAAGTGGAAGTCGCGGATCTCCTCGTAGGCTCCGCTCCACGGGGTGTTGGCCCACACCAGCGCCACCAAGGCCGCTGCCAGCAGGACCAGTCCGCCGACGGTTTCCGTCCGCAGGGCCTGGGCCACCGCCGACCGCTCCGGCCACGGCAGGAGGCCGAGGAAGGTGGAACGCTCGCGCGGCTCAGCAGCCATCAGAAGAGACCTCCGGGGTATCGGCATGAGGGCACGGCCCCCTACGACGCCGACCAGACTTCCCGGCACACCCTGCGCGCGGCACCCCGCTTCGGGTGGACCGCTGACGCGTTCCGAACACCCTAACCGCCGGGTCGTGATCACGCCAGATGCGTTTTCACCTGCCCCGATGCAAACAAAAACGGGTCCGTACACACCTGGATGCGAGGTGTGTACGGACCCGATGAGGAGCCGGGCCGCGGGGGCGGTCAGGCGGTGGTCTTCGCCGACTCCTGGTCGTCGGTGATCTCGCCGGCCTTGCGGGCGCGGACGAACTCCAGGAAGGAGTTGAGCTCGCGCTTGACGACAGGGGCGAGCAGATACAGACCGATGATGTTGAAGACCGACAGCAGGAAGAGCGCGGAGTCGGCGAGGCTGATCAGCGAGTCGAGGGACATCAGGGCGCCCACGATCACGAACAGGCTCCAGATGACCTTGAAGGCGATCTCGCTGGCCTTGCTCTTGCCGAACAGGTACGACCAGGCCTTGAGGCCGTAATAGCCCCAGGTCAGGATCGTGGAGAAGGCGAACAGCAGCACCGCGACGGTGAGCACGGCCGGGAACCAGGGCAGTACGGTCTCGAAGGCGTCGGAGGTGATGGTGACGCCGCCGATGCTCTCGCCGGCGCGGGCCTCGCCCCAGCTCGCCGGGTCGGCGATGACGATGGTCAGCGCGGTCATGGTGCAGATGACGACGGTGTCGATGAACGGCTCCAGCAGGGCGACCAGACCCTCGCTCGCCGGGTGCTTGGTCTTGACCGCGGAGTGGGCGATCGGGGCGGAGCCGAGACCGGCCTCGTTGGAGAACGCGGCGCGCTGGAAACCGATGATCAGGGCACCGATCACACCGCCGGCGACGCCGTCGGCCTCGAAGGCGCCCTGCAGGATGGTCTGGAAGGCGTCCGGCACGTGGGTGACGTTGCCCAGGATGACGACCAGGCAGGCCACGATGTAGATGCCGGCCATCGCGGGGACCAGCCGGCTGGTGACCGAGGCGATGGAGCGGATGCCGCCGAGCAGCACGAGACCGACCAGCGCGGAGACGACCAGGCCGAAGAGGACGGCACCGGCGGAGGAGGCCAGGAAGCCGTCCTCGCCTCCGAAGGTCGAGGAGATCTGCGCGTAGCTCTGGTTGGTCTGGAACAGGTTGCCACCGAACAGTCCGAAGAACAGGATCATGATCGAGGCGAGGACGGCGAGCACCTTGCCGAGCTTGGCGCCGGCGCTGCCGAAGCGCTCCTTGAGGCCCTTGGGCAGGTAGTGCATCGGACCGCCGGAGACCGTGCCGTCGGCGTGCACCTCGCGGTACTTCACGCCGAGGGTGACCTCGACGAACTTGGACGCCATGCCGAGCAGACCGCACAGGATCATCCAGAACGTCGCGCCCGGACCACCGATGGAGACGGCGACGGCCACACCGGCGATGTTCCCGAGGCCGACCGTGCCGGAGACGGCGGCGGTCAGCGCCTGGAAGTGGTTGACCTCACCGGCCGACCCCTCCTCGTCGTACTTCCCGCGCACCACATCGACGGCGAGTTTGAACTTGCGGAGCTGTACGAACCCGAACCAGCCGGTGAAGACCAGGCCGGCGACGACGAGCCAGGCGACGATGAGAGGAAGGTCCGTTCCACCGACCGGAACGGAGTAGAAGACGACTTCCCCCAGCCAGGTGGCGATGGGTTCGAAGAACTCGCTTACGGCTTTGTCGACGGAGTCGGTCATGGAGTCGAGTGACACAGTGGCTACCTCGATGGTGCGGGACCGGGGCAGGGGAATGCCTCCGGCTTGCGTGCGGTCTCTGAACGAACCTCGTTGTCCGATCGGCGACCCTGGGTTGGCGGTCCGCGGATGCGAACCGTGAACACCCTGGCCGTGATGCCGGTGCATGCCGACCGCTCCGCGCTGTGGCGTTGAGCGGTGCCACCTGCGGAGTTGCGCAGTTCTACCACGGTCTTTACTCAGCTCTTAGTGATGAGAGTCACATAACCATCAGTTACTTCCGAAAATGCCAGCGAGCGATATCGGACCGTTATGCGGAGGTTCGGATCCGTTCATCGGACACCTATGTGACGGTGGCGGCGCCGGGGCCGGGCTGTCGCTCGTCGGCGTTCCCTGCGGGGTGCCCGGGCCGGGCACGGTGGGTCATCACAGCCGCACCGGCTGTGGTGGGGGCCCCTCTGTCATCGCCGCCCGCAGCAGTCGCTGTGCTCTTCGGGTGCCCCGTCGCGCTGCGCCGCCTGCTCCCTCTCCGAGCGGTCCGCTTCGGGTGGACGCCATGGCCGGCGGAGGTGCCTGCGTCGTCTCGGTGGTGACGGGTTCGGGCGGGAGGATCCGTATCGACGGCCGACGTCTGGGAGATCAGCGGCGCCACCGTGCTCGTCCACACCCCGGCCCCACTCCGGTCGCCGATGGGTGCGGAGAAGGCTGGGAGTCATCGCGTGGAGATCGTCGAGGAGACGTCGCAGGTGTGCCGCCCGGCACCGGTGCGCGGGTCCGCGGTTGCGTAGACGAAGACCTCGTAGTCGCGCGTGCCATGGGTGATCCGTGGTGCGCGACGATCGCGGCCCGCGGCACAGGGACCGGCCGGACACGTCCTGGCGGGTGACGTCCGGAGTCGGCCTCTTCCCCGGAGGCCTGTCGCGACGGCGGGAACGATGCCGACGGCGATCCGCGCACCCGGGTGACCTGCTAGATGCCTTCCCAGTCCGTCGGCTTGAAGCGTCTGCCGCCGTGTGCCGAGTCGATCGGCGCCTGTTCGGGCTCGTATTCCGGACACAGTGGGTTGCGGCAGGGGCCTGCGGTCCAGACGGGAACGAAGACGCCCATGGTCTTGTGTCGTTTCACGACGGCGTCTACGTGCTGTTTGCAGGAGCGGCAGACCATTCCGGACGACGTGGTTTCCTTTTTCTTCCTACTTGAACCCATACCCTCACTTTACGACTTCTTTAGCCGTTCTTGGTAGTTGCTTGGACCTCAGGAATCGGGTGGCCCGGACGTGCCGTGCGGATTGGCCCGCGGTGGATCCCCGTCGGCTGCGGGGGAGACGTCGTCCCCGGCCCCAGGGGCGGGAGCGGGGCCGGACGGCAAAGGCCGGGCCATGCTCAGCCCGACGGAAACGGCGAGTACGACCACGATGACGGCCAGGCTGAGGAGTGAGGGAATCTCTGGAACGGCGGTACTGATCGTCTTGTGGGACGCCTGAAGGATGAGCTTGACCCCGATGAAGGCGAGGATGAGCGCCAGGCCCTTGCTGAGGTAGTGGAAGCGGTCGAGCAGCCCGGCGAGCATGAAGTACAGAGCGCGCAGTCCGAGGATGGCGAAGGCGTTGCTGGTGTAGACGATGAAGGCGTCGCTGCTGACGGCCAGGACGGCCGGCACACTGTCGACCGCGAAGACGATGTCGGCGGCTTCGATGGCGGCGACGACGGCGAGCAGCGGTGTGGCGACGCGTCTCCCGGCTTCCTTGACGAAGAACCGGGCCCCCGCGTACTCGTCCCGTACCGGGATGATCTTGCGCAGCAGCTTCACGGCGATGCTCTTGCCGGGGTCGAAGCTGTCCTCCTCCTCCTTGAGGATCTTGTACGTGCTGTAGAAGAGGATCGCGGCGAAGACGAACAGGACGGCGGTGAAGCGGCTGACCACCGCCACACCTGCGGCGAGGAAGATGCCGCGGAAGACCAGGGCGCCGAGGACGCCGAGAAACAGCACACGGTGCTGGTATGCGCGCGGCACCTTGAAGTAGCCGAAGATCAGGGCGAAGACGAAGAGGTTGTCGACCGACAGGCTCTTCTCCAGAAGCCACGCGGTCGTGTACTCGACTCCGGCCGACGTGCCGACCACGGCGAAGACCACGCCACCGAAGATGATCGCCAACCCCACCCAGACACCGCTCCAGGCGGCGGCCTCCCGGAAGCCGATGATGTGTTCCTGCCGGTGTGCGAGAAGATCGACTGCCAACGACACCAGTACGGTGACGGCGAACGCCACCCACATCCACAGCGGCACGTCATGCACGGGCCCGACCCCTCCACGCGACCGTCCGGCAGTCTTCTTACGAGTTTGGGGCACGCGACAGAGGTTGTCTCCCCGGTCCGCTGCCGGGGTCGGCGGGGTCGTGGCTCGTGAGGTGCCGGACGCCCTGGGTCCACGCGGCGTCATGACGCCCGTCCATGGCGTGGTCGGCCAAGGCGGCCGGGGGGAGACGGGCCGACCGCCGGCTCGGCTTCCGGCGGTATCGCGAAGGCGATGCCCGGTATCCGCTGCCGGTCGCCCCGATGCTGGGCGACGACGTAAGGGTTCCGTCATCTGCTGTGGGCCACAGGACGGCCGCCCGGTGCGTTGAATGGGGTAGCGACAGGCAGACACCCAAGAAGCGAGGCGGAGATGGAGCGCGTGCAGAAGGTACTGACCAGACCGTTGGTCATCGGAGTGCTGGTGATAGCGGTGGTCGGAGCGGGATTCGGGCTGTACTGGTTCCAGCCGTGGAAACTGTGGCAGGACGAAACGGTCGAAGAGGCCCTGCCCCAGGCTGTGCAGGCCTCGGCCCCTCCCGCGGCGGAGCCCTCCCAGGAGCCCTCCGCGCCCTCCGCGCCCTCCGCGCCCTCCGCGCCCTCCGCGCCGACCGGACCACAGACACTGGCGAGCGGCGAACTCATCAGTCACGAGCACGCGACGTCCGGCACGGTGAAACTGGTACGGCTGACCGACGGCTCCCACGTCGTCCGGCTGGAGAACCTCGACACCAGCAACGGTCCTGACCTGCGTGTGTGGCTGACCGACGCAGCGGTGACGGAGGGACGCGCCGGCTGGCACGTCTTCGACGACGGGAAGTACGTCAGCCTCGGCAAGCTCAAGGGCAACAAGGGCAGCCAGAACTACGCCCTGCCCGACGACATCGACCCCGCCGGCTTCACCAGCGTCAGCATCTGGTGCGACCGTTTCGACGTGTCCTTCGGCGCCGCCGAACTCGCCCGAGCCTGACACCGGGACCCGGCCTCGCCGGAGCCCACGGGTCAGGACGACCAGACCGGCTCCGGGACGGCAGCGGGCCGCCGCCCAAGACGGGTGGCGGCC
>NZ_JBHVCP010000063.1:0-41720 GCF_042803315.1 Streptomyces sp. NPDC057424
GGCCGCCCGATCCACCGTCCCGCCCCCGCCGGCACCGGGACGGCGGATCGGTCTCCGTGCGGTCAGCCCGTACATGCCGCAGGGCAGGCCGAACCGCTCCAGGGGCAGGATGGCGTAGAAGTTGCCGCCGAAGGCC
This sequence comes from Streptomyces sp. NPDC057424, assembly GCF_042803315.1. Lineage (NCBI taxonomy): Bacteria > Bacillati > Actinomycetota > Actinomycetes > Kitasatosporales > Streptomycetaceae > Streptomyces > Streptomyces sp. NPDC057424. Next base: position 137 of record NZ_JBHVCP010000063.1, read on the forward strand.
AGGGCGTATCGAGAGGCTGCCGAACCCCGGCGCGGGGTGACCGCCCCTCGTGCACTGCAGTCGGGCTCAGAACCCGCGGGCGGTGAGCCACTCGTCCAGCGCGACCGAGGCGATGTCGCCGATGGGCAGGTGATCGAGTTCGTTGTCCAGCGCGAAACGTTTGATCCGCTCCTGATCGAGCGGCTGGCACAGCACGTGTCACGGTTCTCTGAGCCGGAACCCGTCTCGCCTGCCGCACAACGCCGCCGGTACAGCGATCCACCGGCAAGGTTGCGTACCTGGCCCTGGTCTTGAGGCGGGCGGCCCCTACCACGCTGCCGTGAGACCGGACGAGCTGCCTGCTGCTGAGCAGAGGCACCCTTCACACCGATTCAGGTGTTGCCGGATCAGTACCCATGGTTCCGCCGGGCGCTCGCGCGGGCCGGGCGATCGTGGACAGCATCGAGACGGCGTCCGCGGCCTCACCGCTGAGGTGAGGGGCGATTGGTCAGCGGATTCGAGAACCTGCACTGACGCTCTCCCGGGCCGAAGCACCGCCGTCCTCCCGCGCCAGCCGGTGCGGCCACCACACCTTCGGCCCGATGTCCAGGAACAGCGACGTCACGAGGACCGAGCGCACGATGAACGTGTCGATGAGGACGCCGAGGGCTACCGCGAAGCCGATCTCGGCGAAGGCGACCATCGGCAGGGTGCCGAGGGCGGCGAACGTGCCGGCCAGGACCAGACCGGCGGAGGTGATGACCGCGCCGGTGGCGGCCAGGCCGGTGACCACGCCCGCTCTGGTGCCCTGACGGGTCGCCTCCTCGCGGATGCGCGTGGTCAGGAAGATGTTGTAGTCGATGCCCAGGGCGACCAGGAACACGAAGACGAACAGCGGGAAGTCGGTCGCCTCGCCCGCGTAGTCGAAGACGTACCGGAACGCGAGCGCGCTGAGGCCGAGCGCCGCCGCGAACGACAGGATCACCGTGCCGATCAGCAGCAGCGGGGCGACGAGGGCGCGCAGCAGCACGCAGAGGATCATCAGCACGACCACCAGCACCAGCGGGATGATCAGCATGTTGTCGTGCGCGGTCGCCTTGTCCATGTCCAGCAGGGCCGCCGTACCGCCGCCCACCTGGGCGTCGGCGTCCGGCACCGCGTGCACGGCGTCCCGGACCCGCTCCACCGTCTGCTTGGCCGCCTCGCTGTCCGACGGCGCGGTCATGGTGGCCTCGAAGAGGACTCTGCCCTCGAAGGCCGGTTTCGCGCCGGGTGGCAGACCGAGGGACTGGGGGACCACGCCCGGCGTCGTCGCGACCGCGCGGCCCACCTGCTCGGCCTGCGCCTGGTTGCTGATGATGACCAGGGGATCGCCGCTGCCCGCGGGGAAGTAGCGCGCCGACACCTCCTGACCGGTGATCGAGTCCGGTTTCCCGGTGAACGCGTCCGCGTTGCCGATGCCCTCCGCGCGCAGCTGGATCAGTCCCAGCGAACAGATCGCCAGCGCGATCGCCGTGACGCCCCAGGTCATCCGCGGGCGGCGGGCGATACGGCGGCCCGTACGCGCCCAGATGCCGCGCTCGGTCGGGTCGGGCGTGCCGTAGTGCGGGATCACCGGCCAGAAGATCCACCGGCCGAAGACCACCAGCAGGGCGGGGAAGAGGCTCATCATCGCCAGCAGGGCGACCGCGACGCCGATCGCGGCCACCGGGCCCAGGCCGCTCGTGGAGTTCATCTCGGCGGCCAGCAGCACCAGCATGCTCAGCACGACCGTCGCGCCGGAGGCGAGCACCGCGGGCCCGGCGCGGTGCAGCGCCAGGGCCATCGCCTCGTGCCGGTCCTCGTGCCGGCGCAGCTCCTCCCGGTAGCGGGCGACCAGCAGCAGGGCGTAGTCCGTCCCCGCGCCGAAGACCAGCACCGTGAGGATGCCGGCGCTCTGGCCGTTCACCGTCAGCCCCGCGTGCTCGGCCAGCAGGTAGATCAGCGCCTGGGAGGCGAGCAGGGCACAGACCACGGAGACCAGAGGGACCAGCAGCAGGGTCAGACTGCGGTAGGTGATGAGCAGCATGACGATGACAACGGTCATCGCCGCGAACAGCAGCGTCGAGTCGATGCCCTCGAAGGCCTCCGCGAAGTCCGCGGACGTGCCGCCCGGACCCGTGATGTGCACGGCCAGCCCGTCGCCGCCCGTACCGACGTCGTCCCGGATGGACTCCACTGCGGGGGAGATCCGCTCCCAGCCCTCCTCGTCCATCATGATCGGCACGAAGACCTGCGCCGCCCGCGGATCGGCCTGCCGGTCGAACACCGGTCCCCGCGTCTGCTCACCGAGAATGCCGTGGTCACGCAACTGCTTGAGCTGCGTCACGTCCTCGGCGATCTCCGCCCGGTCCTGCTCCGTCAGGCCGCTCTCCCGCGCGTAGATCACCACCGCCGGGATCTGCTCCGGCCGGAAGTCCTCGGAGATCTGCAGCACCTGCGTCGACTCCGCGGATCCCGGCAGCCAGGACGCGGCGTCGTTGTCCTGCGCGTCGGTGAGCTTCATGGCGAACGGCGCGGCGATGAACAGCACGGCCACCCAGAAGACCAGCACGAGCCACTTGGCCCGCCGCCCGCAGACGAGATGTGCGATGCCCTGCTTCATGGCGACCCCCTCCGCGCCGCACACAGCGCGCGGTCGAGCGGAAAGGCCGGCTTTTCGGGGCCCCTACGGTTCAAGGCCGGCGCAGCACATAGGCTACGGACATGGCCGCGCAGATCAACCCCAGCATCCTGTCCGCAGATTTCGCCCGCCTCGCGGACGAGGCGAAGGCCGTGGCAGGAGCCGACTGGCTCCACGTCGACGTCATGGACAACCATTTCGTCCCGAACCTCACGCTCGGCGTGCCGGTCGTGGAGTCGCTGGCCCGTGCGACGGACACCCCGCTGGACTGCCATCTGATGATCGAGGCCCCCGATCGGTGGGCGCCCCAGTACGTGGAAGCGGGGGCCGGTTCCGTCACCTTCCATGTCGAGGCCGCCGCCGCCCCGGTCCGGCTCGCCCGGGAGATCCGTGCCAAGGGCGCCCGCGCCTCCATGGCGCTGAAGCCCGCGACCCCGATCGAGCCGTACGAGGACCTGCTCCCCGAGCTCGACATGCTGCTGATCATGACGGTCGAACCGGGCTTCGGGGGACAGGCCTTCCTCGACATCATGCTTCCGAAGATTCGCCGCACCCGCGAGTTGATCAGCAAGCACGGACTGGAGCTCTGGCTCCAGGTCGACGGCGGAGTTTCCGCTTCCACCATCGAGCGGTGCGCGGACGCCGGAGCCGACGTCTTCGTGGCCGGATCGGCGGTCTACGGGGCAAACGACCCGGCCGAGGCGGTACGTGCACTACGCACCCAGGCGGAGGCGGCGACGGCGAAGGCCTCCTGGGCCTGCAACCACTGAGCCACAGCAAAGTGAACGGCTCTCACCAGGGCTGATCAACCGCGCCACATCTGCGAGGATGAACGGCGAATCCAGAGTGTGAACAGCAGTGAGGAGAACGCCGTGTCGGGTATGTCGGCGGGCCGGTCAGCCATGCGGATGGGACCCGCTGAGCTGGTGCAGGCGGCGGCCATGGCCCGCCGCTTCTACCTCGAGGGCAAGTCCAAGATCCAGATCGCGGAGGAGTTCGGCGTCAGCCGCTTCAAGGTGGCCCGGGTCCTGGAGACCGCCCTCGAACGGGATCTCGTACGCATCGAGATCCGTGTGCCGGCCGAGCTGGACGCCGAGCGCTCGGACGCGCTCCGCGCCCGCTACGGCCTCAGGCACGCTGTCGTGGTCGAGTCCCCGGCCGAGGCCGAGGAGACACCCGACCCCGAGAACCTGGGAGAGGTGGCCGCCGACCTGCTCGGCGAACTGGTCAACGAAGGAGATGTGCTGGGCCTGGCCTGGGGCCGCTCCACCATCCACATGGCGGCGGCGCTCGACCGGCTGCCCCCGTGCACGGTGGTGCAGCTGACCGGCGTGTACGACGCCGGGACCGCCGAGCGCGGCTCGGTCGAGGCCGTCCGCCGCGCCGCCCAGGTGTCCGGCGGCGACGCCCACCCCATCTACGCCCCGATGCTGCTGCCCGACGCGGCCACGGCCACGGCACTGCGCAACCAGACGGGCATCGCCCGGGCCTTCGAGCACTTCGACAAGGTCACCGTCGCCTGCGTCTCCATCGGCTCCTGGGAGCCGGGCATCTCCACGGTGCACGACATGCTCAGTGACGAGGAGCGCTCCCACTACGCCTCCCTCGGTGTCGCCGCCGAGATGTCCGCGCACCTCTTCGACGCCGAGGGCCGCCGGGTCGGCCGGGACCTGGGCGAGCGGTGCATCACGGTGAAGGCCCACCAGCTCCGCCGCATCCCCGAGGTCGTCGCCATCGCCGGCGGGCAGCGCAAGGGGCCCGCGATCGACGCGGTGCTGCGGTCCGGGCTCGTCACCAGCCTGGTGACCGACACCTCGGCCGCGGACTACCTGATGACGGCCGGCCCGGCGCCGAAGTCCGCGCTCAACCGGTCCGACCCGGACGGAGTCTGACGGGTGGCCGGCCAGGCGCACGGAGTGCACGACCCGGCGGGCCGGATCGTGGTCGTCCTGGACCTGGACGGGGTCACGGACAAGGCGGGTCTCATGGACCGCTGCGCCCGTGACCTGGGCCTGCCCGACTGGTTCGGCCGCAACTGGGACGCCCTCGCCGACTGCCTGGCCGACCCTGCCCTCTGGCCGGAGGAGGCCGGGGAGCGGGGGCTGCTGGTCGTCGTCCGGGGCTGGCGGAAGTACGCCGGGACGCGGCCCGAGGAGTGGCAGGTCGCCGAGGAGATCTTCGCCGAGGCCACGGACCGGGGCCCGGGGCTGTTCGTGACCCTCGGTCTTGGAGAATCCTCCGAGAGGCCCCCTGACCAGCCTGGATGATCCGCTGGGGGTGGTTGGGGCGTTCCGCATGGGACAATGAAGTACGTGCTCTTTCCCCCTGGCCGGCCGGTCCGGGGGTCACCTCTGATCGACTGGGATGTGCAGCACGTGCGTTTCCTCAATGACATCCAGCCCGGGTACGACCTGACGTACGACGACGTCTTCATGGTGCCGAGCCGCTCCTCGGTGGGCTCGCGGCAGGCCGTCGACCTCAGCTCCCCGGACGGCACGGGCACCACCATCCCGCTCGTCGTCGCCAACATGACCGCCATCGCCGGCCGCCGCATGGCCGAGACCGTGGCCCGCCGCGGCGGCCTCGTGGTGATACCCCAGGACATCCCGATCGAGGTGGTCACCGAGGTCGTCTCCTGGGTGAAGAGCCGCCATCTGGTGCTGGACACCCCGATCATCCTGTCGCCGCACCAGACGGTCGCGGACGCGCTGGGGCTGCTGCCCAAGCGGGCGCACAACGCCGGTGTCGTCGTCGACGACCACCACAAGCCCATCGGCGTGGTCACCGACTCCGACCTCTCCGGCGTCGACCGCTTCACGCAGCTCGCCGAGGTCATGTCCCGGGACCTGCTGCTCATCGACGCGGACAAGGACCCGGGCGAGGCCTTCAGCACCCTCGACCACGCCAACCGCCGCTACGCCCCCGCGGTCAACCGGGACGGCACCCTCGCCGGCATCCTGACCCGCAAGGGCGCCCTGCGCGCCACGCTCTACACGCCGGCCACCGACGCCCGGGGACGACTGCGCATCGCCGCCGCCGTCGGCATCAACGGCGACGTCGCGGGCAAGGCCCAGGAGCTGCTGGACGCGGGCGTCGACGCGCTCGTCATCGACACGGCACACGGCCACCAGGAGTCGATGATCAGCGCCCTGAAACTGGTGCGCGACCTCGACCCGCAGGTGCCGATCGTCGCGGGCAACGTGGTCGCCGCCGCGGGTGTGCGCGACCTGATCGAGGCCGGCGCGGACATCGTCAAGGTCGGTGTCGGCCCCGGCGCCATGTGCACCACGCGCATGATGACCGGCGTCGGCCGCCCGCAGTTCTCCGCCGTCCTGGAGTGCGCCGCCGAGGCGAAGAAGTACGGCAAGCACGTCTGGGCCGACGGCGGCGTCCGCCACCCGCGCGACGTGGCCATGGCCCTCGCGGCCGGCGCGTCCAACGTGATGGTCGGCTCCTGGTTCGCGGGCACCTACGAGTCCCCGGGCGACCTCCAGCACGACGCCCAGGGGCGCGCCTACAAGGAGTCCTTCGGCATGGCGTCCGCCCGGGCCGTGCGCAACCGCACCTCGGAGGAGTCGGCGTACGACCGCGCCCGCAAGGCGCTGTTCGAAGAGGGCATCTCCACCTCCCGCATGTTCCTCGACCCGGCCCGCCCGGGCGTCGAGGACCTGATCGACTCGATCATCGCGGGCGTCCGCTCCTCCTGCACCTACGCCGGTGCCGGTTCCCTGGAGGAGTTCGCCGAGAAGGCCATCGTCGGCGTCCAGAGCGCCGCGGGCTACGCGGAGGGCAAGCCGCTGCACGCCAGTTGGAGCTGACGCGCCCCACGCCCCGTGCAGGCCCCCGACAGGAGTCGGGGGCCTGCGGGGTCCTCGCCGTCGGCCTGGGGAGATCGCCGAGCGCAGAGCCGGGACGCCGACGTGCTGGAGCGCTGCACGCCGTCGCAGAGCGCGGCGCGGGATCGACGTCATGGGCTCCGGCGTCGAGGGGGACGGCACTGCCCGCGCGGCGGCGCTCTGCGCCCGGTGGGCATGCCTGCCCACCACCCCGACGGCCCCTGCGGGAGCGGGGCCGAACCCTGCGCGGTCCTGGTCAGGGTCCTCTGACCGCTCCCGGTGCAACGCTCCACAGCCGCTCCGCAACGAACATCCGCCCTGTCCCGGGGAACGCAATGATCTTGCACTGATGCGCAAGGTTGCTGCATTTCGACAGCAACGCCGTTGCTCGTAGGCTGTCGCCTCGTACGTGGCGTGGCGGGGACTCCGCTCGGTGGGTCCCTGCTCAAGGGTTGCCCTCGGTCCCTGCCGCCCTGACCGGTAGCGATAAGGAGCCAGCGCGTGCTCGACCAAGGCGCACCCCCGCAGAACCCAGGCCAGACAGCCGCCCCCGCGCCCCCCGGCATCGGTGCCCGCCTCATGCGCCGCAAGCCCGTGGAACGCCTGGTCGCGGAGGGTGGCCAGGGTGAGGGAGGGTCGCTGCGCCGCACCCTCGGGCTGTGGCAGCTCACCATGATCAGCATCGGTGCCACCCTCGGCACCGGCATCTTCGTCGTCCTCGGCGAGGCCGTCCCCAAGGCGGGTCCGGCCGTCACCCTCTCCTTCGTCATCGCCGGCCTCACCGCCCTGTTCTCGGCCCTGTCCTACGCCGAACTGGCCGGCACCATCCCGGTCTCCGGCTCCTCGTACTCGTATGCGTACGCAACGATGGGCGAGCTGATCGCCTGGATATGCGGCTGGTGCCTGGTCCTGGAGTACGGCGTGTCGGTCGCCGCCGTCGCGGTCGGCTGGGGCGAGTACCTCAACGAACTGCTCGACGGGACCGTCGGCGTCACCATCCCGGCGGCCCTGTCCGCCCCGCCGGGCGACGGTGGCGTGTTCAACCTGCCGGCACTGATCGTCGTGCTGCTCGCGATGGCGTTCCTGCTGGGTGGCGCCCGCGAGTCCGCCCGCGCCAACACCGTCATGGTCATCGTGAAGATCGCCGCACTGGTGCTGTTCTGCGCCATCGGCGTCCAGGGCTTCCGCTCCGGCAACTACGAGAACTTCATGCCGCTGGGGATGGCCGGGGTCAGCGCGGCAGGTGCCACGCTGTTCTTCTCCTACATCGGCTTCGACGCCGCCTCCACCGCCGGTGAGGAGGCCAAGAACGCCCAGCGCGACCTGCCGCGCGCGATCATGCTGTCGCTGGTCATCATCACCGCGCTGTACGTCCTGGTCGCGGCCGTCGCGGTCGGCGCCAAGCCCTGGAAGAACTTCACCGACTCCGAGGCCGCCCTCGCCCAGATCATGCGCGAGGTCACCGGGCAGTCCTTCTGGGGCACGCTGCTGGCGTTCTGCGCCGTCATCGCCATCGCGAGCGTGGTGCTGACCGTGCTGTACGGCCAGACCCGCATTCTGTTCGCCATGTCCCGCGACGGTCTTGTGCCGAAGGTGTTCGCCAGGGTCCATCCGAAGACCGGCGCTCCCCGTGCCAACACCCTGATCGTGTCGCTGTTCTGCGGCGTCCTGGCCGCCGCGATCCCGCTCGGGCAGCTCGCCGACGCCACCAGCATCGGCACCCTGTTCGCCTTCGCGCTCGTCAACGTGGCCGTCGTCGTGCTGCGCCGGACCAAGCCGGACCTGCCCCGCACGTTCCGGGTGCCGCTCTCGCCGGTCCTGCCCGCGCTGGGCTTCGCCTTCTGCCTCTGGATGATGGGCAGTCTGTCGACCGTGACCTGGGTGGTCTTCGGTGTCTGGATGGCCGCCGGGCTCGTGTTCTACTTCGGGTACGGCTACCGCCGTTCCCGACTCGCGCCATCCGAAAAGTGATCAACCCACTGTGCTGAACGATCTCGACGAACGCATCGTGCACGCCCTCGCCGAGGACGCCCGCCGCTCCTACGCCGACATCGGCGGGCTCGTCGGCCTGTCCGCGCCCGCCGTGAAGCGGCGCGTGGACCGGCTGCGGGCCACCGGAGCCATCACCGGCTTCACCGTACGCGTGGACCCGGGCGCCCTCGGCTGGGAGACCGAGGGGTTCGTCGAGATCTACTGCCGCGGGAACACCTCCCCGGAGACCATCCAGCACGGCCTGGAGCGCTACCAGGAGGTCGTGGCCGCGTCCACCGTCACCGGGGACGCGGACGCGATCGCCCAGGTCTTCGCCTCCGACATGCGTCACTTCGAGCGCGTGCTGGAGCGGATCGCCGGGGAGCCGTTCGTGGAGCGGACCAAGTCCGTGCTCGTGCTCTCGCCGCTGCTGCGCCGCTTCTCGTCGGGTTCGCCCACGTAGGTCTGTGGCCCGCTGCGGGCGGCACCTCTAGCCTGGGTGTCATGACCTGGCGACATTGATCCACCAGCCGTGCCTCCCGAGGACCGCCTCGGACGCCGTATCTCCGGCGTCCGATCCGTCCCTCCGGGAAGGCCTCATGACACTCTCACCCGCACGCGTGCCCGCCGCCGGTGTCCGGCGGCTGACGACCACGCTGTACGGCTACGCGTTCCTCGACGACTTCGTCCTGCTCTACCCGGTGTACGCGCTGTTGTTCGCCGACACCGGGATGTCGCTCTGGCAGATCTCCTCCCTGTTCGCCCTGTGGTCCATCACCTCGGTGGTGCTGGAAGTGCCCTCCGGTGTCTGGGCCGACGCCACGTCGCGCCGCCGGCTGCTGTGGATCGGCCCGCTGCTCACCGCGGCCGGCTTCGCGCTGTGGGTGGCCGTCCCGTCGTACGGGGCCTTCGCGGCCGGCTTCGTCCTGTGGGGCGCCGGCGGAGCGCTCGGCTCCGGTGCACTGGAGGCACTGGTGTACGACGAACTGGACCACCTCGGCGCCGCCGACCGGTACGCGCGGGTCATGGGCCGGGCCCGGGCCGCCCGGCTCCTGGGCACCGTGGCCTCCCTCGGCCTCGCGGGGCCCGTCTTCGGCCGGGGAGGCCATGAGGCTGTCGGTGCCGCCAGCTTCCTGGCCTGCGTGCTGACCGCCCTGGCCGCGACCCGGTTCCCGGAACACCGGGCGCGGCCGGAGAGCGCCGAGGAGAGCGGGGCGACGACCTTGCGGACCGGACTCGCCGAGCTCCGCGGGGACCGTGCGGTGTTGGGCGCTCTGCTGTTGGTCCCGGCCGTGGCCGCGGTGTGGGGCGCGCTCGACGAGTACACCCCGCTGCTGGTCCGGGACCTCGGTGTCGCCGAGGCGACGGTGCCCTGCCTGATCATGCTGATCTGGGCGGGCGTCACCGTCGGCAGCCTCCTGGCAGGACCGGCCGAGCGCCTCGGCACGGCCGGGCTGGCGGCACTGCTCGCGGGTGCCGCCCTCGTCCTGGCCGTCGGTGCCGCGGCCCGTTCCCTGGCCGGTATCGCTCTCGTGAGCCTCGCCTTCGCCGGGTTCCAGCTGGCCGAGGTACTCGCCGACGTCCGTCTCCAGCACCGCATCGACGAGTCCCGCCGGGCCACGCTCACCTCCGTGGCGAGCCTGGGCACCGAGCTGGCGACGGTCGCCACCTTCGGCGTGTACGCGCTGCTCGGCACGGACATGGCGCACAGCACCGTCTTCGCGGTACTCGCGCTGCCCTACCTCGTGACAGCGCTGGTGCTGGCTGGGGCTCGGGCTGCCAGGGCACGACCGTGAAGTCGCCCGTCTCCCGGCGGGGCCGGCTGCCCGTGGCCGCCCAGCTGGACCCGAGCCGGTCGTGGCGGTCCGGGCCGTGGACGGTGTCGCCGACCCGTTTGCCCTCCGCGCCCGGCCGGTCCGACTCGGTGATGACGCCGGAGACGGCCGGGCGGACAGCACACCGTGGCCGGCCCGGCAGGGAACGGACATCGCCCTCGGGGCGGGACCCCGTCTCCACCGCGCGGCGGGAGAGCCGGGACGGACCATGGCTCCGGGGAGGAGCCGGGCTACGACGCACAGCGCGCAACGAATCGCCGTCCACCCCCGGACGCACGCAACGAACCGTTCACCGGCGCGCAACGGCTCCTTCTTGTCCGCCCTGGTCAGCCGCCCGTACCGTCTACGTGGCCCCTCCAACCACCCCTCCGCCCGGTGAGGAACACCCATGCGCACCGCCCTGCTCCAGAGCTCCGGCCGCCCCGGCTCCACCGTCGAGAACCTCAAGGTCCTCGACGAGGCCGCGGGCCGGGCCGCCGCCGCGGGCGCCGGGCTGCTCGTGACGCCGGAGATGTTCCTGACCGGGTACGCGATAGGCGACGACATCGGCCGTCTGGCCGAGCCCGCCGACGGCGACTGCGCGGACGCGATCGCCGAGATCGCGACGAGCCACGGCCTGACGATCGTCTACGCATACCCCGAGCGCGACGGCGACGCCGTGTTCAACTCCGCCCAGCTGATCTCCGCCGACGGCACACGTCTCGCGAACTACCGCAAGACGCACCTCTTCGGCTGCTTCGAGCGCGACCACTTCACCGCCGGTGACCAGCCGCTCGTCCAGGCCGACATCGACGGCCTCCGGGTCGGCATCCTGATCTGCTACGACGTGGAGTTCCCGGAGAACGTCCGCGCCCACGCCCTCGCCGGTACCGACCTGCTCGTCGTCCCGACCGCGCAGATGCACCCGTTCCAGTTCGTCGCCGAGTCGATGATCCCGGTGCGCGCCTTCGAGAACCAGATGTACGTCGCGTACGTCAACCGGGCCGGCCGGGAGGGCGAGTTCGAGTTCGTGGGGCTGTCCACGCTCGCCGGGCCCGACGGGGTCGCCCGCACCCGGGCCGGACGCGGCGAGGACCTCGTGATCGCCGACGTCGATCCGGCCTTCCTCGCCGCCTCGCGCGAGACAAACCCGTATCTGCTCGACCGGCGGCCCGGCCTCTACCGGCCGCTCGTCTGACAACGCCCGCTGAACCGCCCGTTCGTCCCCGTGCAAGGAGTCCGTACCCCATGACGTCCACCGTGCCCAACGCCGTCGAGCACGCAGACGCGCAGCAGCCGCCGATCACCATGTTCGGCCCGGACTTCCCGTACGCGTACGACGACTTCCTCGCCCACCCGGCGGGCCTCGGGCAGATACCCGCGACGGAGCACGGCACGGAGGTCGCGGTCGTCGGCGGTGGCCTGTCCGGCATCGTCGCCGCGTACGAGCTGATGAAGATGGGCCTGAAGCCGGTCGTGTACGAGGCCGACCAGATCGGCGGCCGGCTGCGGACGGTGGGCTTCGACGGCTGCGACGAGTCCCTCACCGCCGAGATGGGCGCGATGCGCTTCCCGCCGTCCTCCACGGCCCTCCAGCACTACATCGACCTGGTCGGTCTGCAGACGCGACCGTTCCCCAACCCCCTCTCCGAGGCGACCCCGTCGACCATCGTCGACCTGAAGGGCGAGTCGCACTACGCCGAGACGATCGACGACCTGCCCCAGGTGTACCGGGACGTCGCCGAGGCCTGGAACCGGTGCCTGGAGGAAGGCGCCGACTTCTCCGACATGAACCGCGCCCTGCGTGAGCGGGACGTGCCGCGCATCCGCGAGATCTGGTCCCGGCTCGTCGAGAAGCTCGACAACCAGACCTTCTACGGCTTCCTCTGCGACTCCGAGGCGTTCAAGTCCTTCCGGCACCGCGAGATCTTCGGCCAGGTCGGCTTCGGCACGGGCGGCTGGGACACCGACTTCCCCAACTCCATCCTCGAGATCCTGCGCGTCGTCTACACCGAGGCCGACGACCACCACCGCGGCATCGTCGGCGGCTCCCAGCAGCTGCCGCTGCGCCTGTGGGAGCGCGAGCCGCAGAAGATCGTCCACTGGCCCCAGGGAACCTCGCTCGCGTCCCTGCACGAGGGCGGCGAACCCCGTCCGGCCGTCACCCGGCTGCACCGCACCGCCGGCAACCGCATCACGGTGACCGACGCGGACGGTGACATCCGCACCTTCCAGGCGGCGGTCTTCACCGCCCAGTCCTGGATGCTGCTGTCGAAGATCGCCTGTGACGACTCGCTCTTCCCGATCGACCACTGGACGGCGATCGAGCGCACCCACTACATGGAGAGTTCCAAGCTCTTCGTGCCGGTCGACCGGCCGTTCTGGCTGGACGAGGCCGTCGACGACAGGGGAAATCCGACCGGCCGGGACGTCATGTCGATGACGCTCACCGACCGCATGACGCGCGGCACTTACCTGCTCGACGACGGCCCGGACAAGCCCGCCGTCATCTGCCTCTCCTACACCTGGTGCGACGACAGCCTGAAGTGGCTGCCGCTGTCCGCGAACGAGCGGATGGAGGTCATGCTGAAGTCGCTCGGCGAGATCTATCCCAAGGTCGACATCCGGCAGCACATCATCGGCAATCCGGTGACGGTCTCCTGGGAGAACGAGCCCTACTTCATGGGCGCCTTCAAGGCCAACCTCCCCGGCCACTACCGCTACCAGCGGCGCCTGTTCACGCACTTCATGCAGGACCGGCTGCCCGAGGACAAGCGCGGCATCTTCCTCGCCGGCGACGACATCTCCTGGACGGCAGGCTGGGCCGAGGGCGCCATCCAGACCGCCCTCAACGCGGTCTGGGGGGTCATGCACCACCTCGGCGGCACGACCGACCCGACCAACCCGGGCCCCGGCGACGTCTACGACGAGATCGCCCCCGTCGAACTGCCGGAGGACTAGCGGAGGACTAGCGCCGGAGCGGCGGCTCGGTCAGGGGCGTGAGCAGCATGCGCCCCGCGAAGCCCACCGCCGTGTCCAGGCGTTCGGTGAACTCATCGGCGACGTCGGGGAGTTCACGCAGGGCCCACAGGGCCCGGGCCGCCGTCCACGCGGCGTCCCGGGCGCGGTCCAGGCTCCAGGAGCCGAGCAGGTGGGTCAGTGGGTCGGCGATCCGGAACAGGTCGGGTCCCGGCATCAGATCTTCGCGGATGCGCTCCTCCAGCGAGACGAGGAGATCGCCCACCAGGTCGAACTCGTTCTCCAGATCGACGGGTGCGCAGCCGAGCGTACGGCAGGTGTCCACGACGGCCAGTGCGAGGTCGTGCCCGATGTGCGCGTTGATGCCCGCCAGCGCGAACTGCAACGGCCGTACCCCGGGGTGGCGGCGGAACTGGAACAGCGGCCGCCAGCAGGCGGGCGGGCGCCGCTCGTCCGCCACCGCCTCGACGGCCGCCAGATACCGCTGCGCGAACCGTACGTCCAGCGTGATCGCGGCGTGGGCGTCCGGGAACCGCCCGCTGTCGACGTACCGGTCCACCGCCTCCGTCACGGTGAGGTAGACGCGGTTGAAGACCGCCACCCCGTCCCGCGGGTGCAGGGCCTCGTCGAGGGCGCGCATACGGGAGATGACGGCGTCGACCGGAGTGTCCACGGCTGGGGGGAGTTGTTCGCATCGCGGCATGCGGGCAGAGTCGCAGCTCTAGGCTGACGGGAGTACCGGCGGGCCCGGCGCTTCCCCGAAACGGGGGAACACCGCCCGCCGCAGGGGGAGGGGGAGCAGCAGCGTGTCAGGCTCGCGTGCCCGGCGCCTGGCCGCCCGCAGGGCCGGGCGCAGGCGTGCCGCCCGGCGCGGCGCGATGGTCGTGGCGGCCTCGCTCGTCGTCGCGGCCGGTGCGGTCGCAGGTGTCCTCTCGGCGTTCGACGACAGACGGGCCTCGGACGAGGCGGGGCCCCCCGAGGTGTCGGCCTCGCCCCGCCTGGCGCCCCTGCCGGCCGTGCCGTCGCCGACCGCGGCGGCCTCCACCGGGTCCGCTTCGCCCTCGCCGTCCCCGTCCGCTCACCGGACGCGGATCCCCACGCCGTCGAAGACCGAGAAGAAGCGGGAGCGCACCCCCACCGTGACCGGACGGCTCCACCGCCACCCCGACTCCCAGGTGCTCGAATGGGTCCGCTCCCACTCCGGCGACCCCCGGCACGCGGTCATCGCGTCCCGTATCGCCGAGCAGCCCGCCGCCGTCTGGTTCGCCGACTACTCCCCGCAGACCGTCACCGCCCGGGTCGCCGCGGTGACGTCGGGCGGTGCCGCGCTCGGCCGGGTGCCCGTCCTCGTGCCGTACGCGATCCCCGGCCGGGACTGCGGCGGCCACTCCCAGGGCGGGGCGCCCGGCCTGGACGCGTACGACGCCTGGATCGACCGGTTCGCGGCCGGGCTGGGCTCCGGTGAGGTCATCGTCGTCCTGGAGCCGGACTCGGTCGCCCAGTCCGAGTGCCTCTCCGCCGGTGCACGCGCGGACCGCTTCGCCTCGCTGGCCCGGGCCGGACGCGTGCTGAAGGCCGCCAACGCCCGGACCCGTGTGTACTTCGACGCGGGGCACTCGGGCTGGAACGCGCCCGGCAAGCAGGCCGGCTGGCTGCGGCAGGCCGGAGCCGCCTCGCCCGATTCCTCCGACGGGATCTTCAGCAACGTCTCCAACTTCCACACCACCGCCGACGAGGTCGCCTACGACCGGCGGGTCCTCGACGCGCTCGGCGGACCGGCGAGCCTCGGTGCCGTCATCGACACCAGCCGCAACGGCAACGGCGCCCCGGCGGACGGCGAGTGGTGCGACCCGGCGGGCCGCAAGCTCGGCCGGGCACCCACCCTCGGCACCGGAGAGTCCCGGATCGACGCCTACCTGTGGGTGAAGCTGCCGGGGGAGTCGGACGGCTGCAAGGGCAGACCGGGGATGTTCACGGCGTCGTACGCCTACGACTTGGCGTCGTCGTAGGAGGAGGTGCCCTCGTCCGGCAGCGGTGCCCGGGTCTGCAAGTGGGCCGGGGCGAAGGCCGACCGGGGCCGACCAGGAGCGTCGCGGTTCCGGTCAGGGGCGCGGGCCGGGCACCGCCGCCTCCGGCAGGCTGGTCTTCGACCGTTCGCCGGGGCGGAGCACACCCGCGAACGCCACGAGGCCGCACGACAGCGCCGTCACCAGGCAGAACGACACCATCAGGCTGGTCGCCTGCGCCAGCATGCCGATCGCGCTCGGCGCGATCAGCCCGGAGGTGTACGTGATGGTCGCGACGCCCGCGATGGCCAGGCTCGGGTTGGAGCCGCTGCGGCCCGCCGCGGCGAAGCACAGCGGCACGACGACGGCGATGCCCAGCCCCATCAGCGCGAACCCACTCATGGCCACCGCCGGATGGTCCGCGACGACGATCAGCAGCCCGCCGAGGACGGCGAACACACCGCTCGCCCGTACTGTCCGCACGGCACCGAAGCGGTCGACGACCTTGTCGCCGGCGAGCCGGGCGACGGCCATGGTGAGCGTGAAGCCCGTGGTGCACGCCGCGGCGAGCCCGGCCGAGGTCTCCAGCTGCTCGCGCAGATAGAGCGCCGACCAGTCCAGGCTCGCGCCCTCCGCGAACACCGCGCAGAACCCGATCGCGCCGATGAGCAGCGCCGACCGGGGTGGCAGCGCGAACCGCGGCGGCGGCTCCTCGTCCTCGGCGGGCTGCAGGTCGAGCACCCACTGGCAGGACAGCACGCCGACGACGGTGAGGACCGCGGCGGCCAGCACATGGTGCAGCCGGGCGTCCGAGCCGAGGTGTGCGGCGAGCGTGCCGGCGGCCGAGCCGATCAGGGCACCCGCGCTCCACATGCCGTGCAGTCCGGACATGATCGACCGGCCGAGCCGGTTCTCGACCTCGACGCCCAGCGCGTTCATCGCCACGTCGGCCATGCCGGCGGTCGCGCCGTACACGAACAGCGCCAGGCAGAGCGTGAGGAGGTTCGGGGCGAGGGAGGGCAGGACCAGCGACAGTGTCCACAGGGCGATCAGCCCGCGCAGCGCGTTGCGGGCACCGAAGCGGTGGCTGACGCTGCCGGCCAGCGGCATCGCGACGGACGCGCCGAGCGCGGGAAAGGCGAGCGCGATCCCCAACTGGCCCGCGCTGACGCCCGCGTGGTCCTGGATCCACGGCACCCGGGTGGCGAACGAGCCGGTGACGGCGCCGTGCACGGCGAAGACGGCGGCCACGGCGTACCGGGACCGCTTCACCTCGCGTTGTTCGTCGACCACGTTGCCCATTCTGCGGTCCCCCTCCAGGTCTCTGCCGGGCTCGTCTCCGGTGCGGGCGTAAACTATCAGGAACCCTGCCTGATAATAAGAGGATTTTCGGTGGGGCACGGTCGACGGCTCCACCGATCTGGAAGGATCCCGGCATGCCCGCATCCCCGAGCACCGCCCGGGCCATCAACGACCGGCTCGCCCTGCGTCTGCTCCAGCAGGAAGGCCCGTTGACGGCAGGGCAGTTGAAACAGCTGACCGGTCTGTCCCGGCCGACCGTCGCCGACCTCGTCGAACGGCTCACCGCCGCCGGGCTGATCACGGTGGTCGGCGAGGCGGGGGAGCAGCGGCGCGGCCCCAACGCGAAGGTCTACGGCATCGTCTCCGACCGCGCGCACCTGGCCGCCCTCGACGTTCGTACCGAGGGCGTCGCCGTGGCCGTCGCGGACCTGGTCGGGCGGGTACTGGCCGAGGCGTCCGTGCCCATCGGGGACGACACGGGCACGGGGCCCGCCGTGGAGCAGGCGGTGGCGCTGGTCGAGCGCGTGGTGAAGGAGGCCGGCGCCGACCGGATGCACACCGTCGGCATCGGAGCCCCGGGCCTGATCGACCCGGCCAGCGGCGAGCTGCGTGACTCCTCCGGACTGCCCGAGTGGCACCGCCGCCTCGTGGCCACCCTCCAGGAGCGCCTGCCCGAAGCCCGCGTCAGCGTGGAGAACGAGACCAACCTCGCGGCACTGGCCGAGCAGCGCGACGGGGCGGCCCGGGACCGCGACACGTTCGTCCTGCTGTGGCTGGGCCACGGAACGGGAGCTGCCGTGGTCCTCGACGGCGCGCTGCGCCGCGGAGCCTCCGGCGGCACCGGCGAGATCGGCTTCCTCCCCGTCCCCGGTACGACCGCGCTGCCGTCCTCGACGGACTGCGAGGGGGGCTTCCACTCCCTGGCCTCGGCGGCGGCGGTCATGGAACTCGCTGCCGAGTGCGGGGTGCCGGTGGAGCCGGGGCAGGAGGTGGCGCAGGCGGGGGTCGTGCGGGCGGCGGTCGGCGTGGTGCGGGGGGCGGTGGTTCAGGTCCGGGCGGAGGACGCCACGGCCGGCCCGGCGCCCGGATCTCCCGATGAGCACCCGCCCACAGGCCTCGCCCCCGCCGCCCGTTTCCTCGACGCCCTCGCCGATCGCCTGGCCGTCGGAGTCGCCTCGGTCGTCGCGATCCTGGACCCAGGGTGTGTGGTGCTGGGGGGTGAGGTCGGTCGGGCCGGCGGCGAGGAACTCGCCGCCCGCGTGCAGGACCGCATCGCCCGGATGACACCGCTGCCGACGGAGGTACGTACGACCGGCCTGGGCGGCGGCGCGGTCCTGCGCGGCGCGCTGCTCACGGCGCGGGACCGCGCCCAGGAGGAACTGTTCACGCCGGGGGAGCGGCTGCCACAGCCCTCCCCGGGCTGGTAGGACGCGGCGCCCTGGCCGTCACACCCTGGTGCGCCCTTGCCCGCGGCTTCCCTCCCTGCCCCTGGTGCCTGGGCTCCCGGGCCGCGGCTTCTCGCCCTGCCCCTGGTGTCTAGGTCCCCGGGCCGCGGCTTCTCGCCCTGCCCCTGGTGCCCAAGCCCCCGGGCCCCCGCTCCCCCCGGCGCCTATGCCCCGGGCCACCGCCCCCCGCTCCCTCCGGGTGTCTACGCAGACGGCCGGCCCTCCCCGCCCCGACCGCTCCCCGCCCGCAGCGGGCCGCTCCCGAACCGCCTCGCCAGGTACTCCTCGAAGGACCCGGTGCCCACGGCCTGTTCCGGCGTCAGATGCCCCCCACTCCGGAAGCCCCGGTACGCCGCCCCCCACAGCGGCACGTTCACCACCGCCCGCCGTCGCCCGGACGCCTTCAGATACGCGCGGGCCAGCGACTCGAACGTCCGCACCTCGGGCCCGCCCATGTCCTCGACCCGCCCCGCCGGCGCAGCCGCCGCCAGTCCCGCCAGCCGGTCCGCGACCTCGGCGACCTCGACCGGCTGGTCCCGCAGGCCGGCCGGCAGGAACAGCACCGGCAGCTTCGACAGCCCCTGGAACAGCATGACCAGCAGGTCGTGGAACTGGGTCGCCCGCAGCACGGTCCAGCCGAGCCCCGACTCCTCGACAAGCCGCTCCACCGCGAGCTTGCTCCGGTAATAGCGGAACGGCACCCGGTCGACGCCGACGATGGAGATGTACACGAGGTGGGGCACACGCGCCCCGCGTGCCGCCCTGATCAGCTGCGCCGCCGCCTCCTCGTCGCCCTTCTGCGACGACGCGCAGTGCACGATCGTGTCCACACCGGCGACCGCCGCGTCCAGCCCGGCACCGCCCTTGCGCAGATCGACCGCGTACGGCTCACTGTGCCGGCTGAGCACCCGCACCTCGTGCCCGTCCGCGCGCAGCCGCTCGGCGACGAGCCGGCCGAGCGTTCCCGTACCGCCGGTCACCAGGATCGTGGTCATGCTGTTCAGTCCCTTCGGACGCCCGGCGCTCCCGGACGGAGCGCCCCACGCCAGCTAGGACCGAACAGCCCCCGCGGAATGTGACAGACGCGCCCGGCGGTCCTACGTCCGGGTGAGCTGACGCCGTGCGAACGCCAGCTTCTCCGGGTTGACCACGGCCCGCACCCCCGTGACCAGCCCGTCGCGCACCTCGAAGACGGCCAGCCCCACCAGGGTGTCGCCGGACCAGGTGGCCAGCCCGGTCGCTCCGTTGACCTCCACCGGCGTGAAGTCCAGGCCCGCCGCGAACTTCGGGCCCCCGCCCGCCAGGAAGTGGGCGATCCTCTGCCCGCCCTCGATCGGCCAACGCGCCGCGGTGACCTTGCCGCCGCCGTCGCTCCACCAAGTCGCCTCGGCCGCGAGCAGCTTCTCCAGCCCGGCCAGATCACCCTCGCGGGCCGCGGTGATGAACGACGCGACCAGCTCCTCCTGCTGCTCGGACGCGGGCTCGAACCGGGCCTGCGGCTCACCCACCCGCCGCACGGCACGCCGGTACAGCTGACGGCAGTTCGCCTCACTCAGGTCCAGCACCCCGGCGATCTCCCGGTGCCCGTACCCGAACGCCTCCCGCAGTACGTACACCGCCCGCTCGGTCGGTGTGAGCCGCTCCAGCAGCGTCAGCATCGCCATCGACACGGCGTCCCGCTGCTCGGCCGACTCCAGCGGCCCGAGCGTGCCGTCCCCGGTGACCACCGGCTCGGGCAGCCAGGTCCCTACGTACTGCTCGCGGCGGGCCCGCGCGGAGGTCAGCCGGTTCAGGCAGAGGTTCGTGACGACCTTGGCGAGCCAGGCCGACGGCTGCTCGATCCCGGCCCGGTCGGCTCCGCTGAAGCGCAGGTACGCGTCCTGGACCGCGTCCTCGGCCTCCTCGGCGGAGCCCAGCAGCCGGTAGGCGAGCGAGAACATCCGGCGCCGGTGGCTCTCGAACTCGTCGGCGGTCGTGGTGGTCATACGACTCACCCTGCCAGAACGCCGTGTGCACGGCGTGGGAAGGCCCGACGGCGGGCAAGGGCCGTCGTCACCGCCGCCGGGCCGGTCAGTGGGGGCGAGCCGACTCTGGCGATGACCCTAGAAAGGACTAGACCACATCGTCAATAGGTGTGTACCAATGCCGGGTCCAAGGGGCTGGACCCGCGGGGCGGCCGGGGTGCCGGTCGCGCTCGGGAAGGGGCGCGACACGGTCTGTGAGGCAGCCCACACGCTTCGCCCCTCTGAACGTCGATCAGGCGTGGCACACTGGCCGTGTACCAGTAGCAGCGCACTCCGGGGTCGGTGAAAGTCCGAACCGGCGGTTACAGTCCGCGACCCGGTCGCCTCCAGCGACCGGTTGACCAGGTGAAATTCCTGGACCGACGGTTAAAGTCCGGATGGGAGGCAGTGCGCGGCGAGCGGGCATTCGTGCGCGCCGCCCAGAAGTCCGTCCTCGGGGCGGACTCCGTCCGGCGTCGTCCCCGATGTCCCTGCTCGTACTTCCTGTCGTCATCGACAGCCCCGGAGTCCGTGCCCGAAGAGGCAGGAGGACCCGGGAAGTGTTCACCGGAATCGTCGAAGAGCTGGGCGAGGTCACCGCCGTCGAGACCCTCGACGACGCCTGTCGCTTCCGCCTGCGCGGCCCAGTCGTCACCGAGGGCGCCAAGCACGGCGACTCGATCGCCGTGAACGGCGTCTGCCTCACGGTCGTCGACCACGAGGACGACGAGTTCACCGCCGACGTCATGGCCGAGACCCTGAACCGCTCCAGCCTCGGCGTCCTCAAGCCCGGCTCCCGGGTCAACCTCGAACGCCCCATGGCCGTGGGCGAACGCCTCGGCGGGCACATCGTGCAGGGCCATGTGGACGGCACCGGCGAGATCCTGGAGCGCAAGCCGTCCGAGCACTGGGAGCTCGTGAGGATCTCCCTCCCCGCCGACCTCACCCGGTACGTGGTCGAGAAGGGCTCCATCACGGTCGACGGCATCAGCCTCACGGTCGTCGACGCCGGACCCGACCACTTCACGGTGAGCCTCATCCCCACCACCCTCGCCCTGACCACGCTCGGCCACAAGCAGCCCGGCGACCCGGTCAACCTCGAGGTGGACGTCATCGCCAAGTACGTCGAGCGGATGCTGGGCGACCGCGCGTGGGGGGCGGCCGGGTGAACACGCTGAACTCCGAGGCGTTCGTCCTCTTCGGCCAGCACATCCTCTGGTCCGACATGGTCGGCAATCTCTTCGGCCTGGCCGCCCTCGCCCTCGGCTGGCGGCGCTCCATCTGGACCTGGCCCGTGCAGTTCCTGGCCGGCCTCATCCTCTTCGGCGCCTTCTTCGGCCATCTGACCGGCAGCGCGGGCAAGCAGGCGGTCGTCATGCTCGTGGCGCTCTACGGCTGGTGGCAGTGGCAGCGCGGCAAGGAGCAGGGCGAGGACGGCCACATCGCCGTACGGTTCGCCACCTGGCGCGAGCGCGCGGCGATGGCCGCGGCGGCCGCCGCCGGCACGGTCGCGGTGGCGCTGCTCTTCACGGCGTACCCGACCCTGTCCTGGGACCCCTGGCCGGACGCCTACATCTTCGTCGGCACCATCGTCGCCATGTACGCCCAAGCGCGCGGCATGGTCGAGTTCTGGTTCGCCTGGCTGCTCGTCGACCTCGTCGGCGTGCCCCTCAACTTCGCCAACGGCTACGCCTTCTCCGGCTTCGTCTACGTCATCTACGGCGCGCTCGTCCTGTGGGGCCTGCGCGACTGGTGGCTGCGCTCGCGTCAGGCCGTGCAGCCCACCCTGGAAGGAGCGCCGGCATGAGCGCCGCAACCGCCCTGTACAGCACCGACGGTGTCGAGGACTTCGCGCTCGACCCGGTCGAGCAGGCCATCGCCGACATCGCGGCCGGCCGCCCCGTCGTGGTCGTCGACGACGAGGACCGGGAGAACGAGGGCGACCTCGTCATCGCCGCCGAGAAGGCGACCCCCGAGATCGTCGCCTTCATGATGAGCGAGTGCCGCGGCCTGATCTGCGCCCCCATGGAGGGCGACGAGCTGGACCGGCTGAAGCTGCCGCAGATGGTCGAGGACAACACCGAGTCGATGAAGACCGCGTTCACGGTCTCCGTCGACGCCTCCGCCGCGCACGGCGTGAGCACCGGCATCTCCGCCTCCGACCGCGCCACCACCCTCCAGTTGCTCGCCGACGGCGTCTCCGGACCCGACGACTTCGTCCGCCCCGGCCACATCTTCCCGCTGCGCGCCCGGCCCGGCGGGGTCCTCGCCCGCGACGGACACACCGAGGCCGCCGTCGACCTCGCCCGCCTCGCGGGCCTGCGCCCGGCCGGCGCGATCGTCGAGATCGCCGGCGAGGACGGCACCATGCTGCGCCTGCCCGAGCTGATCCCCTTCGCCCGCAAGCACGGCCTGACGATCATCTCCATCGAGGACCTGATCGCCTACCGCCGCAGCAGCGAACCCACCGTCCGCCGCGAGGCCAGGACCCGACTGCCCACCGCCCACGGCACCTTCACCGCGTTCGGGTACCGCTCCACCGTCGACGGTGTCGAGCACGTCGCCCTCGTGCACGGCGAGATCGGCGACGGCCAGGACGTCCTCGTCCGCGTCCATTCCGAATGCCTCACCGGCGACGTCTTCGGCTCGGCCCGCTGCGACTGCGGCCCCCAGCTCGACGCCTCCCTCGCCCGCATCCAGGACGAGGGCCGGGGCGTGGTGGTCTACCTGCGCGGACACGAGGGCCGCGGCATCGGCCTGATGTCCAAGCTGCGCGCCTACGAACTCCAGGAGCGCGGTCGCGACACCCTCGACGCCAACCTCGAACTCGGCCTGCCCGCCGACGCCCGCGACTACGCTGCCGGCGCCCAGATCCTCGCCGACCTCGGCGTGCGCGGCGTCCGGCTGCTGACCAACAACCCCGACAAGACCGACGCGCTCGTCCGCCACGGCATCGCGGTCGCGGCCCGCGTGCCGATGCCCGTCAGCGCCGGCGAGCACAACCTCCGCTACCTGCGCACCAAGCGGGACCGGATGGGCCACGACCTGCCCTGGCTGGACACGACCACCGTGCCGGCCTGCGGCAACCAGTAAGAGAGCACAGAGGGAGAGACGTGAGCGGCAAGGGTGCACCGGAACTGTCCGTACGCAATGTGGGTGACCTCCGAGTCGCCGTCATCGCGGCACAGTGGCACGAGAAGGTGATGGACGGTCTGGTCGACGGCGCCCTGCGCGCCCTGCACGACCTCGGCATCGACGAGCCGACCCTGCTCAGGGTCCCCGGCAGCTGGGAGCTCCCGGTCGTCGCCAAGGTCCTCGCGGGCCGCGGCTACGACGCGATCGTGGCCCTGGGCGTCGTCATCCGCGGCGGAACCCCCCACTTCGACTATGTGTGCCAGGGCGTGACCCAGGGCCTCACCCAGGTCTCCGTCGACACCGGCGTCCCCGTCGGCTTCGGCGTGCTGACCTGTGACACCGAGGAGCAGGCCCTGGACCGGGCCGGCATCGAGGGCTCGAACGAGGACAAGGGGCACGAGGCGGTGACGGCGGCGGTGGCGACCGCGGCCACCCTCCGCTCAGTATCCGAACCCTGGCGCTGACGGACGGCACGTGTGGCATAGGCTGAGCGTCACCATGTCCAAGAAGACGTTCGAGGAGCTCTTCACCGAGCTCCAGCACAAGGCCGCCCAGGGCGATCCCGCCACTTCCCGCACCGCAGAACTGGTCGAGAAGGGCGTCCACGCCATCGGCAAGAAGGTCGTCGAAGAGGCCGCCGAGGTGTGGATGGCCGCCGAGTACGAGGGCAAGGAGGCAGCCGCCGAGGAGATCTCGCAGCTGCTGTACCACGTCCAGGTGATGATGGTCGCCCGCGGCATCTCCCTCGACGACGTCTACGCCCACCTGTAAGCCGCACCCCGTTCCCGCACGACACCACGCAAAGGAAGCCGACCTCATGCTGCGCATCGCCGTCCCCAACAAGGGTTCCCTGTCCGGCCCTGCGGCGGAGATGCTGCATGAGGCCGGCTACCAGCAGCGCCGGGAGTCCAAGGAACTGCGGATCGTCGACCCGGTGAACGAGGTCGAGTTCTTCTACCTCCGCCCCCGCGACATCGCGATCTACGTCGCCTCCGGGCAGCTGGACATCGGCCTCACCGGCCGTGACCTGCTCATCGACTCCGGCGCCGAAGCCGAGGAGATCCTCGCTCTCGGCTTCGCCCGCTCCACCTTCCGCTACGCCACCAAGCCCGGCACGATCAGCGTCCTGGCGGACCTGACGGGCAAGACGATCGCCACCTCCTACGAGGGCATCGTCGCCGCACACCTCGCCGAGCACGGGATCGACGCCTCCGTCGTCCACCTCGACGGCGCCGTCGAGACCGCCATCCAGCTCGGCGTCGCCCAGGTCATCGCCGACGTCGTCGAGACCGGCACCTCGCTGCGCAACGCGGGCCTCGAGGTCGCCGGCGAGCCGATCATGCAGTCCGAGGCCGTCGTGATCCGCCGCACCGGCGCGGACGCCGACGACCTCAAGGTGCAGCAGTTCCTGCGCCGCCTCCAGGGTGTCCTGGTCGCCCGGACCTACGTGATGATGGACTACGACTGCCGCGTCGAGCAGCTGGAGAAGGCCGTCGCCCTCACGCCCGGCCTGGAGTCCCCGACCGTCTCCCCGCTGCACAACGAGGGCTGGGTCGCCGTCCGCGCGATGGTCCCGGCCAAGGAAGCCCAGCGGATCATGGACGACCTGTACGACATCGGCGCCCGGGCCATCCTGACCACGGCCATCCACGCCTGCCGTCTCTGAGAGGCGCGATCCGATGTCCGATCTGCCCACCCTGCCCGTCACGTTCCGGCCGGGCAGCACCCGCGTGGTGCTGATCACCGCGGCCGTCGCCCTCTTCGCGGTGATCACGGCGGTCGCGGTACTGCTGAAGCAGCTCAACCCCGGCGAGCGCGTCAGCTTCGTCTTCACGGCGCTCCTGCTGGACGCCGTACTGCTCCTGCTGGCGCGTCCCAAGGTCGTTGCCGATGAAGACGGCGTCACTGTCGTCAATCTCACGAACAAGCGCCGGCTGGAGTGGGCCGAGATCCTCCAGGTGACCCTCCGGCCCGGCGACCCCTGGGTGTTCCTCAACCTCAGCGACGGCACCAGCCTGCCTGCTCTGGGCATCCAACTGGGCCTGGCCAAGCAACGTGCCATCGCCGACGCCCGGGCCCTGCGAGCGCTCGTCGAGGCCCGCTCCGCGGCGGATCCCGAGCGGCCTCAGGGCTGACGCGGAGGATCCTCCGGGTGGCCGCCACTGCCGCACCGGGCCGTGTCTTGATTAATCTGTTGGCGGAGGCGTGACGGATGCGCCTCCGCCTCTGCTGCCCCGACCGGTGCGCAGAGGCTCCTGCTAACCGAGGAGTGACCCCCTCCGGCGATGGACGGATCGTCCTGCAGTACCTGCGCCGCCCCCTGCCGACATAGCGCGGACCCCGTTCCCGAGGTCCGCGACCGTGCGGAGGCGGCGGCATCATGAACACCCCCCTGCTGCTCCTGGCAGCCGCGTTCCTGCTGATTCTCGCCAACGGATTCTTCGTGGCGGCCGAGTTCGGACTCGTGACGGTCGAGCGGCCCGAGGCCGAGAAGGCCGCCGCCGAGGGCGACCGGCGCGCCCACCGGGTCGTCGAATCACTCAAGGAACTGTCCTTCCAGCTCTCCGGCACCCAGCTGGGCATCACGATCACCTCGCTCGTCGTCGGCATGCTCGCCGAACCGGCGCTGGCCGAGCTGCTGCACGGCCCGTTCACCACGATCGGCGTCCCCGAGGGAGCCGTCTCCGGTGTCACGGTCGTGGTCGGCATGCTGCTGGCCTCCGCCGTGCAGATGGTGATCGGCGAGCTGCTGCCCAAGAACTGGGCGGTGTCCCGGCCGCTGCAGGTCGCGCGCTTCGTCGCGGGCCCGCAGCATGTCTTCGCCCGGCTGTTCCGCCCGGTCATCGCAGGCCTCAACGCCGTCGCGAACCGGCTGGTGCGCGCCCTGGGCATCGAACCCACCGAGGAGCTGGCCTCCGCCCGCACCCCCGGCGAACTCGTCTCCCTGGCCCGCCACTCGGCCCGGGCCGGCGCCCTGGAGCAGGACACGGCCGATCTGTTCGTCCGGACCCTGTCGCTGGGCGGGCTCACCGCGCAGCACGTGATGACGCCGCGCGTGAAGGTCAGCGCCCTGCAGTCCTCGGCCACCGCGGAGGACGTCGTCAACCTGACCCGCGCCACCGGCCTGTCCCGCTTCCCGGTCTACCGGGAGAAGATCGACGAGGTCGTCGGCATGGCCCACCTCAAGGACGCCCTGGCCGTGCCCGTCCAGGACCGGCTGCGCACCCCCGTGGGCCGCATCGCCCGCCCGGCGCTGCTCGTCCCCGAGACGCTGCCCGTGAAGCCGCTCCTCGCCCGCCTGCGCAGCGAGCAGCCCATCGCGGTCGTCGTCGACGAGTACGGCGGCACCGCCGGCGTCGTCACGCTGGAGGACATCGTCGAGGAGCTCGTCGGCGAGGTCCGCGACGAGCACGACGGACACGACCTGCCCGAACTGGCCGCCGTGCCGCCGGAGGACGGCAGGCCCGCCTGGGATGTCGACGGCAGCTGCCGGGTCGACATCCTGCGGCGCATAGGCCTCGACGTGCCCGAGGGCCCGTACGAGACGGTAGCGGGCCTGATCGCCGACCTGCTGGGCCGTATCCCGGCCATCGGCGACAAGGCGGAGCTGCCCGGCTGGCGGCTCTCGGTGCGCCAGGTCGGCCACTACCGGGCGGAACGGGTCCGGCTGGTGCGGACCGCCCCGGTGGTCTCCATGGCGGAGGCCGCCCGGTGAGCGTGCTCCAGCTTCTCTTCGCGGCGCTGCTCGTGCTCGCCAACGGCTTCTTCGTCGGCGCCGAGTTCGCGCTGGTCTCCGTCCGCCGCAGCCAGATCGAACCGCTCGGCACCGCCCGCTCCCGGCAGGTCCTCTACGGGCTTGAGCGGCTGCCGCAGATGATGGCGGCGGCCCAGTTCGGCATCACGATCTGCTCGCTGACCCTCGGCGCGGTCGCCGAACCGACGGTCGCGCATCTGCTGGAGCCGGTCTTCGAGTGGATCCACCTGCCCGAAGGCATGATCCATCCGCTGACCTACGTGATCGCCCTCGCCGCCGTGGTCTTCTTCCACCTCGTCATCGGCGAGATGGTCCCGAAGAACCTGGCGATGGCGGCGCCGGAGAAGGCCGCGCTGTGGCTCAGCCCCGGCCTGGTCTGGTTCGCGCGCTTCTGCAAGCCCATCACCGCCGCCCTCGGCGCCTGCTCCCAGGGCATCCTGCGGCTCTTCCACGTCGAGCCCAAGGACGAGGTCGAGGCCGTGTTCACCAGTGAGCAGCTCAACCGGCTGGTGGAGGACGCCGGCCAGGCGGGCCTGCTCGACCCCGAGGAGGCAGAACGCCTGGAGGACGCCCTGGAGCTGGGCTCGCGCCCGGTGACGGACGTCCTGCTGAAGCGCGAGTCGCTGGTGACGGTCAGCCCCTCGGTCACCCCCGCGCGGATCGTCGAGCTGACGGCCCGCACGGGCTACTCCCGGTTCCCCGTCGCCGCCGACAACGCCGTGTTCATGGGCTACCTGCACGTCAAGGACGTCCTCGACCTGGAGGACTCGGACCGGGCCGTTCCGCAGCACTTGTGGCGTCCCATGACGACCCTGCGGTCCGAGCTGCCGCTCGACGACGCGCTGACGGTGATGCGGCGGGCGGCGACGCACCTGGCGCAGGTGGCCGACGGGTCCGGGAAGGTGCTCGGGCTGGTCGCGCTGGAGGATGTGCTGGAGCTGCTGGTGGGAGAGGTACGGGATCCCGCGCACCGGGAGGTGCGCGAGGTGAGGCTGGCCGAGCCCAGGAGCAGCGGGGCGTCGGAGGAGGTACTGGCCACATAGGGCCTGTCGTCCGGCTCGGGCCCGGCTGAGGGGTCCTTTCACTATGAGCGTCCGATCAGGTCGCGTGGTCCGGCACAGTGAAAGGACCCCTGAGAGGCGCCGCGCCTCTCAGCCGGCCCCGCGACGCCCGGACGACCGGTCACCAGGCACTGGGGGCACGGCCCCGGCCCCCACACCCGTGTCTCACAGTGCGGGCGGATCCTGCGGACCCCGCCCGGACAGCACCTCCCCGTACGCCTGCATCAGATCCGGCAGCCGCAGCGTCGCCAGATCGTCCCGCCCCAGCACCCCGGGGTATACGGACAGCCGCAGATCCCGGTACGCGCAGCTCTTCTCGTACAGCGTCCGCAGGAACCGCCCGTTGCCCAGCTCGTCGATCCACCCCTGGTCCACCACGTGCCCCGCGATGGACCGCAGCTCGTCGAGGGCCTCCTCGTCCCACAGGTCGCCGTTCTCCGCCGCGAGCACCTTGCCGATCTCGGTGAGTTCGAGGGGCCGGTACGAGGGGAAGTCGACGCGGGTGGTGAAACGGGACGACAGGCCGGGGTTCGCGGCGAGCAGGCGGTCCATGCCCTCCGGGTAGCCGGCCAGGATCACCACGAGATGGTCGCGGTTGTCCTCCGCGCGCTTCAGCAGGACCTGCAGGGCCTCGTCGCCGTACGCGTCCCCCTTGCCGTAACCCGAGTTGGACAGCGAGTAGGCCTCGTCGACGAAGAGGACGCCCCCGAGTGCCGAGTCGATCAGTTCGTTCGCCTTCACCGCAGTCTGTCCGAGGTACTCGCCGACCAGGTCGGCCCGCTGTGCCTCCACGAGATGGTCGCCGCCGAGCAGCCCGAGGGCGTAGAAGACGCGTCCGAGGATGCGGGCGACGGTGGTCTTGCCGGTGCCGGAGGGGCCGGAGAAGACGAAGTGGCGTTTCGGCGGCTGGACCGGAAGGCCCTGCCCGGCTCGCAGCCGGGCCATGTTCAGCTGCGCCGACAGCGCCTTGACCTGGCGTTTCACCGGTTCCAGGCCCACCATGCGCTCGAGTTCGGCCAGTGCCTCCTCCAGTAACGCCGGGTCGGTGGGCCCGGCGGGCAGGGAGGGAGCCGGGCCGGCCCTCTCACGGACCGGCGGGACGGTCACCGGCGGCAGGGGAGCGAGCAGCGGCTCGGGGTCGGGCAGTCTCAGGTCGCGCCCCTCCATGCCGAAGAGCGGATCGAACCCGTCCGGACCGTCCACGGCGTCCTGGCCCGCGCCGGTGAGCGTGATCGCCGCGAGGTCCGCGGCGTCGTCGTATCCGTCGCCCTCGGCTATGGCGGCGAGCCGGGCGGAGGTGTCCATGAAGGCCGGGTCCACGCGGTGCACGGCCCGGTACAGGGGGAGGGCGGCGGCGCTGCGGCCGGTGCCCTCGTGCGCCCGGGCCAGCCAGTAGCGCAGCTCCTTGCGCTGGGGCTGCTCGCTGCGGCAGCGCATCAGCGCGGCGGACAGCAGCGGTTCGGCCTGGCCGTACATCTCCAGTCGGACCCGGGCCATGCCGCCGAACAGGCCCGCCTCGATGCCGAGCATCGGATCGTCGAGCAGCGGGTCGGTGTGACGGACCAGCTGCTCCCAGTCCTTGACCAGGTAGGCGCGGCAGGAGTGCAGGAAGCGGACCTGGTGGTCGGTGTCCACCGGCGGCAGACCGGCGAGCGCCCGGTCCAGTTCGGGGACATGGCGGCCGTCCAGCCAGTGGGAGGCGTGCGCGAGCAGCAGATCGCGGGGGCTCTCCAGCACGGGCTGCACCCACCAGCCCAGCCAGTACCAGGAGTTGAGCGTGCGACGGTAGCGGGAGCGCTGCTCCCCGAAACGGTCCCGGTGCCGGAACATCCTGAGCAGCGCCGTCGTCGTGTCGACGCGCAGCGCGTGCAGCCCGAGCCAGCCGTCGGCCATCCCGGAGTCCATCCGCACGGAGGCGCGGAACTCCTCCTCCGCCTGCGGATACGCGCCCATGGTGTAGGCGTCCACGCCTCGCAGCCAGGCGAGGTCGGCCGGGGCCTGAGGGCCCTGCGTGCCGAAGTCCATCACGTCCCCCACAAACCGTGCCCCCGTCGGTATGCCAACGAGCCGTCCCCCAGCCGGCTGCCCTGCTCGAACCGCTGTGCCACGGACCGGAGTTGCACAGTGCGCGAAGCAACCGTCCGTAGGTCGCAACGAGGGCATCGTACCTGCGGGGGCGGCGCCCCCGCAGGGTGCCGCACGGCCCGTTCGGCGAGGTGGGAGCGGGCAAGGCGCACGCCCGCACGGTGACCCAGGGTGAGCACGCGTCACCCCGCGGCGGCCCGAAAACCCCAAGAAGACAGAACGAAGCCCCCGATCACGGGGGAACAACCGGGGGCTTCGCGTCTGTGGGCGGCCTCGAAGGCCGCACATTGAGAACGTAAGACCTGTACGGCCCGACGGTCAAGCCGAGTTGAAGCACTCCGGCAACTTGTTCCGCAAGGCCCTTCACAGGTTCAGCACACTGCGGGCGGTCCGTCACCGTGCGTGATGGGCTGGTCCGGTCCAACGCTCCCAGCAGGTCCCGTGAGCACCTCATATCCCTCATCTCGCTGCCGTACCAGGAGATCGGCGAACGGCCGCGAGGGGTCGTCGGTGAAATGCCGGCGCTCCGCCGGAACCCACCCGTTCCAGAACTCCCGCTGCTCCTCCCCGTCCCGCGACCGTCCCCGCGCCCAGGCCTCCTCGCGCGGCAGCTCCATCCACAGCAGCAGGGCCAGGTGGGAGCGCACCGCCCGGCGTCCCGCGCCGACGCCCTCCACGAGGAGCACCGGCACCGGCGGCAGCGAACGCGGCGGACCGAAGCGGCGGGTCCGCCAGTCGTAGGGGGCGTAGTGGGCGGTCCGGCCGTGGGAGAGCGGCTCGATCACCTGGTCCAGCAGCCGTCCGGTCCAGTCGAACAGCGCGTCGTGGCTGGCGATGTCGTCGAGGCGCAGCACCGGCGCACCGTCCAGCGCCGCGGCCAACTGCTCGGCGAACGTGCTCTTTCCGGACCCGGCGTGCCCGTCGACGCCGATGAGCCGGACCGGGCCGCAGGAGGGGGAGAGGCGGCGGATCCGGGTGGCCAGATCGCGGACGGCGGGGCCCGGTGCGGGGCGGAAGGGCGGATTCATCTCGCTCCGCACTCTAACGACGGGGTCCGCCGGGGGGCGCCACTGGTCGACGCCAATATTGGTGGGCGCGGCACGCGTCGAAGTGCTGGCAGGACACGGCGGGCTGTGCTCATATGTGGCGCACGCACGGATGCGACCGACCGTGCGCGGACCTGCCCCGCCCCTGCCCGACTCCGACATCCGGGGGTCCCCGCCATGCGCAGAGCCGAACAGCCGTCCCGCAGAATCGTCCTGGCCGCCGCGGTCGCCGCCGTCACCGTGGGCGCGGGCCCGGCGGCCGCCGACCCCGAGGCCCCCGTGACGACCGACACCGCAGATCCCGCCCGGGCCCTCCCGGCCCGCACCGTCGACAACCGGGCCTGGGTCTCGTACGGCGACTGGTGCGGCGGTACCGCCAAGGGAACCCGGGCCGTCGCGGGCGAGCGCCCTGGGCTGGTGATCGCGAAGCCCGCCGGAACCGCCGACTACACGGATCCGCACACCGGCACCACCGCCGCGTGGGAGTACGGCACCTGGACGTCCCCCGTCCACCGGCTCGCCGTCCCCGCGACCGAGGCGATCGTCTCCTGGAACGCGCACACCCCGGCCGGCACCTGGATCCAGGTCGAGATCAAGGGCACCTACTCCGACGGCACCAGTACCCCCTGGTACGTGATGGCCCGCTGGGCGGCCGGCGACCAGGACATCAGGCGCACCTCGGTCGACGACCAGAGCGACGGCAAGAGCACCGTATGGACCGACACCCTGGCGGTCGACGGCGCGGCGGCCGGCCTCCGCCTGACCTCGTACCGGCTGCGTCTGACCCTCCACCGCAAGCCCGGCACCAAGGCCACACCCACCGTGTGGCGGCTCGGGGCCATGGGCTCCGACGTGCCCGACCGGTTCACCGTCCCGGCGTCCGCGCCCGGCCTCGCGAAGGAACTGGCCGTTCCGCGCTACTCGCAGGAGATCCACAAGGGCCAGTACCCCGAGTACGACAACGGCGGCGAGGCCTGGTGCAGCCCGACGTCCTCCCAGATGATCATCGAGTACTGGGGCGGCCGGCTCACCGACGGGCAGCTGGCCTGGGTCGACCCCGCCTACGCCGACCCGCAGGTGTGCCACGCGGCCCGGTTCACCTACGACTACCAGTACGCGGGCTGCGGCAACTGGCCGTTCAACGCCGCGTACGCGGCCACGTTCAAGGACCTCCAGGGCGTGGTCACCCGGCTCGGCTCGCTCACCGAACTGGAGACGCTGATCGCCGCGGGCATCCCCGCCATAACGTCCCAGTCGTTCCTGAAGGAGGAGCTGACCGGCGCCGGGTACGGCACCGCCGGGCACCTGATGACCGTCATCGGCTTCACGGCCGGCGGTGACGTGATCGCGAACGATCCCTACTCGGCGAGCAACGAGGCCGTACGGCGCGTCTACCGGCGGCGCGAGTGGGAGAACATCTGGCTCAGGACCAAGCGGTACAACGCTTCCGGCAAGGTCGTCTCAGGCACCGGCGGCGTCTGCTACCTGTACTTCCCGGCGCGCCCGAGCGCGGCCCAGCGCAAGGCGCTGGCGGCCGTGGGCGTCCGCGTGTGACCAAGCTCTCGGCCGCAAAAGCCGCTTCCAGTGGCAAGGTGGACGGAGCTCCGGGGGAGGAGCACCTCCGTACGACCGACCCAGCGAGAAGCCATGACCGCGCACTCAGCCACCGCTCCACGCGTCCGCACCGGCGGCCCTCAGGAAGACGGCCCGAAGATCGTCGAGCACGTCATGGGCTGGGTCCTCGTCGTGGTCCTGGCGATGCTCGTGACGCAGCTCGGGCTGCTGTGACCTGACCCACGAACCGGCAGTGAGGCCTGCCATACTGCGGAGGTCCCGCCCCGCCCGTTGAGACCAGGGTCGAAATTGAATATCAGCCCCCAGCCTGCCGCGCGTCCCAGGGCCCGCGGCACCGAGCGCTCGATGGCGCGTCGTGCCGAACTCATCGCCATCGGGCGGAGGTTGTTCGCCGACACCTCCTACGACGCCCTCTCGATGGACGACATCGCCCGGCAGGCGCACGTCGCCAAGGGACTGATCTACTACTACTTCCAGTCCAAGCGCGGCTACTACCTGGCCATCGTCCAGGACTCGGTCACCGAGCTGCTCACCCTCGCGGCGAGTGGTCCCGAACTGCCCCCGGTCGACCGGGTCCAGCGCACCATCGACGGCTATCTGCGCTACGCCGAGCACAACCAGGCCGCGTACCGCACGATCGTGAGCGGCGGCGTCGGCTTCGACACCGAGGTGCACGCCATCCGTGACGGAGTGCGCGAGGCCGTCGTGACCACCATCGCCGAGGGTGCGTACGGCCGTGTCGACGTCACCGCGCTGGCGCGGATGGGCCTGCTGGCCTGGGTGTGCAGCGTCGAGGGCGCCACGCTCGCATGGATCGACCGCCCCGAACTGCCCCGCGACACCATGTGCGAGCTGCTGGTGAAGACCCTCGGCGGCGCCCTGCGCGCGATCGAGGAGCTCGACCCCGTCCACCCCGCCCCGCAGCCCGCCCGCCGGGGCGTATGAACGGGGGGCGGCGGTCCGCCGTCACCGGTCCGCCGCCCCGCCCGGCTCTGCGCGTTACCTGATCGCCTTGATCAGCTCACCGTTCGCGGTGTCGCCGCTCAGCTCCCAGAAGAACGTGCCGCCCAGGCCCTGCTGGTTCTTGTAGGTCATCTTCGTGCCGATGGTCGCCGGGGTGTCGTAACTCCACCAGTTGCTGCCGCACCTGGCGTACGCCGTGCCGGACACGGTCCCCGTCGCCGGGCACTTGGCCTTGAGCACCTTGTAGTCGTCGATGCCCTGCTCGTACGTGCCCGCCGCCGGGCCGGTCGCGGTGCCGCCGGGGGCCGTCTGGGTGACGCCGGTCCAGCCGCGGCCGTTGAAGCCGATGCCGAGCAGCAGCTTCGAGGCGGGGATGCCGAGGCCCTTGAGCTTGGCGACGGTCGCCGAGCTGTGGCTGGCCGCCCTCGGGATGCCGGAGTACGAGGTCAGCGGCGAGTGCGGGGCCGTCGGACCGGCGGCGTCCCAGGCGCCGGAGAAGTCGTACGTCATCGGGTTGTACCAGTCGACGTACCGCGCGGCGCCCGCGTAGTCCGCCGCGTCGATCTTGCCGCCCGGGGCGGCGTCGGCGGTGATCGCCGCGGTGAGGAGGTTCTTCGCGCCGAACGTGGCGCGCAGCGCCTGCATCAGGTTCTTGAAGGCCGCCTTGCCGCTGGTGTCACAGGTGGCGCCGCAGGTGTTCGGGTACTCCCAGTCGATGTCGATGCCGTCGAAGACATCCGCCCACTGGGAGTTCTCGACCAGGTCGTAGCAGGACCGGGCGAAGGCGGCCGGGTTCCTGGTGGCCTCCCCGAAGCCGCCCGACCGGGTCCAGCCGCCGAAGGACCACAGGACCCTGAGGTTCGGGTGCTTCTACTTCAGCTTGCGCAGCTGGTTGAAGGTGCCGCGCAGCGGCTGGTCCCAGGTGTCCGCCCTGCCGTCGACGGACTCGGCTGCGGTGTAGGCCCGGTCGGTGGCGGCGTAGCCGTCGCCCATGGCGCACTTGCCGCCGGTGACGTTGGGTCTTGGGCCGGGGAGCGGCCTTCGAGTCTGCGGCGGCCTCCTGAGCCGAGGTCGCCGCGGTGGCGGAGGTGCCCGCGCCGGCCGGCAGACCGGCGCCCAGGACGGCGCAACAGGCCGCGGACACGATGGCCCGGAAGCGGGAACGGTGGGGGGTGTGCATCCGGTGTCCTCCTCGTGGGGAGAGGGGGGAGCGCGCGCCCATTGGCATGAACGCGGTAACTCGGTGGAGCGAAACAGTAGGAGGACTAGACCAGTGGGGTCAATGGTTCGGACCAATTTCGCCGCTCCGGAGGCGCTCGGCCATTTCTTGAAGTAAGCGGTCGTTAACTGGTGACGGGATGCCTCCGATCGGGCATACTCACAGCGCACAGCCGCTGGTCAGCAGCTTCCGAGACCCGGGACTGCAAGCATCGGCCAGGCACCAGATCGACCCGGCGGCGCCGCCCCCACCCATGGGCCCGTCCGCCAGTGCCCGACAGGGAGGAGAGCGTCGCCATGCCCGACCGCGCCCCGCAGCAGGTGGACCGACAACTGCCCACGGAGGAGGCCCGGGACCTGATCTCGCTCGTCCGCGACATCGCGCAGCAGGAGATCACCCCGAAGGCGGCCGAGGAGGAGGACGCCGGCCGCTTCCCGCGCGAACTCTTCACCCTGCTCTCGCGCTCCGGCCTGCTCGGTCTGCCCTACGACTCCGAGTACGGGGGCGGCGACCAGCCCTACGAGGTCTACCTCCAGGTGCTGGAGGAACTCGCCGCGGCCCGCCTCACCGTCGGCCTCGGTGTCAGCGTCCACTCCCTGGCCTCCTATGCGCTCGCCGCCTACGGGAGCAAGGAGCAGCAGGTCGAGCACCTGCCCGCGATGCTCGGCGGCGGCCTGCTCGGTGCCTACTGCCTCTCCGAGCCGCACTCCGGATCGGATGCGGCGGCCCTGCGCACCAAGGCCGTGCGGGACGGCGACGGCTGGGTGATCACCGGCACCAAGGCCTGGATCACGCACGGCGGGATCGCCGACTTCTACACGGTCATGGCCCGCACCGGCGAGGAGGGCCCACGCGGGATCAGCGCGTTCCTGGTGCCCGGTGACGCGGAGGGGCTGAGCGCCGCGGTGCCGGAGAAGAAGATGGGCATGAAGGGTTCGCCCACCGCCCAGGTCCACTTCGACGGCGTCCGCGTCCCGGACGACCGGCGCATCGGCGAGGAGGGGCAGGGCTTCGCGATCGCCCTGTCGTCGCTCGACTCGGGCCGGCTCGGCATCTCGGCGTGCGCGATCGGTGTGGCGCAGGCCGCGCTCGACGAGGCAGTGACCTACGCGGCCGAAAGGCGCCAGTTCGGCAAGCCGATCGCCGACTTCCAGGGACTGAGGTTCATGCTCGCCGACATGGCGACGCAGATCGAGGCGGGCCGCGCGCTCTACCTCGCGGCGGCACGGCTGAAGGACGCGGGCCGCCCGTTCGCGAGGCAGGCCGCCATGGCCAAGCTGCACTGCACCGACACGGCGATGCGGGTCACCACCGACGCCGTGCAGATCCTCGGCGGATACGGCTACACCGCCGACTTCCCGGCCGAGCGCTACATGCGCGAGGCCAAGGTGCTGCAGATCGTGGAGGGCACCAACCAGATCCAGCGGATGGTCATCGCCCGCCATCTCGTGGGTCCAGAGGGACGCTGAACTGGTCGAGGCCCCGCCAGGGGGCCGCGAGCCGCATCCACTCCGGGTCGTGCCGGCCCGGCAGGGTGCGGCCGCCCTCGGCCCAGGTCCGCATCAGGTCGCGGTAGATCGGCGGGTCCTGATAACGGGGCGGAGCCGGCCGAACCGATTCTGCGGGCGGCGGGACGTACAGGAGGCGCTGACGCCCGGTCGCTGAGGAGATGGGGGTCATACCAGGGCAACGCGGCAGGGCCCGGACAGGTCACCGGATGGTGGAATCGGGCGTTCGTTCAGTGCCGCGCGCGGTTCCGGGCGCACTGAACCGCACCACGGCGCTCCTGCGAGCCGTGGTGCGGGGCAGCTACGGGAGTGGGGCGAGCGGGCGGAGAGAGCCCGCGCTCAGGCCGCCTGGCGGCGCATGACCGGCACCCTGATGGGGCGCGAGCCCGGGCCGCCGACGTGCGAGAAGGGCTGGGTCCGCCAGTCGAGCCCCTGAGGGAGCGTCAACAGCAGGGCGGTGTCCTGCTCCTGAGGTTCCACGGACTCGTCCGCGGGGCGGGCGTCGGAGGCCCTGCGACCGGTTCCGGCGCAGACCGTGAGTCCGAAGGGGTTCCACGGTGAGGCGCACAGCGCGTGCTCCGGCAGAACCTCCTCGTCCGCCAGCAGGGCGATGGACTGCGCGCAGTCCGGGCAGACGACCCGGAACATCTCGAACGTGTCGTAGGCGTCGAGTTCGTCGTCGAAGGAGTCGGGTTCGACACCCTCCGGCTCGGGCTCGACGACGAGCTGCGGCCGCTTGGGTGCGGTGCGGCCAGGGCGCTTAAGACTCTGCATTGGGTTCTCCCCCTCGGACTGGGCCGTATCAGGCACTGCGGCCTCGACCACAGCAAGCACTTCCCGTCCCCCCTGGGCGGTAATCACGAGAACATTACGGAGACTGTTCGAGCTCTGTGGCGTTCGTCACATGCCCCGTGAGGGTGTCCACTGCGGCGGGTTTGTCCCCCGGGCCGCCGGCCGTCGGCTTCCGGCCACATCACGAACCGGGCATGACCTGGGCCGCTCAGGTATCCGAGGAGATCAACGGCACTGTAGGTTCTTGCGCCATGGAGGAGCTGGACCGACAGATCGTGCAGCTGCTCGTCAAGGACGGGCGGATGAGCTACACCGACCTGGGCAAGGCCACGGGGCTGTCCACGTCGGCCGTGCATCAGCGGGTGCGGCGGCTGGAGCAGCGGGGCGTCATCCGGGGCTATGCCGCGGTCGTCGACCCGGAGGCCGTGGGACTGCCGATGACGGCTTTCATCTCGGTGAAACCGTTCGATCCCAGTGCGCCGGACGACATCGCTGACCGGCTGGCCGGCGTGCCCGAGATCGAGGCGTGCCACAGTGTCGCGGGCGACGAGAACTACATCCTCAAGGTGCGGGTCGCCACGCCGCACGAGTTGGAGGAGCTGCTCGCGCGGTTGCGGTCGCTGGCGGGGGTGTCGACACGGACGACGGTGGTGCTGTCCACGCCGTACGAGGCACGGCCGCCCAGGATCTGACGGGTGGAGCGGCGGCTGCGGGCCGTGTGCGGCTGATCGCGCGGCTCCCCTCGCCCCTTTGCAGGGCGTTACAGCGGGCCTGTGAGACTGTGCTCATGAGTGACTCCCGTACCCCGCCCGAGACCGTTCTGCTGCGCCGCGGAGAGGTGCACAGCCCTGCCGACCCGTTCGCCACCGCGATGGTCGTGGAGCGGGGACAGATCGCCTGGGTCGGGTCCGAGGGGGCCGCTGACGCCTTCGCGGAAGGGGTCGACAGGGTCGTCGACCTCGACGGGGCACTGGTCACTCCGGCGTTCACGGACGCGCATGTGCACACCACTGCCACCGGTCTCGCCCTGACCGGTCTCGATCTGTCGGGCGCGCCCTCCCTGGACGCCGCCCTCGCCCTCGTACGTGAATTCGCCACCGCCCGTCCGGACGACCCGGTGCTGCTCGGGCACGGGTGGGACGCCGCCCGCTGGCCCGGTGGCCGGCCCCCGACGCGGGCCGAGCTCGACGAGGCCACCGGCCACCGGCCTCTCTACCTCAGCCGGATCGACGTCCACTCGGCGATCGTCACGACGGCCCTGCTCGACCTCGTTCCCGATGTCACCCGTGCGGACGGTCCGCTCACCGCAGACGCCCATCACGCCGTACGGGCCGCGGCGTTCGCCGCCGTGACGCCGCGGCAGCGCACCGACGCGCAGCGCGCCGCCCTCGCCCGCGCGGTCTCGCTCGGGATCGGCACGCTCCACGAGTGCGCCGGTCCGGAGATCTCCTCGGAGGACGACTTCACCGGGCTGCTGCGCCTCGCGGGGGAGGAGCCCGGGCCGCGGGTCGTCGGCTACTGGGCCGAGCAGGATGTCGCCAAGGCGCGGGAGCTGGGCGCGGCCGGCGCCGCGGGAGACCTGTTCGCCGACGGCGCCCTCGGCTCGCACACGGCCTGTCTGCACCAGCCGTACGCCGATGCCGGGCACACCGGCATCGCCTACCTGGACGCCGCCGCGGTCGCGGCGCACGTCGAGGCCTGCACCGAGGCAGGTCTGCAGGCCGGTTTCCACGCCATCGGCGACGCGGCCGTGGACGCCGTGGTGGAGGGCGTGCGCGCCGCCGCCGAGACGCTCGGGCTCGCCCGGATCCGGGCCGCCCGGCACCGCGTCGAGCACGCCGAGATGCTCACCCCGGAGAGCGTCGCCGCCTTCGCCGAGCTCGGACTCACCGCTTCCGTGCAGCCCGCCTTCGACGCCCTGTGGGGCGGCGAGGACGGCATGTACGCGCAGCGGCTCGGGAAGGAGCGGGCGCGGGCTCTGAACCCCTTCGCGGCCCTGCTGCGCGCCGGTGTCCCGCTCGCGTTCGGCTCCGACAGCCCGGTCACCCCGCTCGACCCGTGGGGCACGGTCCGGGCCGCCGCCTTCCACCGCACGCCGGAGCACCGCGTCTCCGTGCGCGCCGCGTTCACGGCGCACACGCGCGGCGGCTGGCGGGCCGTCGGACGGGACGACGCGGGCGTTCTGGTCCCGGGCGCCCCCGCCGACTACGCCGTCTGGCGCACCGGCGAACTCGTCGTCCAGGCCCCGGACGACCGCGTCGCCCGCTGGTCGACGGATCCCCGCTCCGGCACCCCGGGGCTGCCCGACCTCACTCCGGGCCACGACCTGCCCGTCTGCCTGCGGACCGTGGTGGGCGGACGCACGGTCTTCGTACGGCCGGGCGAGTGATCTACGGGGGTGGCGCGCATGAGGGCCGTGCGCCGCGCCCCCGGCGCGCGACCTGCGCATCCTCTGCTCTGACCAGGGCATGCCGGAGGATGCGCAGGTCGAACGGCTGTTGACAGGCGGCCGCAGGGGGCCGGTAGGTTCGGCCGGGTCCACCACCGGACACCCGACCGGGGAACGTCCGAGCACTCGCCGCGGTGCCGCCGGGTCAGGGACGGTGTGCCGCACCGGGGCACCGCCACTGGGAGCCAGGCTCAGGCCGGCGCAGCGCCGAGGGAACGTTCCGGCCGGTCGGGAAGGTGTGACCCGGGTGGGGCCCGGGCGCTCAGTAGACAACGGCTTTCGGTCGATCCGCAGCCGGCGGATCCCAGGCCGGCCCGAAGGGCGCCGGGCCCCCATCCGCCGTACGCGCGCACCCGGAGGCGCGCTCATCCCCGCGTCTTGCGGATTCGACGCCACGATTCGAACGTCCTGTCACGTCATCGCAGGCCGGGCCCACTATGGTGGACCCCTGCGTATGGACATGAAGGGGCAGTGGTGAACGACGGCGACGGAACCCTCGCGGCAGGAGCCCGGGTGAGGAAGTTCGGCCCGCTCGGCACGGCCTTGGTGATCATCCCGACCTACAACGAGGCGGAGAACATCAAGGGCATCGTCGGCCGGGTACGCAAGGCCGTCCCGGTGGCACACGTGCTCGTGGCCGACGACAACAGCCCGGACGGCACGGGCAAGCTGGCCGACGAGCTGGCCGTGGAGGACGACCACGTCCACGTGCTGCACCGCAAGGGCAAGGAGGGCCTGGGCGCCGCCTACCTCGCGGGTTTCCACTGGGGCATGGAGCGTGACTACGGCGTGCTGATCGAGATGGACGCCGACGGCTCCCACCAGCCCGAGGAACTGCCCCGTCTGCTCACCGCCCTCAAGAGCGCCGACCTGGTGCTGGGCTCGCGCTGGGTGCCGGGCGGCCGGGTGGTGAACTGGCCGAAGTCCCGCGAGATGATCTCCCGGGGCGGCAGCCTCTACTCCCGGCTGGCGCTCGACCTGCCGCTGCGTGACATCACCGGTGGCTACCGTGCCTTCCGCCGCGAGACCCTGGAGGGCCTCGGCCTCGACGATGTCGCCTCCCAGGGGTACTGCTTCCAGGTCGATCTCGCCCGCCGAGCGGTCAAGGCCGGCTACCACGTGGTCGAGGTGCCCATCACGTTCGTCGAGCGCGAACTCGGCGACTCCAAGATGAGCCGCGACATCCTCGTCGAGGCGCTGTGGCGCGTCACGGCGTGGGGCGTGGGGGAGCGGGTCGGCAAGGTCACGGGCCGCGGAGGCCCCTCGAAGCAGCCGTAGCCGCACGCCGCTCCCGGACAGCCGCGCACAGAAACAGCTGATGGTGGCCTTATCCCGTGCTGAGCCGGGGCCAGGCACACTGGAGGCATGACGACTGGCGCTCAGACTCCCCTGCCCCCTGCCCGGCCCAAGCGCTCCCGGCTGCGTACGTTCCTGCCGCTGGGCGTCGCCGCGTGGCTCGTGCTGGAGATCTGGCTGCTCACGCTGGTGGCGGGGGCGACCAGCGCTCTGGTGGTCTTCCTCGTCCTGCTGGCGGGAATCGTCTTCGGCTCGGTCGTCATCAAGCGGGCCGGCCGACGGGCCTTCCGCAAGCTCTCCGAGGCGCTGCAACAGCAGCAGAACGGTGAGATGCCCGACGCGGCCCGGCCGGGCAGCGAGGGCAACGGCCTGATGATGCTGGGCGGCCTGCTCCTGATGATCCCCGGCCTGGTGTCGGACGCGGTGGGCCTGCTCCTGCTGCTGCCGCCGGTCCAGAAGGCCGTGAGCCGCTCGGCCGAGCGCACCTTCGAGCGCAAGCTCAGGGAGGCCCGCCCGGGCACCCTGGGCGGTGCCTTCCAGCAGGCCCGGATGCACCAGCCCGACGGCAAGGTCGTCCAGGGTGAGGTCATCAGGGACGAGCCCGGGGACGCCCCGCAGCCGCCGCGCCCGCCGCTGACGCACTGAGCCGTCGCGTGCCCGGGTACCCGGGCACGCAGAAGACCGCGGGCGCCGTACTTCTCGTA